>JBPEYE010000408.1:0-6516 GCA_052030825.1 Gammaproteobacteria bacterium | reverse complement strand
TGCTCGACCCGGCCGGCAACAACCTGCGCTTCGGCCGTTTGCGCATGGAGAACACGCACGGCAGCGAGGTCGACCCGCTGCGGATGCCGGCCTTCGCCGAGTACTGGACCGGGACCGGCTTCGCGCGCAACCTGCTGGATACCTGCACCGCGATCGCCGACGCCGACCTGGTCTCGGTGGCAAGCCCGCCGGGGCTGTCGACGCCGACCGTGGTCAACAACCCGGCATCGGCCGGTGACGTCGACTACGATTTTCCGGCGCCGGGCGCCGGCAACGACGGCTTCGTCGATACCACCACCGACCTGAACTCGGCCAACCACCTGTGGCTGCGTTACGACTGGATCGTCGACGGCGTATTCGACGACGACCCGATGGCGCGCGCGACCTTCGGCATCTACGACGGCAGCCCGGTGCAAATCTATATCCAGCAGGTCTACGAGTAGCCTTGCACCGTGCGCTCCTTGCGAGCTTGCCTCGTCGCGCTAGGCGGCGGCCGGCGCGCCTCGCAATGACCGCCAATTTCCGACGGCAATCGCATCTGGCCGGCTGAAAACGTAACGGAAATCCGGTTTCGGCGGTCGCGATGGACGAGGGTGGTGCGGGTGTGTATGCTGCGCTGATCGCGACGGAGCGGGAGGCTCGCGATGAAAATCCTGTACCTGTTGCGGCACGCCAAGTCGAGCTGGGACGAACCCGGGCTGTCGGACCAGCAGCGGCCGCTCAACAAGCGCGGCCTGCGCGACGCGCCGGAAATGGGCCGGCGCTTCAACGATCGCGGCGAGACGCTCGATCTCGTCTTTTCGAGTCCGGCGAAACGGGCCTACACGACCGCGCAACTGTTCTGCGACGCCTGCGGCTACCCGGCGGACGAAATCGCGACCGAGGAGGGCCTTTACTTTCTCGGCCGCGGCGCTATCGAGGAGATCATCGTCAACCAGTCGGACCGCGTGAACGCGCTGATGCTGGTGTTCCACAACCCCGACATCACCCATTTCTGCAACTCGATCAGCGACTATTTTCGCATCGACAATGTCCCGACCTGCGGGCTGGTCAAGTGGGTTTGCGAGATCGACCGCTGGCACGACTGGTCGCGCGAGACGACCAACTTCGAGTATTTCGACTACCCGAAAAACCTCTCCGGCGAGGTCACGACCTGAGGTTCAATCGTCGCGCAGGCTGATGTTGCGCTTGTGCGCCGACGGGGTCTTGCGCCGTTTGGCACCCTGGGCGCGACGCAGCCGTTCCTGGGCATCCTTGATCAGCGCCTGCTGGCTGCCGTCGCCGTCGGCGTTCTTGCCCTGCAGGCGCAGGTAGCTGCCGTCCGCCTGCAGCTGCCAGATGTCGTACTGGTCCGACAGCTGGGTATCGATGATCGTGCGCAGGCTTGCCTGCAATTCGGGCGCCTCGACCGGCGCGAGCACCTCGACGCGGTGCTCGAGATTGCGCATCATCGAATCGGCCGAACCGATGTAATACTCGGGACTACCGCCGTTCTCGAAATAATAGATCCGGCTGTGTTCGAGGAAGCGGCCGACCACGCTGAATACCCGGATGGTTTCCGACAGCCCCGGGATCCCGGGACGCAGGCGGCAGGTGTCGCGCACGATCAGGTCGATCTTGACGCCCGCCTGCGAGGCCTCGTAGAGCGCGCGCACGATATCCTTGTCCTCGAGCGCGTTGATTTTGATCTGGACATGACCCTGCTGTTGATTCTCCGCGTGGTGCGCGATCTCGCGCGCGATTTTTTCCAGCAGCGCGCGCTTGAGCAGCTTCGGCGCCGGCAACAGCTTGCGATAGTTGCGTTTCGGCGTGAAACCCGTGGTCAGGTAATTGAACAGCTCGGTGGTATCGCGGCCGATGTCGGGATCGCAGGTCAGCAGGCCGAGATCGGTGTACAGACGCGCGTTGCCGGCGTGGTAGTTACCGGTGCCGATATGGACGTAACGCTTGAGGCCGTCGTAATCCTGGCGCACGACGAGGATGACCTTGCAGTGCGTCTTCAGGTCGACGACGCCGTAGGTGACGTGGATGCCGGCTTCTTCCAGGCGACTCGACCAGCGGATGTTGGCGGCCTCGTCGAACCGGGCCTTGAGTTCGACCACTACCGCGACCTGCTTGCCGTTTTGCGCGGCGTCGATCAGGTAATCGATGATCTTGGTTTCGCCCGAGGTGCGATAAATCGTCATCTTGATCGCACGCACCTTCGGGTCGCGGCTCGCCTCGCGCAGCAGGCGTTCGACCGAGGTCGAGAACGACTCGTAGGGATGGTGCAGCAGGATCGCACCCTGTTCGCGCACGGCGTAGAAGATGTTCGGGTGGTGCAGCAGCCGCGGGTGGTCGATCGGATGATGCGGCGGGTCGCGCAGCGCCGGCATTTCGAGGTCGACCAGCGACAGCAGGTCGCGGGTCGCGAGCAGGCCCTTGCGTTCGAATACGTCGCTCTCGTCGAGGCCGAGTTCCGCTGCGAGCATGCCGCGGCGCGCCGGCTCCATGTCGTGATCGATGACGACGCGCACGATCTTGGCGAAGCGGCGATGGCGCACCTCGGACTCGATCATCGCGAGCAGGTCGTCGGCCTCGTCCTCGTCGCGCGCGGTGTTGGCATTGCGGGTGACGAAGAACAACTCCGAATCGACAATTTCCATTTTCGGGAACAGCACGTCGAGATTCTTCGCCATGACGCTCTCCAGCGGCACGAAGGTATGGCTGCCGGGGACCTGGAGGAAGCGCGGGATGCCGAGACCGATCGGCACCTTGACCCGCGCACGCATCTCCTCGTCGCCGCCGGGGTGGCGCAGCGCGACCAGCAGGTTCAGCGACAGGTTGGAGATGAACGGAAACGGGTGCGCCGAGTCGACGCCCTGCGGCGTGATCAGCGGGTAGATGTTTTCGAAGAAGTGGGTGCGGATGGTTTCGCGGTCGGCCTCGTCGAGCGCGTCGTACTTGACGATGCGGATATCGTGTTCGGCGAGTTGCGCGATCAGCTGCGGCAATATCTCGTCCTGCAACGCCTCGATTTCGCGCACCTTGATGTAGCATTCCTCGATCTGCTGTCCGGGCAGTCGGCCGTCGACACTGACTTCCATCAGCCCGGCGCCGAGCTGCTGTTTGAGGCCGCCGATGCGCTTCATGAAGAATTCGTCGAGGTTGGAACTGACGATGCCGAGGAACTTGAGCCGCTCGAGCAGCGGATTGGTCTCGTCCTCGGCCTCGTGCAGCACGCGGCGGTTGAACTCCAGCCACGACAGCTCGCGGTTGAGATAGAGCTCGGGCGCGTCGAGGTCGGTGGTTTCGATCGGATCCGGCGCTGGCTCGGGCACGAGGTCGATATCGACTTCGTCGGCGACGACGCTGAGCGTCTTGTTGGTATTGGGGGACGTGGCCATGAGTCTCGATTCGGTCGTTAATGGTGTTCGGGCACGAAGGTCTGGTCCTCGAGCGGCGGCCGCACGTATCCTTCACCTTGCGTGCGCGGTTCGAGTTCGATCGGCTCGGGCGTCAGGTCTTCGTATTTGATCATGCTGAGCAGGTGCTTGATGCAGTTGAGCCGCGCGTGTTTCTTGATATCGGCGTTGACGACGTACCACGGCGCCTGCTTGATGTCGGTGTGGGCGAACATCATGTCCTTGGCCTTCGAGTACTCGACCCAGCGATTGCGCGATTCGAGATCCATCGGCGAGAGTTTCCAGCGCTTGGTCGGATCCTCGATACGTTTCTGGAAGCGACGCTCCTGCTCCTCGTCGCTGACCGAGAACCAGTACTTGATCAGGATGATGCCGGAGCGCACGAGCATGCGCTCGAACTCGGGGCAGGAGCGCATGAATTCGAGGTACTCCTCCTCGGTGCAGAAACCCATCACGCGCTCGACGCCGGCGCGGTTGTACCAGCTGCGGTCGAACAGCACCATTTCGCCGGCCGCGGGCAGGTGCGGCACGTAGCGCTGGAAGTACCACTGTGTCTTTTCGCGTTCGGTCGGGGTGCCGAGCGCGACCACGCGGCAGATGCGCGGGTTGAGGCTTTCGGTGATGCGCTTGATCACGCCGCCCTTGCCGGCGGCGTCGCGGCCCTCGAAGATACAGACGACCTTGAGGCCCTTGGCCTTGATCCACTCCTGCAGCTTGACCAGCTCGATCTGCAGCTGGGCGAGTTCCTGATCGTATTCCTTGTTGGAAATCTTTTTCTTGACCGTGTTCTTGACATCCGAATTCATGATTCTCCCCGCCCCTGATGATGAACTCCCTAACCTATCTCATCGTATACCAAGAGTCCAACATATCGCCGCGGTGACCCTGATACCATGACCGGGGTCAGGTTTACCGACGAATTGAACTCCCGCGACCGGTTGCGGTCGACAGGGGCAAACCAGAGAGGTCATCGATGAGTACCAATCCCTTCATCAGCCCGTTCGAGGCGCTGCCCGAAACGCTGCCGATCTTTCCGCTGACCGGCGCGATCGTGCTGCCGCGCACCGAGTTGCCGCTCAATATTTTCGAGCCGCGCTATCTCAACATGGTCGAGGATGCGCTCGGCGCACAGCGAATGATCGGGATGATCCAGCCCGACCCGAACGGCAAAACCGACGGCGCGCTGTACCGTACCGGCTGCGCCGGGCGAATCACGCAATATCGCGAAACCAGCGATTGCCGCATCGAGATGGTGCTGACCGGGGTCTGCCGCTTCGACGTCGCCGAGGAGTTGCCGACGACCCGCGGCTACCGGCTCATCGTCCCCGACTGGTCGCGCTTCGCCGACGATTACGTCGAGCACGACGAGGCGCTGCGCCCGCGGCACGCGAAGCTGATCGAGTCGCTCAAGCGTTACTTCGACGTCAACGATCTCGAGGCCGACCTGCCGATGCTCGAGCGCCTGCCGACCGCGCGCCTGGTCGACAGTCTGGTGCTCGCACTGCCGCTCGAATCGGCGGAAAAGCAGATGCTGCTCGAAAGCGTCAGCGCCGAGTCGCGGCTCGAGAACTTCGTCGCGCTGCTCGACGGCGATTTCGAAATTCCCGACTCGGCCACCCGCCACTAGGATTTCTTTCCCCCAAGGCTCTCGCGCGGCGGCGTTGGCGTCGCGCGGCGCAATCGCGGCTGCGGTAGCCGGGTCTTGCGACCGGTTACAGGCTTCGAATCAGGAATTCGGGCCCGGACCGGGCCGGCGGAATCGGCGAGCCCGCGAAACGGGCGTCAGCCGGACACGTCGGGCATCTTGAGGATGTAGAGCGATGCGACGAACGACAGTATTCCGAGCACGGCGAGAACCGCGCTGACGCTGATCACGTCGGCGAGCGCGCCGATCGCGCCGCCGGCGAGCATCATCACGCCGATCACGGTGTTGCTGACCGCGACGTAGCTCGAGCGGTTGTCCTGGTTGGCCATGTCGACGAGATAGACTTTGCGGCCAAGGCGCACGCCGCCGTGAAAAATCGCGATCAGCAGGAACAGCAGCGCGTAAGTCCAGGCGCTGTCCATGAACGGCGCGCCGGCGGCGTCGAGCGCCCAGGTCGCGATGCCGGTCACACCGGCGAGGGTCGACGCGAGGATCATGACGGTCTTGCTGGACCTGTCGCCCATGCGCCCCCAGATCGGCGAACTGACGCTCGCGGCGAGGCCGCTGGCGATGATCAGCAGGCCGAGCCCGGCTTCGCCGGCGCCGCGCTGCTGCGCCAGCAGCACGTAGAACGGCGGCGCCAGCGCGGCCGACAGCAGCAGCGTGCGCGCGATGACGAAGTGGCGGAACTCGGCATCGTCGCGGAGCAGGGCGAGGCTCTTGAACGCCACCAGGATCGCGTTACCGCCGCCTTCGGTCGCGCCGGGCTCCTCGCGGATGCTCGCGAATACGCCGAGCGACGCGATCCAGATGCCGGCCGCGGCAAGCAGCAGAATGCTGAAAAAATCGGCGCCGAGCTCGCGGCCTCCGGCATACTCGATGCCCAGACCGATCGCGAGCGTCAGCGCGCCGGCGGTCGCCGCGGCGTAACCCATCAGCGTGCCGCGCCGGGTCTTCGAGACGGTCTTGCCGAGCACGTCCTTGGCCGAAACCGAACACAATCCCCGCGCGAGGCTGTAGAGCGCGACCATCGCCAGCACGATCCAGCCGGCGGCGGCGCCGTCGAGGCTCGCCGCGCCGAAGCCCATGATCGCCAGCGCCACGCCGGACAGCGCGGCGCCGACCAACCAGACGGTTTTACGGATCGCGAGGCGGCGCACATAGGCGGCGACCGCGAGCTGCGGGATCAATACGCCGGCCTCGCGAATCGGCACCAGAAAGCCGACGAAGGCGGCCGGCGCGCCGAGCGCACCGAGCATCCACGGCAGGATCAGGCGCGCGCTCGACAACTCGTCGGCGACCTTGGTCATGACGTTGGCGACGAGATAGGCGAAAAAGTTGCGCGGCAGGTGCTTGCAGGCGCTGTCGGGTATGTCCTTGCAGACGCGCGCGTCCTCGTCGCCGGTGATCTGGTCGTAAACCAGGCCGAGGAACGAGTCGCCGTCGGTACCGCGCGCGCTGGCCTGC
>JBPEYE010000407.1:0-8331 GCA_052030825.1 Gammaproteobacteria bacterium | reverse complement strand
TCGTCGGGGTCGATGCCGAGGTCGCTGAGCAGACGGTGGGCGTAAAAATGACCGTGCTCGGTGCCGATACCGGCGCGCTGCAGTTTGCGCGTCAGTTCGGCGGCGCTCTGGCCGAGTGGCTGGAAAGCGATCGTCGGCGCGCGATCGTTGTCGCCGACGTGCGGTTTGCCGATCAGGCGCAGGTCGGAACGATCGCCGATGAATGCGAGCAGCGGCGCGGCGAGCGCGTTCTCGTGACCGAGGATCATGCCGTGCAAATCGTCGAGCCGCTGGACGCGGCTGCGCGTCGCGGTCTGCTCGAAGTGATGCGCATGCAGTGCGTCGAAGTAATCGAGCACGCCGGCGCAACCCGCGACCTGCGCGTGCTGGGGTCCGGCCGGGTTGAAATCCTTGGTCGGGATGCCGGTGTTGAAATAATGCGCCTGCGAGGTCAGGTCGCCGTGAATTTCGCCGCTGACGTACATCAGCCCCTGATGCGGACCGTAGACCTTGTACAGGCTGAACGCGTAGCCGTCGACGCCGAGCGCCTGGAGGTCCGGGATATGATGCGGCGCGTAAGCAACGGCGTCGACGAAAATGCGTGCATTGCAGCGCGACTTGATCGTCTTGACGATTTCGGCCACCGGGTTGACGGTGCCGACGATGTTCGAGCAATGGGTGAAGAAAACCCAGCGCGTATTGTCGCGCAGCAGCGGGAACAGCGCATCGATGTCGAGCAGGCCGGTGGCGGGGTCGACCTCCCACTGCCGGATGGTGACGCCTTTTTCGAGCGCCTTGCGCCGCCACGCGCCGCTGTTGGCCTCGTGATCCTGGTTGGTGACGATGATCTCGTCGCCGGCCTTCCACAGATCGCCGATTGCCTGCGCCATCACGTAGGTATTCATCGACGTCGACGGGCCGATCGTCAAGTCGTCGGGGTCGATGTTGAGCGCTTCGGCCCAGCCCCGGTGGGCGCGATCCATCGCTTCGCCGGCGCGGTCCGACACCGGGTAGCCGGCGTAGGGCTGCACCCGGGTATGCCGGTTGTAGTGCTCGAGTAACGCATTTGCCTGGTTGCAGACGTAGCTGCCGCCGGCATTGGCGGCGAATACGAACTCGGGGTCGTCATGCAATTGGTCGAACTGCTGGCGGACGAAATCGAGGTCGAGCGGCATCGTGGGTGACTCCGAGGCGGTCAGGCGAAGCTTTTGCGATACTCGGTATAAACCGATTCGAAGCGCGAAAGATTCTTGGCGGTGTAATCGGCGAAATCCATGTCGACGCGTGAATGCAGTTCGGAAACCATCGACCACATCGTTTCGCGCAGCAGCGACGCGCACTTCATCGCGTGGTAGCTCGCAAGCCGCGCGGCGTCGGGGGCGGCGCGGTAGTATTGCTCGAGCATCGCCGTTTCCTGCGCTGCGTCGAGCTCGTTGTTGGAGGCGAGATTGGCAAGATCGAACAGCGGGCTGTTGAAGCCGGCATAGTCGAAATCGATCAGCCAGAGGCGCTCGCCGTCGTCGATGAAGTTGGCCGGCAGCAGGTCATTGTGGCCGAAGACGACCTCGATCGGACCGACCGCGGTCTCGAGCGCGTCGGCGGTGCGTGCGAGTTCGTCGAGGCGCCCGGCGTGCGCACTGTCACCGGCGCGCAACAGGCTCTGGTAGTGGCGCAATACCTGGAAGACCCAGAACATGACCGGCACCGCGTTGAAGTGGTTCGGCATCTCGTGGTGAAAGCGGCGCAACAGGTCGACGATACGCTCGAGATTCGCCGCCACGCGCACGTCGGGTTCGTCGTAAACGCGGCCGTCAACGAAGCGGACGACGAGAATGCCGGGCTCGTGGTGCACGAGTTCGGGCGACGCGCCGATCGCCTGCGCGGCGCGGCAACTCGCAACCTCGTTGGCACGCGAAATCAGGTGAACCGGGTCGTCTTCGCCGATGCGAACGACGAAATCGCCAGCGCCGTCGGTGACTTTGAAATTGAGATTGGTCATGCCGCCGCCAAGCGCTTCGATGCGGATGTCGCCGTGCCAGCAGGGCAGGCCGGCGATGCGATTGTGGGCTGCGTCGCTCAAGGCTGGGCCGGATGTTGTCATGCGAAACCGGCATGATAGCATCACTGCCACCATGCGCAATCGGACGCAACAGTACTTCGCGCGCGGTTGGTGCCGCTTCGGATTCGACCCGCGACTGCGCGCCTGGGTCGAGGCGGCATACGGCGCTGCGCGCGCGACGCTCGACGATCCGCAGCATCGGCGCTGGCATCGCTACGACGGCACCTGGTTTGCCGGCGTCAACGCGCTCGGCAACGACGCCAGCGGTGCGGTTGGCGGCAGCGGGGCGCTCGCCGGCGACGCGGTCGACTTCATCGACCAGGTGTTGGGTTTGCGTGACTTCGCCTGGGACGCGGCGCAGGTCTCGGTCTGTTTTCCGGGTTACCCGCAGCCGATGGCGGGCGAATCCGAAGCGCGGCTGCGGTTTCGCCGCGAGCGCGACGCCGCGCACGTCGACGGCCTGCTCGGCGAAGGCCCGGACCGCCATCGTCACCTGCGCGAGCATCACGGTTTCGTGCTCGGCATTGCGATGAACGATTTTGACCCCGGTGCGTCGCCGTTCGTGATCTACGAGGGTTCGCACGAGCTGATGCGCGCCGCGTTCGCCGCGCGCTTCGCCGGCATCGCCCCCGCGGACTGGGGTGACGAGGACGTGACTGAAACCTACCAGGCCGCGCGGCGCGCCGCCTTTGCCGACTGTCAACGGACCGAAATCCACGCCCGTCCCGGCGAAGCCTTCGTCGTTCACCGTCTCGCGCTGCACGGTACCGCGCCGTGGTGCGATGGCGCCGCCGCCAGTCCCGACGGTCGCATGATCTGCTTTTTCCGCCCGCCGATCCTCGACCCCGCCAGCTGGCTCAACGATCCCTGACCCAGCCGATTAGTTCGGTCAGCTGAGGGAGACGGGGCCGTCGGGCGTGGCGAGGCGGGCTTCGAGATACGGGGCCTCGTCGTCGGGCAGCGGCTCGACCCGGACCAGGTCGACGGCGCCGAGCGCGGCGAGGCGCGCGCTGATCCAGTCGGGGCGATTGTGGTGAACGATCAGCGCATCGAGGCGAAAACCGAGATCGGCCATCGCGCGCGCCGGGTGGGGCTTGCTGTGCCACTGGATGCAGTACGGCAGCATGCCGTGGGCGAGCAGGCGACCATCGTCGGGCAGCGCGATTTCCCAGCGCAGGCCGTCGCGCGACAGCCGCGTCGGCGTACCGATGTCGACGCCGGTGCGCGCGGCGAGCGCATGGATGTCGGGGGTATTCATGACCCAGGTGATCAGTCGCGGGCGCTCGCGCACCGCGCCGCGCAGCAGGCGGTCGTCGAGCGAGAACCAGCGCGGTTGTGCGGGCGTTGCCGCCGACGGGTCGATGGCGATCAGTTCGAAATAGCAATCGTCGCCGAGCCGCATGACGCGGTTGTGCGTCGCCATCGTGGCGTGCTTGCCGCCGGTCGGCGGTTCGGCACCGAGGTGTTTGCGCAGGTATGCGGCGCCCTGCTCAAGCGTGTCGGCCGCGACGACGATATGGTCGAGCCGGTTCATGTCGCGATGTTAGTTCACTCCGCTACCTGAGAACAAATTTACGGAGTAGAATTCGGCCTTCGACCGCAGCCGAGGAGACATCGATGAACATCCTGACCAATCGCATCGAATACGCCGTGGGCGATGCCAGCCACAGCGGCTACCTCGCCTATGACGACGAAATCGCCGAAAACCGGCCGGGCGTCGTCATCGTGCACGAATGGTGGGGCCTGAACGATTACATCGTGCGCCGCGCGCACCTCCTCGCCGAACTTGGCTACGTCGCGCTCGCAATCGACATGTACGGCGGCGGCCGCACCGCGGACAACCCCGACGAGGCCGGCCAGCTGATGACCGGCGTGCTGAACGACATGGAGACCGGCACCGCGGCGCTGCGCGCCGGTTACGAACTGCTGCTCGACCAGCCGGGTGTCGACGCCGCGCGCACCGCCGCGATCGGCTATTGCTTCGGTGGTGCGATGGTCCTGCACATGGCGCGTATCGGCATGCCGCTGAAGGCGGTGGCGAGCTTTCACGGCGCGCTCGGGTCGTTCCACACGGCCGACCCGGGCAGCATCGAGGCGAAAATTCTGGTTTGTCACGGCGCCGCCGATTCGATGGTTACGCAAAATGACCTCGAGGCCTTCAGGCAGGAAATGGATACCGCCCGCGCCGACTACGAGGTGTTGCTGCTCGACGGTGCCAAGCACGGTTTCTCCAATCCCGAGGCCGACGTCAACGCCGAGAAGTACGGCATCGATCTCGGCTACAGCGCCGAGGCCGACGAAAAATCCTGGGCCGCGCTGCAGGCGCTGTTCAAACAGGTCTTCTGATGGCGATCGAGCTGGATCTGTCCGATGTCCGCCGCGACTACGAATCGCACAGTCTCGACAAAAAGGATATGGACTCGGATCCGTTCGTCGAGTTTGGCCGCTGGCTACAGCGCGCGCGCGACCTCGAGCTGCTCGATGCGACCGCGATGACGCTCGCCACCGCCGACGCCGCCGGCCGCCCGTCGGCGCGGGTCGTGCTGCTCAAGCACGTCGATAGCGAGGGTTTTTGCTGGTATACCGATTCGCGCAGCCAGAAAGGCCGCGAGCTCGCGGCCAACCCGCGGGCCGCGCTGCTGTTTCACTGGCGCGACCTGAGCCGTCAGGTGCGCGTCCAGGGCAGCGCCGCGCTGCTGCCGGCCGCGGATGCGGAAAAGTATTTCCAGATCCGCCCCGAGGGCAGTCGCTTCAGCGCTGCGGCGTCCCGCCAGTCGGCCGAGGTCGAGAGCCGCTCGCAACTCGAAGACGAAGTGCTGCGCCTGCGCGCGGCCTACCCGGACGGCGACGTGCCGCGGCCCGACGCGTGGCTCGGTTACCGCCTCGCGCCGGACTACTTCGAATTCTGGCAGGGACGGGACAATCGCCTGCACGATCGCATCGCCTATGTCGCCGACGGTGACAGCTGGACCATGAAGCGATTGTCGCCGTGACGCTGGCTGCCGCGCTCGTCGCCTTCGGGCATTTCCTCGGATTTTTCGCGCTTGCCTCGGCGCTGTCGCTGCAGCTCGGCCTGTTGCGCGAACATCCGGATGCCGACGTTGCCCGGCGCATCATTCGTGCCGACCGCGCAATGGTCGCCGCGGCGCTGACCGTGCTCGCCTTCGGTTTGCTGCGCGTGTTCTACCTCGACAAGGGCAGCGCCTATTATTTCGCCAACACGTTTTTTCAGCTCAAGCTGGCGCTGTTCGTTGCCGGCGCGGTGCTGTCGCAGTTCCCGACCGCCGAGTATCGCCGCTGGCGCGGGGCGCTGGCGCAGGGCGCGGCGCCGGCGGTGGGCACGGCGACCGTCAGTCGCCTGAAGCGCCTGATTCACTGGCAGCTGGTCGTGATTCTCGGCATGCTGCTGTGCGCATCGCTGATGGCGAAGGGCCTGGGCAGTTGAGTACCGCGCGAGGCATACGATGAGTTTTACCACGAGATTGCGACAAAAAGACCTGCTGCTCGGCACCATGCTGACGCTGCCCGCGCCGGAAGTGGCCGAGATGGTATCGAGGTGCGGCTTCGACTGGCTGTTTCTCGACGGCGAGCACAGCCCGCTCGCGATTCTCGACTGGCAGCGCCTGATCCAGGCCACCGGTGGCCGCGCGGCCAGCGTGCTGCGCGTCCCGAGCCAGAGCGAGCGCGACATCAAGCAGGCGCTCGACATCGGCGCCGACGGCATCATCGTGCCGCGGGTCAACAGCGCCGCCGAGGCGCGCGCGGTGGTCGAACGCGCCAAGTATCCGCCGCGCGGCATCCGCGGCGTGGGTCTCGCCCGCGCGCAGGGCTACGGCCTCGAGTTCGGCGAATACATGGCCTCGGCGAACAACCGTACCGCGGTCATCGTCCAGGCCGAACACGTCGATGCGATCGGCGAAATCGACGCGATTGCGCAGGTCGACGGCGTCGATGCGGTGTTCGTCGGTCCGTACGACCTGTCGGCGAGCATGGGCAAGACCGGCGAAGTCGATGCGCCGGAGGTCGTCGCGGCGATCGATGAAGTGACCCGCGCCTGCCAGCGTCACGACCTCGCGCTCGGATTTTTCGGCCTTGACGCGGCCAGCGTCGAACCCTGGATCGAGCGCGGCTACAGCCTGATCTGCGCCGGCGTCGACGCCGGCTTCATCACCGCCGGTGCGCAGACTATCGTTGCCGCATTACGGCCCTGACCGCACGGGAGCAAACGCAATGACCGTCACCGACAAGATCCTGACCCTCGCCGAGGTCGACGATCTCGCGCGCCGCGCACTCGCCGGTTGCGGTGCGCACGGCGAGCAGCTCGAACTCGCGACCCGATCGGTCGTCGACGCCGAGTGCGACGGTATTCGTACCGTCGGCCTCGGTTACCTGCCGCTGTACTGCGGCCACCTCAAGGTCGGCAAGATCAATCGCGACGCCGCGCCGCGTCACGAGAGCGTCGCGCCGGCGGCGCTGCGCTCGCATGCCGACAGCGGATTCGCACACGCGGCTTTCGCCGAAGCCGAGTCCGATTTCTACGCGCTCGCGCGCGCGCAGGGGATTGCCGCGCTGTCGATCGTCGACTCCTACTCGGCCGGCGTGGTCGGCTGGTTCGTGCAGCGCATGGCCGAGGCCGGCCTCGTCGGCCTCGGATTCGCCAACAGCCCGTCGGCGGTGGCGCCGGCGCCGGGCGCGAAACCGTTCTTCGGCACCAACCCGATGGCCTTCGCGGTGCCGCGCCGCGGCGCGTCGCCGCTGGTCGCCGACATGGCAACCAGCCAGGTCGCGTTGGTGACGATCAAGAAAGCCGCGGCCGAGGGCCGGCCGATTCCGACCGGCTGGGGTTACGATCGCGACGGTCGCGATACGACCGACGCCGCCGCGGTCATCGACGGCGGCGCGCTGGCGCCGGCCGGCGGTTACAAGGGCATGCTGCTGGGACTGCTCGTCGACCTGCTCGCCGGGGTGCTGTCGGGGCCGAACTGTTCCTACACCGCGCCGGTTTTCAAGAACAATACCGGCGGTGAGCCCAAGGTCGGCCAGTTCTTCATCGCGATCGCGCCGGGATGTTTCGCCGCCGACGGCGCCGATGCCTGGGCCGAACGCCTCGACGCGATGCTGGCCGCGCTCGCCGCCGAACCGGGCGTGCGCCTGCCCGGCGAGCGTCGCCACGAGTTCCGCAGTCGCGCCGAACGCGACGGCGTCGCGGTGCCGATCGAGCTGATCGAACGGCTCGAAGGCTTCGCCGCCGGCGGCGGCTCAGATTAACGACGCGCGCGCGTAGGCGACGTATATCTCGCGCAGCCGCCGGCCGACGGGGCCGGGGCGGCCGTCGCCGATCGCGCGATCGTCGATCTCGATTACCGGCAGGACGTAACTCGACGCGCCGCTGATGAACGCCTCGTCGGCGCCGAGCGCGTCGGCGAGCGTGAACTTGCGCTCGACCAGTTCGAGATCGTGGGACGCGCACAGCGCGATCACCGCGCGCCGCGTCACCCCGGGCAGAATGTCGCGGTTCAACGGTCGCGTCAGGATCGCGTTGTCGCGCACGATGAAAAAGCTCGTGCTGCCACATTCGGTAACGAAACCGTCGGCGTCGATCAGCAATGCCTCGTCGGCGCCGGCCGCGTGCGCCTGCATCTTCGCCATTACCTGGCCGAGCAGGTTGACCGACTTGATGTCGCGCCGCGCCCAGCGCAGGTCGGGCGCGCTGGCGAGCTTGAGCCCGGATTCGGCGGCCGCGTTCTCGGCGCTGGCCTTGACCTGGGTAAACATGAACACGGTCGGTTCGAGGTCGTCGGGCGGGACGAAATCGCGCTCGGCGACGCCGCGGCTGACCTGCAGGTAAACCAGGCCTTCGTCGAGCGCGTTGCGTTCGACCAGGCGCCGGAACGCGGCGAGGATTTCCGCCTCGGCGAGCGGCGATTCGATCCCGAGTTCGCGCAACGAGTTGGCGTAACGCGCCATGTGGTGGGCGAAGTCGACGAGCCTGCCGTCGAGCACGCCGGCGACCTCGTAGACCGCGTCACCGAAGGTCACGGCGCGGTCGAAGATCGAAACCCGCGCTTCCTCGGCGCGCACGAATTCGCCATTCAAATAGACAATTCGGGGCATCTCGACGTAATCTTGCAGTCCGTTCGCGAATCCTAGCACAGCCCGATGGCCGAAAATCGCCGCGAAAAACTCGCCGCCCAGTTCCGCAGTTTCCTCGATTACGAAAGTGTCGTCGACCAGCCGACCTCGCTCAAGACCTACGAATGCGACGGCCTGTCGGCCTACCGCGAGCAGCCGCT
>JBPEYE010000406.1:0-6639 GCA_052030825.1 Gammaproteobacteria bacterium | reverse complement strand
AAAAACTGATTTCGGATCCGAAACTCGAAATGTCGAGGCTGTTTTCGTTTCTGGGGCTCGAGTGGGATGGCGTCGCACTGGATCGCTACGAAAATGCGCCACTGCACGACAAGGACATCGGGTTCTGGCGCCACTACGAAAAACATCTCACCGTCTTGCGCCACGACCTCGGCGATGAGGTCGGCTAGCGAGGGCGTCCATTCCGCACCCGGCTATCCATGCACGGCTGGCAAACGGCAGGTTATCAACGCCGATTCGCCCGGGTGAACACCCGCCCGCGACAACCCGAGGGTCAAGGCCAGCCGGGGCTGGTGACGAGTGAACGCATTGCCGCCTTGTTGCGTAATGCTGTGTGAAACAGCCATTTGCCCACGATTCCCATGATGCTTCGCTACCTGTTACTGCTACCAGTCTTCGCTACGACGACCGCGCCGGCCTTCGATGCCGACCGCCTGCTGTCCGACCTCGTCTGGGAGAAACGCGTGCTGCTGATTTTTTCGCCGCACGATCGGCACGCCGATTTCCGACAACAAATCGCGCTACTCGAGGCGTCCGCTGACGGTCTCGACGAACGCGACGTAACCACGATCCAGGCCTTTGCCGACGGCCGACTGAGCATCGACGCACGGGAACGCGAACCGGCAGCGACTGGCTTCTACCGGCACTTCGCCGTGCGCGACGACGCGTTCAGGCTGATCCTCCTCGGCAAGGACGGCACGATAAAGCTCGACCGCGATTCCCCCGTCGCGAGCCGCGACCTGTTCGCATTGATCGACGCAATGCCGATGCGTCGCCTCGAGATGCAGGGGGACGGCTAACCAGCGGCCGAAGCATAACGAGTCTCGTTTTGGCGACGCGTCTTGCCCTCGCTGGCCCGCGCTGCTGATTCCCGGCGAGAGATTGATTTCCGCTCGTTGTGTCACCAGATCTGGTCATGGCGCGCGGGGCCGCCAATGAAAACCGGCGACCGATCCCGCGTTACCGTACCCGATACCACAGCGGAGATGCTGACATGCGAATAATCCCCCTCTACCGCGCCGCCGCGCTGACGGCTCTGTTGCTGGCTCCGGCGATCGCGCTCGCCCATCACGGCTGGAGCTGGACCACCGGCGGCAACATCCAGCTCACCGGCATCATCGTCGAAACCAGGCTGGGTTTCCCGCACGGCGAGCTCGTGGTCGACGTCGACGACGAGCGCTGGACGGTCGAAGTCGGCCAGCCGTGGCGCAACGAGCGCGCCGGGCTGAAGGACGGCGATCTCGCGCCTGGCGTCGAGATCAGGGTCGAGGGCGAGCCGTCCGCCAAGGTCGAGGACCGGTTGCTCAAGGTCGAGCGTCTGTGGCTCGGCGAACGTAAGTACGAACTCTATCCCGCGCGGAACTGAGCCGCGATGGAATCCGTCACGGCGGCCCTCGAGGGGCTAGCGCTGGCGGAATGGCTGCGCTACTCGCGTTTCGGCTACGCCACGGTCAGCGCGCTCCACGTTTTCGGTATCGCCCTGCTGGTCGGCGCGATCGTTCCACTCGACCTGCGCCTGCTCGGCCTGTGGTCGACGATCGAGCTGAGGGCGCTGTATCGCGTCCTGTCACGCGTTGCCGCAACCGGCCTGGTCGTCGCGGTCGCCAGCGGCGCGTTGCTGTTCGCGACGCGCGCCAGCGAGTACGCCGCGCTCGACCTGTTTCTCGTCAAGATCGCGCTGATCGCGGCCGGCGCCGCGCTCGCGGCCGGGTTGCACTTCGGCGTCGACCTGCCGCGACTCGGGCGAGCCCGCCAGCGCGCGGCGGGCGCCCTTTCGCTGCTGATCTGGCCGACCGTGCTGCTGTGCGGGCGCCTGCTCGCATTCGTCGATTGAAGTCTCCGAACCAGATTGCAATAACCGGGAAACGGGCATCATACAAATGGTATTCGCACGCCGCAGACGAGCATCATCGTCACCGCCGCCAGGAATCGGCGGTGAAATCAGGCCGAAAATCTGCGAAAGTTGCCAATGTTCAGTCCCGCTTGCATACCGCTTATGAAAATCCTTGCTCCCATCGACGGCTCGGCACACTCCCGCAAGGCGCTCGAGTTTGCCTGTCGTTTCGCGCGCATGTACGACGCGCAGCTGATCGTCATGCACGTCATCCACGAAGCGCCCGGCAGCGATACCTGGGTCCTCGGCGGCGCCGCGGTGACCGTCGAGGCGAGCCAGGAAAACCTCGACAAGGCCGCCGCCGATCTGATCGGGGCGGCGCAACAACTGGCCGCCGAGGCGGATTGCGACGACGTCGAGACGATCGTCCGCGGCGGCAACCCGGCGCAACAAATCCTGCATTACGCGAAGAAACGGCCGGTCGATATCATCGTCATGGGCAGCCGCGGACTCAGCGACCTGAAGGGATTGCTGCTCGGCAGCGTCTCGCACCGCGTCACCAATCTCGCCGAATGCACCTGCATCACGGTACGCTAGCCGCCGGATCCCGACTGCTCCCGGCCATCGGGTCAATACCGCAACCCTGCAACGCTCCCATCGGGCGCGGAATTCAGTAAACTGTCGGTCCGATCCAGAAGCGGGCACCCAGGACCGACCGATGAATGATTCCAGGCAACCGAGTGGCGGCGTCAGCGACCATCGCGCCGCGGTGCGGCGGAATTACGCCGCCGACGAACAGGCAATACTGCGCGAACTGATCACGTCGCTCCGCCTCGATGCGCCCGAACGCGATGCGATCGCCGCGGCCGGCGCCGAGCTGGTCCGGCGGGTGCGCGGCGAAACCTCGCCGTCGATGATGGAAAGCTTCCTCGCCGAGTACGGCCTGTCGACCGACGAAGGCGTTGGCCTGATGTGCCTCGCGGAGGCCTTGCTGCGGGTACCCGACGCCGAGACCATCGACGACCTGATCCAGGACAAGATCGAACCGTCCGACTGGGGCGCGCATCTTGGCCACTCGTCGTCGCCGCTGATCAACGCGTCGACCTGGGCGCTGCTGCTGACCGGCAAGGTGCTCGACGACGATCCGAAAAAGCCGGCCGCCGCGCTGCGCCGCCTGATTCGCCGGGTCGGCGAGCCACTGGTACGAACCGCGGTCGGGCAGGCGATGAAGTTGCTTGGCCGCCAGTTCGTGCTCGGCGAAACGATCGACGAGGGCATGCGCAACGCGCGCGAGCTCGAGCGCGAGGGCTACACCTATTCCTACGATATGCTCGGCGAAGCGGCGCGCACCGACGCCGATGCCATTCGCTACCACCAGGCTTACGCGACCGCGATCGCCGCAATCGCCGAGCAGGCGCAGGGCGACGTGCGCTCGAGCCCGGGCATCTCGGTCAAGCTGTCGGCGCTGCACCCGCGCTACGAGTACACCCACCGGGCAACGGTCATGGCCGAGCTGGTGCCGCGCGCGATCGAGCTGGCCAAGCAGGCGGCCGCCGCCAATATCGGTTTCAACATCGATGCCGAAGAGCAGGATCGCCTCGATCTCTCGCTCGATGTCATCGAAGCGCTGATGGCCGAGCCGGCGCTCGCCGGCTGGGACGGCCTCGGCATCGTCGTGCAGGCCTACGGCAAGCGCGCGGCGCCGGTGATCGAAGCGCTCTACGATCTCGCTCGACGCCACGATCGGCGCATCATGGTGCGTCTCGTCAAGGGCGCCTACTGGGACACCGAGATCAAGCTCGCACAAGAACTCGGCGTGGCGAACTTCCCGGTGTTCACGCGCAAGGTCAACACCGACGTCAGCTACCTCGCTTGCGCCCAGATGCTGCTCGACAAGCGCGACCGGATCTACCCGCAATTCGCAACCCATAACGCGCACACCTGCGCCGCGGTGCTGGCGCTCGCCGGCGACGATCTCGACAGCTTCGAGTTTCAGCGCCTGCACGGCATGGGAGAATCGCTGCACGAGATCGTGCGCCGGAGCCACGGCGCGCACTGCCGCATCTACGCGCCGGTCGGCGCACACCAGGACCTGCTCGCCTACCTCGTGCGCCGACTGCTCGAAAATGGTGCCAACAGTTCGTTCGTCAACCAGCTGGTCGACGAAAGTATCCCCCCGGAGGAAATCACCCGCGATCCGGTCGCCGAGGTCGAGGCGCTCGGCGACGCGATCGCCAACCCGGCGATCCGTCTGCCGCTCGAGCTGTTCGCGCCCGCGCGCCGGAATTCGAAGGGTTATCGCGTCAACGAACCGGCCTCGATCACGCCGCTGCTCGACGCGCGCGAAGCCTTTGCCGACCACGTCTGGCGCGCGGCGCCGATGATCGCCGGCAACCCGGAACCGCAGGGCGAGAAACGCGAGGTCGTCTCGCCGGCCGATCCCGGGCGGGTCGTCGCCGAGGTCTGGGACGCGACCCCCGAGGAGGTCGAAACGGCACTGCATGCCGCCCAGGGCGGCTTCGACGACTGGTCGGCGCGGCCGGTCGCGCAACGCGCCAAGATTCTGCGCCAGGCGGCCGACCTGTACGAGGAAAACGTCGCCGAGCTGACCGCGATTGCGTCGCGCGAGGCCGGCAAGATGGTGCTCGACGGGATCGCCGAGGTGCGCGAGGCGGTCGATTTTCTGCGCTATTACGCCGACGAGGCGGAACGTCTCGAAGACGAGGCGCCGGCCACCCCGTGCGGCGTCTTTGTCTGCATCAGCCCGTGGAATTTCCCGCTCGCGATTTTCAGCGGCCAGATCGCCGCGGCGCTCGCCGCCGGCAACGCGGTGCTCGCCAAGCCGGCGGAACAGACGCCGGTGATCGCGGCGCGCGCGGTGGAGCTGATGCGCGAGGCCGGATTACCGAAGACGGCGTTGCAATTGCTGCCGGGCGACGGACCGACGGTCGGCGCGCCCCTGACCTCGGATCCGCGCATCGCCGGCGTCTGCTTCACCGGCTCGACCGAGGTCGCGCAGATCATTCACCAGGCACTCGCGCAAAATGCCGGCCCGGAGGCGGTACTGATCGCCGAGACGGGCGGCCTCAACGCGATGATCGTCGACAGCACCGCGCTGACCGAGCAGGCGGTGCGCGATATCCTGATTTCGTCGTTCCAGTCGGCCGGCCAGCGCTGCTCGGCGCTGCGCATGCTGTACGTACAGGAAGAGGCGCGCGAACGCCTGCTCGAGATGCTGTTCGGCGCGATGGACGCGCTGACGATCGGCGATCCCTGGTTACTCGAGACCGACGTCTCGCCGGTGATCGATACCGCGGCGCAAACCGACATCAGCGAATACATCGCGCAGCAGGAGGCAACCGGCAGGTTGCTCAAGAAAATGGCGGCGCCGGACGCCGGGACCTTCGTATCGCCGGCGGTGATCGGGGTCGACGGCATCGCCGATCTCGAGCGCGAAATCTTCGGCCCGGTGCTGCACGTCGCGAGTTTCAAGGCGCGCGAAATCGACCGGATCGTCGACGACATCAACGCGCGCAACTACGGATTGACCTTCGGCCTGCACACGCGAATCGACGACCGCGTGCAGCAAATCGTCGAACGCCTGCAGGTCGGCAACGCCTACGTCAACCGCAACCAGATCGGCGCCATCGTCGGTTCGCAGCCATTCGGCGGCGAGGGCCTGTCGGGCACCGGCCCGAAGGCCGGCGGGCCGCACTACGTCGAGCGCTTTCGCCGGCGGGCCGAGCCGGATACGCTGGCGGCGCCGGACGGCGCGACGATCGGCGCGCAACCGATTGCGGACGCGATCGCCGCGCTCGATGCGCGCAACTGGTCAGCGCGACCCGACCGCGTCGCGGTCCTGCGCAAGGCGCTCGCCGGCAGCGGCGGCACGATTCGCAAGGCGCTGGCCGAAACCGCGGCCTTCGACATGACGCCGCAAACGCTGCCCGGCCCGACCGGCGAGAGTAACCGGCTGCGACTGTACCCGAAAGGCACGATCCTTTGCCTCGGACCGACCGCCGAGATCGCGCTCGCGCAGGCCGCGCAGGCGCTCGGCGCGGGCTGCGCCGCGGTCATCGTCGCGCCCCGGGCGGCCACTTCGGCGCAAGCGCTGATCGAAGCCGGTGCGCCGCTCGCGGCCATTGACGGCATTGTCGACGCGGCGACCCTCGAGACGCTCGACGGCATCGCCGCGGTCGCCGCCGCCGGCGTTTCGGAGTGGACGCGTGCGCTGCGCGAGGCGCTCGCCGCGCGACCCGGCGCCATTGTGCCGCTGATCAACGACGTGATCGCGCCAGAACGCTACGTGCTCGAGCGCCACCTTTGCATCGACACGACCGCCGCCGGCGGCAACGCGAGCCTGCTCGCCTCGGTCGACTGAAATCAGTATCAACAAGGAGTAACCCGCCGTGTCATCGACGGGTGAAAGCGGAAACCGGCTCTGTTTGTCAGGACGCGGCGCGGTGGATGCGCGGCGCCGAGCGGATCAGCATCTGGGTGTAGTCTGACTGCGGCGATTCGATCAGCTGCTCGGTATCCTGTTCCTCGACCAGCTTGCCGGATTTCAGCACGCCGATGCGGTGCGCCATCACGCGCACAACCGCGAGGTTATGGGTGATGAAGAGATAGGTCAGGCCGAGGTCGCGTTGCAATTGTTTCAACAGGTTCAGCACCTGCGCCTGCACCGACACGTCGAGCGCCGAGGTCGGCTCGTCGCAGACGATGAAGTCGGGCTTCGACGCGAGCGCGCGCGCGATCGAGATGCGCTGACGCTGGCCGCCGGAAAA
>JBPEYE010000405.1:0-12567 GCA_052030825.1 Gammaproteobacteria bacterium | reverse complement strand
GTTCGCCATCGAGCCGGTCCCAGATTTCGACTGCGGCGGCGAGATCGCCAGCGCGGTACGCCGCGGCGGCGCGCCAGTCCGGATCGTCGAAGCGCGCCGCGGCCTCCGCGTGCTGCTGCCGTTCGAACAGCGCACGGGCGCGCTGATCGTCGTTTTGCCACCACGACGCCGGGTCGAACGCGCGCGCATCCGGCGGGGCGACCCCGAACCAGCCGATGACCAGCGCAAAAATCAGGCCGCGCCGGAAGGCCAGCGCCGCGAGCGGCAACGCCAGCAACAACAGCCATGGACCGAGCTCCCGCCACAGTTCGGTCGAGCGTTCGCTGGCGCGGCTACCCGCCGCCGCGATCCCCGACTCGAACAGGTAGAGCAGCGCGTTGATGTCGAGGTCGTCGGCGCTGATCGCGGCGTAGGCACCGCCGCCGGCGTCGGCCACGGCGCGCAGATTTTCCTCGGCGAGCGCGAGCACCACGATCGCGCCGTCGGTATCGGTGACGAACCCACCGTTGTGGAGCGGAATCGGTCCGCCTGTCGCGGTGCCGACGGCGAGAACCGACAGGCGGTGCGGCGAATCCTCGAGGCGCGCGCGCAAACGCTCCAGCGCGAGCGCGTCGAGGCCATCGCTGACCAGCAGCACGTCGCCGCGCGGCACGCCGCCACCGGCAAGCAGCTCGAAGGCAATCTCGAGCGCGCGCTCGGCGCGGCTGCCCTGCGCCGGCATCAGGCTCGTTTCGAGACTGGGCAACAGCGTCAGTATGGTCTCGGTGTCGCGGGTCAGCGGCGTGACCGCGAACGCGTCGCGGGCGTAGACGACGAGCGCGGTCTGACCCTCGTCGCGCGCCGCAAGCAAATCGGCAATCTTGTGTTTCGCGCGGCCCAGGCGACTCGGCTTGACGTCGTTCGCGTCCATCGAGCGCGACAGGTCGAGCGCGATCACGAGCGCCGCCTCGTTGTGGTAAACCGGTTGCGGCAACCGTTCCCAGGTCGGCCCGGCGAGCGCGACAATCGCGAGCGTCGCGACGAGGCCCAGTAGCCACCGCGGCCAGCTTTGCGCGGTGCCGCCGCCGACGAGCAAAAACGGCAACAGGCGCGCATCGACCACCTGGCGCCAGCGCGAGCCGTCGAAGCGATGGCGGGCCAGCAGATACAGCAGCAGCGCCAGCAACGGCAACAGCAGCAGCCAGGCCGGGCGCAGGAAATGGAAGTGCTCGATCACCAGCGTCTCCACAACGCCAGCGCCAGCAGCAGGCTGGCCAGCGCCAGCGCGCCGGCCAGCGGATAGACGAACAGCGGCCGTATCGGGCGCAGCTTCTCCGAGTCGCGTGGCAGGGGCTCGAGCGCATCGAGTTCGGCGTAAATCCCGACGAGCTCTTCGCTGTCACGCGCGCGGAAGTAGCGTCCGCCGGTTGCCGCGGCGATCGCGCGCAGCGTCGCTTCGTCCGGTTGCGACGACGGGTTCGAGCGGCGCAGGCCGAGCCAGCTGTTATCGAAGTCTTCGTCGGCGCCGATGCCGATCGTGTAGATCTTGAGTCCGCGCTCGGCGGCCAGCTCGGCGGCGCGAATTGGCGCGACCTCGCCGGCGGTATTGGCGCCGTCGGTCATCAGAATCAACACCCGGTTCGCGTCGCCGGCGTTTTCGAGCCGTTTGACCGCGAGCCCGATCGCGTCGCCGATCGCGGTGCGCTCGCCGGCGAGACCGATCGCCGCCTCGCCGAGCAGCCGGCGGACCGTATCGACATCGAAAGTCAACGGCGTCTGCAGGTAGGCGCGGGTGCCGAACAGGATCAGGCCGACCCGATCGCCGCGGCGACGCTCGATGAATTCGGTGGCGACCGCCTTGGTGACGGTGAGACGATTGACCTGGCGTCCGTCGCGCTCGAAATCGCCGGTCCGCATGCTGTCCGACAGGTCGACCGCGAGCATCAGGTCGCGGCCGCTGACCGGGATCGACACCGCGTCGCCGAGCCATTGCGGCCGGCTCGCGGCGAACACCGCGAGCGCCCAGGCCAGTACCGCGAGCCACAGCAGCCAGCGCCGCGGACGCTCGATCCGGGTGACCCCGCCGCCGAGGTCGAAGGCCGTGACGTCCGGCACCCGCAGCGCGGCCTGCTCGGCGAGCCCGCGCGGCGGCAACAGCCGGTGCGCCAGCATCGGCAACGGCAACAGCAGCAATACCAGTGGCCATTCAAGCTGCAGCACGCGGCGCCTCCCGCGGCAGTTGTCTGACCCAGCGTTCGCAGGCATCGAGCAGCGCCGCGACGTCGGCGTCGACGTCGCGACGATAGCGCGCGCGGCCGAGCAGATCGAGATCGGCGTCGCTGAATCCCGCCGCCGACAGCTCGCGGATTTGCCCACCGAAGGCAGCGCCGGTGGAGTCGGCGAAGCCGTGGCGGCCGCGATAGCTGATCAGGATCCGGCGCAGCAGGGCGGCGATCTCGTTGAGCGTCGCACGCGCTTCGCCATCGGCGTCGTACGCGGCACGAATGCGCGCGAGATCGTCGAGTGCGAGTCGATGGAGCGGTTTGCGTGAACGCCGGTAATAGCCGAGCCAGGCGAGCACGGCGAGCAGCGCGGCGACGAGCGCGAGCAGCCACCAGCCCGGTGCCGGCGGCCACCACGAGACCGGGTCGGGCAGATGAATGTCCCTGAGTTGCGGTCCGTTCATCGTCCCTGCAGTCCGAGCCCGTGCTTGAGTTCGACGAGCATGTCGTCGGCGGTCGAAATGTCGATCAGGAACAGACCGAGCTCGTTGCAGAGGCGCTCGAGCCGTTCGAAGCGGCGCGTGTAGCGCCGCCGGTAGCGGTGCCGCGTGCGCTCGCTGTCGGCGTCGATCTCGACGCTCGCGCTGCCGTCGGTAACGCGGTAGACGCCGGCCGCCGGCAAGCTGCGCTCGAACGGGTCGTGAACGTGGATCATCAACACGTCGTTATGCCGTGCAAGCTGCGTCAACTGGGCGCGGCAAGCGTCGTCGACGAAACCGAAATCACTCAGCAGGATGACGAGACTGCCGGGGCGCGCGACCTGGCGCAGGCGCGTCAACGCGCGCAGGCCGGCGAGCGGATCGCGCGCCACGTCGAAGTCCTGGTCCCAGGCCGGCTGGTTAACCAGCTGGCGGATGAAATGCAGTACCGCGCGCCGGCCGCGCGCCGGGCGGAACTCGCTGTGCTGGCGATCGGAAAAGATCAGGTAACCGAGCCGATCGCCGTGCTGCACGCTGCTCCAGGCGAGCAGCGCCGCGAGCTTGGCCGCCAGCACCGATTTGTATCGATTCTGCGTCGCGAAGTGCATCGAGCGGGTCAGGTCGAGCCACAGCAACACCGGTCGTTCGCGCTCCTCGCGGTAAACCTTGGTGTGGGTATCGCCACTGCGCGCGGTCAGGCGCCAGTCGATCGCGCGAATATCGTCACCCGGCTGGTAGAGTCGCGACTCGTGATATTCCATGCCGCGACCGCGAAATGCCGACAGGTGACCACCGGCCATCTGCGCCTTGACCGAATTCGAAATCAACGGCAAGGCGCGCGCGTCGCGGGCGAGCCCGATCAGCGTCGCCTGGCTCACGCGGACAATGTCGTCGTCGGCGTCCACGCCACGCCCTAGGGCACCGCGACCCGCGCGAGGATTTCGTCGATGCAGCTGTCGGCGGTACGGCCCTCGGCCTCGGCTTCGAAGCTCAGGATGATCCGGTGACGCAACACGTCCGGCGCGAGCGCCTGGATGTCCTCCGGGGTCACGTAATCGCGGCCGCCGAGCCAGGCCAGCGCGCGCGCGCAGCGATCGAGCGCCATCGTCGCGCGCGGACTCGCGCCGTGCTGAATCCAGCCGGCGAGATCGTCGCCGTAACGGCTCGCGCTGCGCGTCGCCAGCACGATTTCGACAATGTAATCCTCGAGGCTCGCGTCGAGATGGGTGTCGAGCACCGCGTCGCGCGCATCGAGCAGGCTCTGCTGGCCGACGACCGCGTGCGGTGCCGCCGCCTCGACCGCGTGCGAGCGCGCCTCGGCCCGGGTCAGCGCGAGGATTTGCTTTTCATCGTCGCCCGACGGGTAAGCGACGCGCACGTGCATCAGAAACCGGTCGAGCTGGGCTTCGGGCAGCGGGTAGGTGCCTTCCTGCTCGAGCGGATTCTGGGTTGCCATGACGAGAAAAATTCGCGGTAGCGCGTAGGTCTCGCTGCCCACCGTGATCTGGCGTTCGGCCATCGCCTCGAGCAAGGCCGACTGCACCTTCGCCGGCGCGCGGTTGATTTCGTCGGCGAGGATCAGGTTGTGAAACAACGGGCCGCGCTGAAAGCGAAAGCTGCCGTCCTGCGGGCGATAGATCTCGGTGCCGGTGAGGTCTGCCGGCAGCAGGTCCGGGGTAAACTGCACGCGATGAAAATCGCCCTCGATGCCGTCGCCGAGCACCTTGATCGCGCGCGTCTTGGCAAGACCCGGCGCCCCCTCGACGAGCAGGTGGCCATCGGCCAGAATCGCGATCAGCAGCCGTTCGATCAGGTTTCGCTGACCGATGATTTTCGCCGCCAGCGCCTGTTTCAGGTTCAGTATTTCCGCTTGCAACAAGGGGTATCCTCGCAACCCGTTCGGGGGGATTGGGACTCGACGCTTCCTGCGCGCCTTAGAGTCCCGCAGAGGACGCAAAGTTTAACTGATCGGGCGGCGCTTACGGAAGCAAGTGGCCGGACTTGACCCAGACGACGGTCTCGTCGACGACATAGGGACAGTGTTCACTGTTGTGCGGCAGGCGCAGCCAGGTGCCGGCCGGGTATTCGCCATACTCGTCGTACATCGCACCGGAGACGACGAATACCTCTTCGCCGCCGAAATGCTGGTGCGGCCGGGCGCGGGCACTGGCCGGCCACTTCTGCAGGACGACCGACTCGTAACCAAAATCGTGCAACAGCATGATTTCGAGGCGACCCTCGCCCGGCAGCCACGGGTGATGGCGGGTGTCGATGTTGACCGTTTCGAGATCCTCGGGGTCGAATTGTTCGAGCTTGACCAGCAGCACGCAGCCCTCGTCGCTGCGCGGGCTGTGCCTCGAGCCCGGCGGATTGCGCAGGTAAGAGCCGGCCGGGTACGCGCCGTGATCGTCGGCAAACACGCCCTCGAGAACGAGGATTTCCTCGCCGAGCGGGTGCGCGTGCGCTGAAAACTTCGAACCCGGGTCGTAGCGCACGACGCTGGTCGCATGTCCGTGTTCGGCAGCCGCACGCGCGAGCGGCTTGCGCCAGACGCCCGGCATCGGGCTCGCCTCCCAGTCCATCGCGTTGGTATCGATGACAACCGGCTTGTCGAATTCCATGTTCAGCATGGGCAGAATCTCGTTGTCGGGCTGCGCCGCGGCACAGATGCAGATCACACTCATCCGTTTCGGTTCCTCCGAGCCTAGACAATAATCGGGAAAAATCGATCAAAACCGGCCATCCGAATTCGCGGCGCGGATTGCCGGTTTCGCCCGATTTCGATTCGTTTCGGTGCAACCAACGGGCAACCGCGTCAAGCGCTCACCGGGTTCCGACGGCCCTCAATCCAAAAAAAAAAGCAACCCCGAAGGGTTGCTCAAATTTCGGTTTAGCGATTACCTAAACCCGGTGCGCCGACCGGGCCGATGAAACCAGAAGCTCCGAATCGGACGACCGCGCCTTTGGGGGGCACGGGCACCTGAGATTCTACGCGGGACGGCCACAGCGCAAGGCTCGGCCCGGGTAATTACTCGCTTTCGATTCTAGGACTTCAACCCCGGTGACGAATCACCCAAACGGGTGAAATTTGAGGAAATTCAGTCATTTATACCACGCATCGAGGGCGAAATGTGACCGCCGACACAAATTTGCGGACGTGCCGGCCGCGTTTTGAACCGTCACAGCGCCTTGAACAGCGCCTCGAGGCTCTCGCGCGCGTCGCCGAACAGCATGCGCGTGTTCTCGCGCAGAAACAGCGGGTTGTCGACGCCGGCGTAACCCGCGGCCATGCCGCGCTTCAGGACGACCACGAGCTCGCCCTTCCAGACCTCGAGCACCGGCATGCCGGCAATCGGGCTGGCGGCGTCTTCCTGCGCCAGCGGGTTGACCGTGTCGTTGGCGCCGACCACGATCGACACGTCGACATTCGGAAAATCGTCGTTGATTTCGTCCATCTCGAAGACGATGTCGTAAGGCACCTTGGCTTCGGCGAGCAAGACGTTCATGTGTCCTGGCATGCGCCCGGCGACCGGGTGAATGCCGAAGCGCACGTTGACGCCCTTCTTGATCAGCGTCTTGGCGATCTCGGCGACCGCGTGTTGCGCCTGCGCGGTGGCCATGCCGTAGCCGGGCACGATCATGACTTCGCGGACGTTGTTGAGCCGGCCGGCGAGTTCGTCGACGTCGATCGTCTGCACCTCGCCCTCGGCCGCGGCCACGCTCGGTCCGCCGCCGCCGGTGCCGAAGCCCCCGGCGATAACGCTGATGAACTGGCGGTTCATGCCGCGGCACATGATATAGCTCAGGATCGCGCCGCTCGAACCGACCAGCGCGCCGGTCACGATCAGCAAGTCGTTCGACAGCATGAAGCCGGTCGCCGCGGCGGCCCAGCCGGAGTAGCTGTTCAGCATCGAGATCACGACCGGCATGTCGGCTCCGCCGATCGCGGCGACCATGTGGATGCCGAACAACAGCGCGATCGCGGTCATCGCCAGCAGCCAGATCACGGCCTGGTCGTGGTCCGGATGGCCGACGAACTCGATGCCGATGTAGATGACCGCGATGAACATCGCGAGGTTGAGCCAGTGGCGCGCCGGCAGCGTCAACGGCGCGCCGCCGATCAGCGCCGACAGCTTGCCGTAGGCGATGACCGAGCCGGTAAAGGTCAGCGCGCCGATTGCAATGCCGATGTACACCTCGATTTCGTGGATGGTCTTCTCGACGCCGGTATGCGAGACCGCCGGATCCATGTAGTTGGCGAAGCCGATCAGCACCGCGGCGAGGCCGACGAGGCTGTGCAGGATCGCGACCAGTTCCGGCATCTGCGTCATCTTGACCCGGCGCGCGAGGATGAAACCGATGATGCCGCCGGCGATCATCAGGCCGGCCAGCAACGCGTAGTTGGCGGTGACGAAGGCGGCGATCGTCACGATCACGGCGATCGCCATGCCGACGATGCCGAACAGGTTGCCGCGGCTCGCGGTGACGTTGGTCTTGAGCCCGCCGAGCGCGAGGATGAACAGCGCGGCGGCGGCGAGGTAGGCGGTCGTGATCAGGCTCGGCGACATGGCTTAACCTGCATATTGCATGAAGGGAACGAAACTCAGGGAAAATCTGCGGTCCGGCGTCCCGGCAAACAAGGTCGGACGATCGCCCGCCGAGCCATAGCCGTAGCTATGGCTCAAGGGGGATCGTTCGAGATTGGCAGCCAGATTTTTCCTGATTTCGTTCAGGTACAAACTGTCCCCGACGCGATATCTAGTAACCCGCTTCAAGTAATTGATATCCATAACTTTTCTCATAAGTTTGTGCCGCCTTCGTGCAATATGCAGGTTAACCCTTGAACATTTCGAGCATGCGCCGGGTCACGCTGAAACCGCCGACGATGTTGATGCAGGTGATGAAAATCGAGATTGCGGCGAGAATCCACACCAGCGAGTTGGCCGACGAAATCTGCGTCAGCGCGCCGAGGATGATGATGCTGGAGATCGCGTTGGTGACGCTCATCAACGGCGTGTGCAGCGACGGCGTGACGTTCCAGATCACCATGTAACCGATGAAGCACGACAGCACGAACACGGTGAAATGCGCCATGAACGACGGCGGCGCGACCTGGCCCAGCCCGAGCAGCAGCACGCCGGCGATGATCAATGGCACCCAGGCGCCGCGCATCGCCTTGACGATCGGTCCCGGCTCGGCCTGGACCTTTTTTGCCGCGGCCGCTTGCGCCGGCGCCTCGGGCGTGACCAGCTGCCCGCCGAAGCTCGGCTTGCGCTCGGCGCCGACCGCGATCGGCGGTGGCGGCCAGCTGATCTCGCCGTCCTTGACCACGGTGGTGCCGCGGATCACCTCGTCGTCCATGTCGACCGTGATCTGGCCGTCGCCGTCCGGACACATTTCCATGATCAGGTTATACAGATTGGTCGCGTACAGCTGGCTCGATTGTGACGCCAGTCGGCTCGGCAGATCGGTATAGCCGACGACGTGCACGCCGTGACGGTTGACGACGGTGCCGGGCACCGTGGCTTCGCAGTTGCCGCCCTGCTCGGCGGCAAGATCGACGACGACGCTGCCGTCGCGCATGCTCTCGACCATCTCCTTGGTGATCAGCTTCGGTGCCGGCTTGCCCGGAATCAGCGCGGTGGTAACGATGATATCGACCTCGCGCGCCTGCGCGGCGAACAGTTCCATCTCGGCCTTGATGAATTCGTCGCTCATGACCTTGGCGTAACCACCCTCGCCGGTGCCGTCCTCTTCGAAGTCGAGTTCGAGGAACTCGGCGTCCATGCTCTCGATCTGCTCCTTGACCTCGGGACGGGTGTCGAAGGCGCGCACAATCGCGCCGAGCGAACGCGCCGCGCCGATCGCCGCGAGTCCGGCGACGCCCGCACCGATCACCAGCACCCGGGCCGGCGCGACCTTGCCGGCGGCGGTGATCTGGCCGGCAAAGAAGCGGCCGTAGAGGTTCGCCGCCTCGACCACCGCGCGATAACCGGCGATGTTGGCCATCGACGACAGCGCGTCGAGCTTTTGCGCGCGCGAGATCCGCGGCACGCTGTCCATCGCCAGCACGGTTGCCTTGCGCGCCGCCAGCTGCGCGAGCAACTGCTCGTTTTGCGCCGGGTAGATGAAGCTGATCAGGTGCGCGCCCTCGCGCAGCAGCTCGGATTCGTGGCGGTCGAGGGCATCGTGAAACTCGGGCGGGCGCACCTTGAGGACGATGTCGCCGGCGGCCCAGGTCGATTCGGTATCGCGCGCGATCTCGGCGCCGGCCGCAACAAAGGCGTCGTCGCCGAAGCTCGCACCGACGCCGGCGCCGGATTCGACGATGACGTCGAAACCGGCTTCGACGAGCTTTTCGACCATTTCCGGCGACGCGGCAACGCGCTTCTCGTCCGGATGAATTTCCGCGGGTATCGCAATTTTCATCGCTTGCAGCCCCTGAGTTATTGTCATGACGGTGGGCGGGTGCCGGTCAATATAACCGAAGCTTCGAAGCCAGGATACCGCGCGGCGCTGGCGGCGCGGCGGTTATCGTGGACACCTCATCCCTAACCGGGCATCATTCTGCATCAATCCGGCAGACCGGATCATACGAATTTCCGATTATCAGCATGCAATTTTTCGATTCCATCATCGCCAAGGCGCGCGGCCACCGGCAAACCATCGTCCTCGCCGAGGGCGACGATCCGCGTATTCTCGAGGCTGCGCGACGCGCCAGCGACGACGGCATCGCGCATTGCATCCTGATCGGTAATGTCGACGCCGTCCAGCGGCAGGCCGGGGACAGCGGCATCGATCTGGCCGATATTAGAATCGAAGACCCGGCGGATTCGCAATACCACCGGCGATATAGTGACGAACTATACCGCCTGCGCAAGCACAAGGGCATGACCCGCGAGCAGGCCGACGCGCAGACGCTCGACCCGCTGTGTTTTGCCGATCTGATGCTACGCGACAACCAGGCCGACGGCTCGATCGCCGGCGCGCGTTACACGACCGGCGCGCGGGTGCGCTCGGCGCTGCAAATCGTCGGCGTGATGCCGGGTTTCAGCTCGGTATCGAGCTTCATGCTGATGCTGTTCGAGGCGCCGCATCACACCGGTCCGAAGGCGATGGTTTTCGCCGATTGCGCGCTGATCATCGATCCGGACGCCGAGCAGCTCGGCGAAATCGCGGTTGCCGCGGCGACCTCGGCGCGGCAGCTGCTCGCCGACGAACCGCGCGTCGCCTTGCTGTCGTTTTCGACCGACGGCAGCGCCGAGCATCCGCGGGTCGACAAGGTGCGCGAAGCGACGAAGCTCGCGCGCCGGCAGATGCCCGAGGTCGAATTCGAGGGCGAGGTACAGCTCGACGCGGCAATCGTACCGTCGGTGGCGAAGCAGAAAATTGCCGAGTCGCGCCTCCATGGCCGCGCCAACGTGCTCGTGTTCCCGGATCTCGACGCCGGCAACATCGGCTACAAGCTGACCCAGCGTTTCGGCGGCGCGGTCGCGATCGGGCCGATCCTGCAGGGCCTCGCGCGGCCGGCCAACGACCTGTCGCGCGGCTGCAATGCCGACGACGTCTACTACCTGATCGCGATGACCGCGGTGCAGTCGCTGGGTTGATTCGGCGGGGAGCGGCGCGCACGGCGCGGCAATCCGGTCGCAGTCGCAACCGGAAATAGCGCGGCGATTACTCGCCCTTGAGGAGGGATTCGACGGCGTCGCGCACGGCGCTCATCGATTGCGGGCGCTGGGCCGGGTCGACCGCCATCATCTGCACGATCAGCTTCGATACGCCCGGATCGGCACCTTCCTTGACCTTGGTGATCGGCAGCGCGTTGCCGTCGCGGTGCATCGCCAGCACCGCCATCGGCTTGCCGACGTAAGGCAGCTTACCGCTGAACATGTAGTAGGCAATGATGCCGAGCGAGTAGATGTCGCTGCGTTCGTCGGCGTCCTGACCCTCGGCGCGCTCCGGCGCGAGATAGGCCGGGCTGCCGATGATCGAGCCGGTCTGGGTCAACGTCGACTCCGCCGCAGCGCCGGCCGAGGCAATGCCGAAATCGACGATCTTGGCCTGCCAGCGGTCGTCGAGCAGGATGTTGGTCGGCTTCAGGTCACGGTGAATCACGCCCTGCTCGTGCGCGGCGGCCATGCCGCTGGCGACCTGGTGCAGAATGCTGAGACCGTCGACGGTACCGAAACTGCCGACCTCCTCGAGCACTTTTTCGAGGCCGCGGCTGTTGAAGTACTCCATCGAGATCGCGCAGACGTGGTCCTTCAGGAAAATGTCGTGCACGCGGATGACGTTCTTGTGGCTGACCTTGCGCGCGTACTTGACCTCGCGCTTGAAACGCTCGACCGACTGGTCGTCGACGGTCAGCTCGGGCAGCATGAACTTGAGGATCAGCTGCTCGTCGACCATGTCGTCCTCGACCAGCATCACGCGACCCATCGCGCCGCGGCCGATTTCCTGCTTGATATGGTAACGATCCATCCAGGTCGAGCCCGGCTTCAACAGGTCGAGCGGCGACGCTTTCGGCGGCGGCGCGGCGCCCTGCGATTTAAAACCCGAGCGATCGCCGAGCACCGGCACGTCGACGCCGGCGGAAACCGTGTTCGACTGCGCATCGATCTGGATATCGGGCAGATCGAAGTCGCGCGTAATCTGCGCGATCAGCATCTTGGCGAACTCGCGCAGCTCGGTCGCGAGTTTCGGCAGGCTCCACAGGATCGTGTTGCGGACGTTTTCCGCATGCTCCTTGGTGGTCAGCTCCTCGATGGTCTCGAGCGCCGCACGCTGCACGTTAGCCTGCTCGTGCTTGAGCCCGTCGAAGGCGATTTCGAGACCCTTGCCGAACCCGAGCTTGCGTACCGCGCGCAGCGCCAGCACGAAATCGTCGGGAAACTGTGCGACCATCTTCTCCAGCACCGCCAGCGCCTTGCGGTTGGCCGACTTGCTGAGCGACTGAATGGCTCGCTCGCGTACCTGCCAGTTGTCGCTCAGCGCGAATTCCTCGATCTTGCCGAGATCGTCGTCGCCGACCAGGTTCATGACCAGCTGCTGGGCGCTGGTGCGGATAAATTCGTTGTCGTGGCCAACGAGTTCGCGCGCGACCTCGGACAGCCGCTCGTCGGCGAACTTTTGCAACTGCGCGATCGACTGCTGGCGGGTCCAGTCGTCTTCGATGCTGAGGCGTTTCAAAAACATTTCGAGGCTGCCGACGTCGCTCTTGCTGACGACGATGCTGGCGAAAAAGTCGTTGAGATCTTCCGACCTGGTCGCGAGGTAAGACGACAGGTGCGGCACGAGGTCGGCGTTGGCCTGCTTGGTCAGCACCTTGAGCGCGAGCTCGAGCTGGACTTCGGTCAGGTTTTCGAGCTGCGACAACAGTATCGACGCATCGAAGGCGATCGACATGCGATCCAGCGTCTTCAGCGCCTCGAGCACGACGACCTTGTTGGAGTCGGTCAGGTAGCGGGACGCGATTAGCGGGACTTTTTCGTGATCGACCGTGCCGAGATAACGCAGCAACGGAATCTTGAACTCGGGATCCTTGACCTTGTCGAGATGCACGCTCAGGTTTGCCGGATCGATCGGTTGCTGGGTGCCTTCGACCAGTTTGAGCAGGCGGATCGCATCGCCGGATTCGAGTCGCAGCGCGTAATTGATGACGTCTTCCGGCCGCAACGACGCCTGCTGCGCCTCGAGCTTGTCGATGATGTCGTTCGCGGGCGCATCGGTCTCGACCAGCTTGCGAAAGAGTTTGGCGGTTTCGGCGGCGCTCGCGGTCATCGGCGCGGACTCCACCCGTCGCCAACCGTAGCCGGCGCTGCGAACCGGACGCCTCGCGGCGCGTCGAGCGTCGCCGGGACGGCCCTCGGCAAGGCGGCGCCGAC
>JBPEYE010000404.1:0-3959 GCA_052030825.1 Gammaproteobacteria bacterium | reverse complement strand
GTGCCGCTCGCGGGGCCCGGCTTGACAGGTTCGGACGATCACGCGACAATCGCGCGCGCTTCGAGGCCGGGCAAGCCGGTCGGTAAGATTCATGGCTACGTAGCTCAGTTGGTTAGAGCACATCACTCATAATGATGGGGTCCCCTGTTCAAGTCAGGGCGTAGCCACCATTTCTGGGCGCCGTGAGCACGCCGATTGCGGCGTTGGATTTTGCAGCGCGGCGCTCGCGTACCAGTCTGTACTGCTCCCGCCCGCGCTGCAAAATCCGCCTTGCACTCGACGCACTCACGACGCCCAGAACCGCCGGGAGTTGTGGTTACGGAGTTTGCGCTTTCAGTAGCCACCATTTCTGGGCGCCGTGAGCACGCCGCTCGCTGCGTTGAATTTTCTTGCGAACCGCTCGCGTACGTTTGTGTACTGCTCGCGGTATCGCAAGAAATTTCGCCTTGCGATCGACGCACTCACGACGCCCAGAACCGCTGCAAGCAATTCTTCCCAAGCATGCGCTTTTCGTAGCCACCATTTCTGGGCGCCGTGAGCACGCCGATTGCGGCGTTGGATTTCGTGGCGCGGCGCTTGCGTAGGTTTGCCTGCTGGCCCTGCCCGCGCACCTGCTCAGTCCGGACATAATCCGCCTTGCTTGCGGCTTGCCCGCGACGGCCGCAAACGAGGCGAGTAGAGATACCGGGATCGCATGTTTCGTCGCCACGATTTTGGCTTCGAATGAATTCAGTTTTTCTCCCAATTTGGCCTACTATCTGTTATCAGGGGTAACGAAACAGCGCATCATGAAGACGAGACTCGATCCTGCGATCGCCGGCGTCACGCTTGTGGCGTGGTTGTCTTTGGGATTGCCCGGTCTCGCGCATGCTGCCGTTTGCGACGTGGATCGCGATGGCGATATCGACCGCGCGGATATCAAGCAGATCGTGATCGCCCGCGATACCCGAACCGGTCGATCCGACGACCCCCGCGATGCCGACGGCGACGGCAGCATCACGATGCTCGATGCCCGCGCCTGTATTCGTCAGTGTAATCTGCCGAACTGCAAGATCATCGGGTCCTCATCGTCGGCGCCGGCTGACGTTACCCCCCGAGTGCAACCGCCGAAACCAGCGCCGACGCCGGAGGTTACCCGGGATGCCGCCAGGCCGTCCGGATCGAGTTTCAGCGGCAGTGAGTGGCGCGTCAAACGCGGCGATACCCTGTACGCCATCGGCCGCGCGATTTTTCCGGGCGACGCGCGTCGGCAGACGCAGTTGCGCCAGGATATCGTTCGACTGAATCCGGCAGTGTTCGCCGATGGCGCCAACAACATGGCGGTCGGGGTCGTGCTGAAACTGCCCGACTACGTCGCGCTCGAAGCCGCCCCCGCGACGCAGCCAGAAATCAAGACCGACGAGAAATTGCCGGCCGTGGCCGCGCCCGAGAGCACGGCGACCACCGGACAGCCGAAATCGACCCCGAAAGCGGAACCTGCGGCCAAAGCAGCAAGCCGACCCGCATTGCCGCGGGTCAAAGGCAGCTATTTCGCAAGCGCGGGTTTTTCCTTCGGTGGCGACGAGGTGGTCGAAGTCGACAGCGGCCTCGATTTCCTGGCGGGATCGGGCGCGCATTTCAACCTGGGGTACGAAACGCTTGAGAATCGTCGTCACGGTTACCGCGTCGCGCTCGGCCTGCAGTACAACCTGACGCTGGGCGGCGGCAGCGACGACGCGACCTTGCGAGACACCTACCTGCTGGGTGCCTATCAATATCGAGCCGACGACCTCGTCTACGGCGTCGGCCTTGTCCGGCAATTGGGAGCCACGGTCGACAACGACGCCGGTGACGACATCGATTACGACGCGGCCAACGGCATTGTTTTTTACGTGGAAGACGTGGGCAACGGCCAGTGGGCCGGCTGGGGGTTGAGCTATACCTCCATCGAGCTGGACGAACAGGGTTCCGACGAAACCGCCGATGCGTCGCGCATCCAGGCTTACTACAGCTGGCGATTCTAGAATGTGACGGTCGGGTAGCTTTGCCCGATGACCGCGGGCCTGACGTCCGTGCTAGGACTGTTTGTCTGGATCGTCGGCCTGCAGACTTCCCGGCATCAACCCACACTGGCCGAGCACCGTTTGCCACGCCTCGGTATGGCGACGCAGCGACTGTTGGTATCGGCTCCAGAGCGCGTTCGGTGCATCGAGACTGAGCTGTGACTCGAAATAGGCCGAAAATGCCGGAGTCATTCGGGCTCGCTGCGCTGTCGCCAGCTGATTGACCAGCTCCAGCCAGGTTTGCGTCTGTCGGTGCACCCGCGAAAGATAGGGTTGAACCCGTGCCACGTAGTACTTATGAAACACGTTCTCCAGGATACGCGCCCTGGGGGTTGCCCGCCCGTTGTAGCAAACTGCACGGCGCTGCAACCGGGCTTCGATCGTCTGCGCCGCGGCATCGAGATGAAATTGCAGCAGCTCCAGCGCGCCGAGCAGCTCGCCCGCCAGGCGACGCGTCGTCAGCGCCTGGTAGTGCGCTTCGAGCCGCGCCGATTCGAGCGTTAGCGTAGCCTCGCCCAGGCGGTCTCCAAGGTTCGCCAGATGCAGGAGCGCGCGCTCGATATCGCCGGTCGACGCGTCGATCGCATTGACCGGCAGCGGCGACGCCGCGAGCGAAAACATGTGCTCGAACTCGGGGCTGCCGAAAGTCGCGTTCCAGTAAGCCCGCGGTAGATCGTCGGTCTTGATGCGCACGATTTCGTCGAGCGTCTGCTGCAGCTCGAAGAGATCGCTCTCTTTTGCCTCGAGATGCTCCCGGCATTGTCGCGCGCTGACCAGCAGGCGGTGCTCGTAAATGAGCTGCTGCGAGACGGGCATCACCTTGCCCAGGCTGCTGTTGCGTTCGCCGACCACCTCCTGCAACCGGCATTGAATCAGGCCGAGGAACTCGAGCATGCCGATGCGCACGTCGGCGAGCGGCAGCCTCCGGTCGCGCCGGTCCGGATAGCTCAGCAGATTGCTCTGAAACCGGCGCGTCGCGGATGCTTCCGATTCGGTGGCGTTCCCGACCCGCTCGACGTAATCGGCGAGCATGGCCTGCGGGTCGGCGGCATCGCTGCAGGCCGCGGTAACGCAAGCCAGTAGGAATGCCGAGGCGAGAGTCCTGCAAATTTGGCCGAGCTTGCACATCGTGCTGGATGCTGAGGGTAGACGGAAAGTATAAACCCAATGTCACCGGCGACGCAGGTGCGGGCGGTGCGGCCCCCGGAAGCGAAGCCACGGTGTGCCGGACGAGCCGCGGGGTTCGGTTGCGCCAGAAGCCAGAGTGGCCGCAGGCCGCGCCGGAATCCGTGGCCCCGTCGGGGACCGACCGTTGTTGCGAGACCTGAACCCGAGGCGATCGCGGCGACGTCGCGGTCGACTATTGGCCGAGCGACGCCAGCGCGTTATTGAAAGTTTCGCTCGGGCGCATGACGCGCTTGGTCTTTTCCGGGTCGGCGAAGTAATAGCCGCCGATGTCGACGGGCCGACCCTGCACCGAGTTCAGCTCCGCAACGATCTTTTCCTCGTTGTCGGTCAAAGCCTGCGCCAGCGGCGCAAACCGGGCCTGTAAATCGGCATCATCGGTTTGCGCGGCGAGCGCCTGCGCCCAGTACATCGCGAGGTAGAAATGGCTGCCGCGGTTGTCCAGCTCGCCGGTGCGGCGCGACGGCGACTTGTCGTTGTCGAGCAGTTTGCCGGTCGCCTCGTCGAGGGTTTGCGCCAGTATCTTCGCCTTGCCGTTGGCGTGCTTGATCGCGACGTCTTCGAGCGACACCGCCAGCGCGAGGAATTCGCCCAGCGAGTCCCAGCGCAGGTGATTCTCTTCGACCAGCTGCTTGACGTGCTTGGGCGCCGAGCCGCCGGCGCCGGTCTCGAACAGGCTGCCGCCCGCCATCAGCGGCACGATCGACAGCATCTTGGCGCTGGTGCCGAGCT
>JBPEYE010000403.1:0-6219 GCA_052030825.1 Gammaproteobacteria bacterium | reverse complement strand
GCCCCGAGCGCAACCGCGCCGATTGCCTCGGGTCCGGGCAGGTGGCCGACGACCGCGGTATCGACCGCGCCGACCAGCGGCACGGAGAGGTTGGACAAGATGATCGGCCCGGCGAGCAGCCAGACCTTGCGGTGATTGACTTCGAGCGACGGCGCGACCCGCGTCATGCGCGTGCGCCGCTGGCTATAGTTTCGGCTCCCGGCGTTCGTCGTCGGCGCGCGGCTCGCCATCGAGCGTCGGTTCGCGCCGCGCGGAGTCGGCCGCGGCCGGTTCGTCGGGAACGACATCCTCGCGCGGAATGCGAAACTCGACGTGGTCCGGTTTATCGCCGTGCACGGCGACGTAAAGCTCTTCGGTGGAAACATCGGCGGATGGCACCACAACGAACGGCTTGCGCTTGTCCGGGGTGCCGACGCGTTGCTTGCGGGTGAAGATCGAAAACGCGCACAGCACCAGTTCGATCAGCGCGATATAGAAGAATAATCCCTGCGGACCGAGCAGGCCCATGAACTGGCCGGCTACGATCGGACCGATGACCGCACCGGCGCCGTAGGTGATCAGTAACGCACCGGCCACCTGCACGCGCTGGTCCGACGAGATGCGGTCGTTGGCGGTTGCTGCCGCCAGCGAGTAAAGCGTGAATACGAACGCACCGAGAAACCCGGCGCCGATCAGAACCAGAACGAATCCTTCCACGAAAAGCTGCCAGATCGCCGCCACCGCCACGACCAGCGGAATGTATACCAACAACGGCCCCCGCCCGATACGGTCGGACAGCAAACCCACCGGCCACTGTAGCAACAGCCCGCTCATGACCATGATTGCCATGAAGGTCGACAGTTGCGTTGCGGTGAAACCCACGTTGGCGGCAAATACCGAGCCGAGCCCGTTGATGCTCGCGTTGACGAGGCCGCAGCAGAACACGCCGACGACGCCAAGCGGCGCGATGCGATAAAGTTCCCAGACGTGCATGCGCTCGGCATGTACCGGTACCGGCGCCTTGGCCCGGGTCAACAGGACCGGTACCAGGGCCAGGGAAAAAATGATCGACGCCAGGCTGAACAGCTGGAATTCGGACGGCTCGCCGACGGTCAACAGAAAATTGCCGCAGCCGGCGGCAAAGTAATTGGTGATCATGTAAATGGACAAAACCTTGCCGCGGGTCTTGTTGGTTGCGCTCTCGTTGAGCCAGCTTTCGGTCACCATGATCATGCCGGCCATGCAAAAACCCGCGACCATGCGAAATGCCATCCACGCGTAAGCGTCGACGAAGATCGGGTGCATCAGCGCCGACACCGACATCAGCGACGCGAACGCGGCGAACGAGCGGATGTGGCCGACGCGGGTTACGACCGCCGCGGCGAACAGGCCGCCGAGCAGCAAACCGCTGAAATAGGCGGCAACGACGAGTCCGGTTATTCCCGAAGAGAAACCTTCAATCTGGGTGCGCACGCCGAGCAGCGTCGCGAACAGGCCGTTGGCGAGCAACAGCAGGCCGTAACTCAACAGAATCGAGACGATCGTCGCGAGCGTCTTGTACACGCGGACTCCGTGCGGAAGCGGACTGGAAACTCGCGTACTCTAGCCGAATCGTGCGGCGATATCATCCCCCGCCGACGGCGCCATGGGTTGCCGGGCCGGATCGCATTTTGACAAGCTCGGACACTCGCTTTACCCTATGTTTCTCATAAAACAAAGGACCGACCCATCCGCCCCTCGCCATCCGCATGACACCCATCTCGCAGGCGGCCGCGACCAGCATCGAGATCGGTCCCCGATAATGATCAGAAACAGCCAACCTGAGGAGTGACAATGAAAGACGATACTTCACCCAAATCCGAGCTGAAGTTTCGGGATTTGAGCCAGGCCGATCGCGACCTGGTCGACAAAATGGTCAACGGTGGCAGTGGCAAGGTGACCCGCCGCGACGCGCTCAAGCTCGCGATGGTGACCGGCGTTTCGCTGACCGTCGCCGAGCAGTTGCTGACCGACGGCAAGCAAGTGCTCGCCGCGACGCCGAAAAAAGGCGGCTCGGTGCGCATGTCGTCGAACCTGCACGGACCCGACGATCAGCTCGACCCGATCCTGTTCACGTCGACGATCGACTACACCCGCGGCCGCGCGACCTATAACAGCCTGGTACAGCACGCCAACGACCTCTCGCCGCAGCCGGAGCTGGCCGAATCCTTCGAACCGAATTCGGACGCGACCGAGTGGACCTTCAAGATCCGCAAGGGCGTGACCTGGCACGACGGCAAGCCGCTGACCGCCGACGACGTCGTCTACACGATGAAGCGCCACCAGGGCGAAGATTCGAAATCGGTCATCAAGGCGGTCCTCGCCTCGGTCGGCGAATGGAAGAAAACCGGGCCGATGGAAGTCAAGGCGATCATGAACACCGCCAACGCCGACCTGCCGGTACTGCTCGGCCTGTTCCAGACCAAGATCGTGCAAAACGGTTCGACCGGCGCCGGCATCGGCACCGGGCCGTTCGTGCTCGAATCCTTCGAGCCGGGCGTCAAGTCGGTGCACGTGCGCAACAAGAACTACTGGCGCGACGGGCCGCAACTCGACGCTTGCGAAATCACCGCGATCACCGACCCGGTGGCGCGCGTCAACGCGCTGATCTCGGGCGACATGCAGCTGGTTACGCAAATCGACTCGAAGGCGTTTCGCCAGGTCGAGAGCGCCAACGGCGTGCGCCTGTCGTCGATACCGGCGGCGTTGCAAATGGGCATCTGCTGCCTGAAGAACACCGAGCCGGGCAGCAACGACGATTTCGTCAAGGGCCTGCAGTACATCCAGGACCGCGAGCGCATCGTCAAGCGAATCCTCAAAGGCAAGGGCACGGTCGGCAACGACACGCCGGTATCGGCCGCGCACGGCAAGGACCACTGCCACGAGTTGCCGCAGCGCCCGTACGATCCGGACAAGGCCAAGTTCCATTTCAAGAAATCGGGCTACTCGTCGGCCGAGTTGTTCGTCGCGCCGGTCATGTCCGGTATCGAGGACGCCTGCCTGCTGGCCCAGGCCAACTGCGCCAAGATCGGCTTCGACCTGCAGCTCAAGAAAGTCCCGACCGACGGCTACTGGGGCGCGGTCTGGATGAAGGAGCCGCTCAACGTCGTCAGCTGGAACATGCGCCCGACCGCGAACTCGCAAATGACGATCCAGTTCGCGCCCGGCGCGGCGTGGAACGATACCTACTGGAACAATGCGCGCATGGGTGAACTGCTGGCGGCGTCGCTGGCCGAGACCGACCCGGTCAAGCGCCACGCGATGTACTGCGAAATGCAGGAATTGATTCACAACGGTTCCGGCATGGTGATCCCGGCGTTTTCCAATATCAACGACGGCATCGCCGACAACATCATGGGCATGCCGACGGTACCGCTCGGCCAGTTGGGCGGTTGCGAATGGCCGGAGTTCATCTGGCTCGCGTAAGTCAGAGCCGAAACCATCGGAACGCACGAGGCCCGTATAAACGCGTTTATACGGGCCTCGTTGCTTTGGACCTGACACCGCTTCCGGCAGTGAACGCCGGCTGGACGTGGCTGAATGTAACTAACTAAAGGAAAAAAACGAGGGGGAATCGCACCATGATGATGCGCATGGTATTGCAACGAATCGGCATCGGCCTCGCGACACTGTGGGTCGTGTCGGTGATCGTGTTCGTGATCACGGGCATCCTGCCGGGCGACGTCGCGCAGATTATCCTCGGCCAGAGCGCGACGCCGGAAACGCTGGCGGTGCTGCGCAAGGAGCTCGGTCTCGATCAGCCCGGCTACGTGCAGTACTTCAGCTGGCTCGGCAACATGGTTACCGGTGATCTCGGCACCTCCAAGGCCGGCGGCGCCGCAATCTCGGACCTGATCGGCGGGCGCCTCGGTAACACGCTGACGATGGCGGCGCTGGTTGCGCTGGTCTCGATCCCGATCTCGATCGCGCTCGGTTTGTGGGCGGCGATGCATCCCGGCACCTGGCTCGACCGTTTGGTCACCTTCGGTACGCTGTCGACAATCTCGGTTCCCGAATTTTTCATCGCCACTATCCTGGTGCTGATCCTCGCGGTCGAACTTCACTGGCTGCCGTCAACCGCCTACCTCACCGGCGACGAGTCGTTCTTCGAACTGCTCGGTTCGCTGGCGATGCCGCTGATCACGCTGGTCATCGTCGTGTCGGCGCAAATGATTCGCATGACCCGCGCCGGGATATTGAACGTCATGAGCTCGCCTTATATCGAGATGGCGATACTGAAGGGCGTGCCGCGGCGGCGCATCATCCTGCGCCACGCGTTCTATAACGCGATCGGCCCGATCGTCAACGTCATCGCGCTGAATCTCGCCTACCTCGTCAGCGGCGTCGTCATCGTCGAGACGATCTTCGCCTACCCCGGTCTCGCCAAGCTGATGATCGACGGCGTGCAAACCCGCGACCTGCCGCTGGTGCAGGCCTGCGCGATGATCTTTTGCGGCACCTACGTTGTGCTGATCCTGCTCGCGGATATCGGTTCGATCGTATCGAATCCGCGCCTGCGCAACCCGAAGTAGGCGAGGAGGAATAAATCATGGTTGAAGAAACGAGCCACAAGAAAGAAGAAGAAGTCCTCGCCGAACTCGACGCGTTCGCCGAACTGCCCGATGCGCCGCCAAAGCGCAAGTTTCGCCTGTCGTGGGTCGGCTACTGCTCGGCCGCGGTGGTCGCGTTCTGGTTGATCATCTGCCTGATCGGACCGTATATCGCCCCGTTTCACGAAATGGACATCGAAGGCGACGACGGCTTTCTCGACGCCTATACCAGCGAGGAAGGCTACGGCACCTTCTATCTCGGCACCGATTACCTCGGTCGCGATACCTATTCGCGGATCCTGTGGGGGGCGCGCAATACGATCGGTATTTCGCTGGCGGCGACCCTGCTCGCCTATCTGATGGGGATCACGCTGGGGATTCTCGCCGCGGTCAAGGGCGGCTGGATCGATATGGCGGTCAGCCGCGTCAACGATGCGATTCTGGCACTACCGACGATCATGCTGGGCCTGATCGTCGTCGCCGCGCTCGGCACCTCGATCCCGATCCTGATCGCGACCGCGGCGGTGATCTATGCGACCAGCGTGTTCCGCATTGCGCGCGCGCTCGGACTCGACATCATGGTGCAGGATTTCGTCGAGGCCGCGCAGACCCGCGGCGAAGGCATCTGGTGGATCATCAGATCCGAAGTCTTGCCGAACGCGGCGATGCCGCTGGCAACCGACTTCGGCCTGCGCCTCGTGTTCGTCGTGCTGTTCATCTCGAGCATGAGCTTTCTCGGTCTCGGCGTGCCGCCACCGGCGGCGGACTGGGGCAGCATGGTGCGGGAAAACCTCGCCGGCCTGACCTACGGCTCGTGGGCGGCGATCTGGCCGGCCTTCGCGATCGCATCGTTCACGATCGCGGTCAACCTGATCGTCGACGACATTTCCGCCAAGTCCGGCGGCAGCCTCGCAACCAAGATGGTGTAGCGTCATGGAAAAAGAAAAATTGTTCGAAGTCGTGGATCTGCGCATCAGCGCCAAAAACGACGATGGCGAAGAGGTCAAGATCGTCAAGGGCGTCACTTTCGACATTCACAAGGGCGAAGTCGTCGCGCTGATCGGCGAATCCGGTTCCGGCAAGACGACGATCTCGCTGGCGACGCTCGCCTATACCAAGCCCGGGCTATATTTCGCCGGCGGCGAATGCCGGCTTTACGGCAACGACGTGCTGACGATGCCGCCGCTCGATCAGCGCGATTTGCGCGGCGGCAACGTCGCCTACCTCGCGCAAAGCGCGGCGGCGACCTTCAACCCGGCGATCACGATCAACGAGCAGGTTACCGAGGCCGCGGTGCTGCACGATCGCCTGACCCAGGAGCAGGCCAACGAGCGCGCGATCGAGCTTTACCACGCGCTCGAACTGCCCGACGCCGACCGCATCGGCCGGCGCTATCCGCACCAGGTCTCGGGCGGACAGCTGCAGCGGCTGATGGCGGCGATGGCGCTGTGCGGCAAGCCCGACCTGATGGTGCTCGACGAACCGACCACGGCGCTCGACGTGACCACGCAGATCGAGGTGCTGAAGGCGTTCAAGAAGGTCATCCGCGAGCAAAACTCGGCGGCAATCTACGTCACCCACGATCTCGCTGTCGTCGCCCAGGTCGCCGACCACATCGTCGTGCTCTACGGCGGCGAAATCATGGAACAGG
>JBPEYE010000402.1:0-25974 GCA_052030825.1 Gammaproteobacteria bacterium | reverse complement strand
GACCGACCGTTTCGGGCCGCGCAAGCTGATGAGCTTCGCCGCCGCGTTGTGTGCGCTTGCAACGATCCTGTTCGCGCGCAGCGAGACCCTGTGGATGGCGTCGCTGGGACGCGCGCTGATCGGCGCGACGGTCGCATTCGCTTTCGTCGGCACGCTCGCGATCGCGTCCTACTGGTTTCGACCGGCGCGCTTCGCGATGCTCGCCGGGGTGCTGCAGTCGGTCGGCATGGCGGGCGCGATCTTCGGCCAGGCGCCGTTGCGACAACTGGTCGAGGCGCTCGACTGGCGCGGCAGCATGTACCTGCTGGCCGCGGTCGGCGTGATCCTCGCGCTACTGATTTTCAAACTGGTACCCCTGCGTAGCCCGACGCAGAAAACGGCCGGCGGTCAGACCTCGGCGTTCGCCGGTCTGCGCGTAACCGCGACCAACCGGCAAACCTGGATCTGCGCGCTGATCGGTTTCGGCATGGCGTCGAGCATGCTCGGGTTCGGCGGCCTGTGGGGCGTGCCGTGGCTGCAGACCGTACATGGCTACTCGCCGACGCGCGCGGCCGCGACGACGTCGATGATCTTCGTCGGCTGGGCGATCTTTTCGCCGTTCATGGGCTGGATATCGGACCGGGTCGGGCGGCGCAATCCGGTACTGTTTGCCGGCGCGGTGGTCGCGCTCGGCGCGCTCGCGCTATTGCTCTACCGGCCACCATCCACCCCCGTGGCGATGATGACGCTGATCTTCGTGCTCGGCGCCGGGGGCAGCGCGATGACCGTCTGCTTCGGCTCGGTGCGCGAATTGAACCATCCGGGCTACGGCAGCACCGCGGTCGGTCTGATGAACATGTGCGTGGTCGGCTCGGGCGCGGTCATGCAGCCGCTGATCGGCTGGCTACTCGATCTAAAATGGGATGGCGCGCTGCTCGACGGGGCGCGGATCTATTCCGCGGCGTCTTACGAATTTGCCTTTCACAGCCTGCTGTTGATCCTCGCGTTGGCGTTGCTCGCCGGACTCGGCCTGCGTGAAACGCGTTGTCGCCAGGTCTGGCTCGACCCCGTTACCCCCGATTCCTGACCTGCCTATCTCTTATTATCTATGGCCATCGCGGCGCGCCTCGACTAACTTGGCCGGCGCGGGCGGGCTGCGCCCGCTGCCGACACGGAGGATAGAGTTGCCATGAGCTACACCCTGGATCGCATCGTCGACGAGCGCGATTTCGACGCCGTGGACGCGCGGACCCGCGACGCGCTCGCGGCGCGCGGTTTCGGCGTGCTGACCGAGATCGACGTCAGGGAGACGATGAAGAAGAAACTCGACGTCGACATGGACGATTACCGCATCCTCGGCGCCTGTAACCCGCAAATGGCGCACCGCGCGATCGGGCTCGAACCGAAGATCGGTGCGATGCTGCCGTGCAACGTGATCCTGCGCCGGGTCGACGGCGGCATCGAGGTCAGCGCGATCGACCCGCTGGAATCGATGCAGGCGATCGACAATCCCGAACTCAAGCAGGTTGCCGGGCAGGTGCGGGACATGCTCGCCGAGGTCGTCGCCTCGATCTGACGCGGTTGCCCGCGCTAGAGCAGATTGGCAATCCGCAGGTCGGACTTGCTGACCGCGGCATAGGGTTCGTCGCGGGTCTTGTCGTGTATCTGCATGCGGTAGTGCACGAAGGCGTCCTGGTCTTCGTAGTGCATGAAAGGGTTGCCTTCGATTTGCTCGCCGAGCGTGCTCGTCGGCGTGACCGAATAGTTGTGCCCCGGGTGAATCAGCATATCCTGCGGCAGTCTTTCCTTCATGTTTTTGAGCGTTTCGAACATGTCTGCCGGGTTGCCGCCCTTGAGGTCGCAACGACCGCAGCCGAACACGAACAGCGTATCGCCGGTGATGATTTCGTTGCCGAGCTCGTAGCAGGCCGATCCGGGCGTGTGCCCGGGCGTATGCAGTATCCTGATCGAGGTATCGCCAAGCCGGATCTCGTCACCGCCGTGATGCAGGCTCGGTTTGTCGAGCTCGTGCTGCCAGAATTCATACTCGGGTTTCAGCAGGTGGACCTCGGCGTTGGCATGCTCGAGCAGGCCCTCGATGCCGTTGATGTGGTCGTGGTGGCTGTGGGTCAGCAGGATGTCGGTGATCTCGAGTTCGAGCTCGCGCGCACGGCCGACGATGCGCTCGACTTCCCAGGCGGGATCGACCACCGCGCAGCGCCGCGTGACGACGTCCTCGACGAGGTAGACGAAGTTTTCCATCGGCCCGAGCTCCATCGCGTGGACCCGGAAGCTTTGCTCTGACATGACGTTCCTCGTGCTGATAAATGCGGGCATTATACACCCCCGGGGCACTGGATTTTTAACCGCGGAGCATCGACAATAGCGGCCTTTTTCGATCCCGCGGGAAGCGGCGGCGCGAGTGAGCATCAGGCATGGGTAAATCTGGAATCAACAAGGTCGTTCTGGCCTATTCGGGCGGCCTCGATACCTCGGTCATACTCAAGTGGCTCGAGGACGAGTATGACTGCGAAGTCGTGACCTTCACCGCCGATATCGGCCAGGGCGAGGAGCTCGAGCCGGCGCGGGCCAAGGCCGAGAAATACGGCGTACGCGAAATCTTCATCGAGGACCTGCAGGAAGAATTCGTGCGCGACTTCGTCTTTCCCATGTTTCGCGCCAACACCGTCTATGAGGGCGAGTATCTGCTCGGTACCTCGATCGCGCGCCCGCTGATCGCCAAGCGTCTGGTCGAGATTGCCGCCGAGACCGGCGCCGACGCGGTCGCCCACGGCGCGACCGGCAAGGGCAACGACCAGGTACGCTTCGAGCTCGGCGCCTACGCGCTCTCACCCGATATCCGCGTGATCGCGCCGTGGCGCGAGTGGGACCTGAATTCGCGCGAAAGCCTGCTCGCCTACGCCGAGGCCGCCGGCATCGCGGTCGAGAAAAAACAGGGCGAGAAGTCGCCGTACTCGATGGATGCCAACCTGCTGCACATTTCCTACGAGGGCGGTGAACTCGAAGATCCGTGGTTCGAGCCGCGCGCCGACATGTGGCTGCGCAGCGTCGCGCCGGAGCGCGCGCCGGACACGCCGCAATACGTCGAGATCGGCTTCGAGCGCGGTGACATCGTGTCGATCGACGGCGAGCGCCTCGGCCCGGCGCAGGTGCTGACGAAGCTCAACGAGATTGGCGGCGCCCACGGCGTCGGCCGTCTCGACATCGTCGAGAACCGCTACGTCGGCATGAAATCGCGTGGCTGTTACGAAACGCCGGGCGGCACGATCATGTTGAAGGCGCATCGCGCGATCGAGTCGATAACGCTCGATCGCGAGGTCGCGCACCTGAAAGACGAATGGATGCCGAAGTACGCGACGCTGATCTATAACGGCTACTGGTGGAGCCCGGAACGCAAATTGCTGCAACAAACGATCGACGCGTCGCAGGCGACGGTCAACGGCGAGGTGCGCGTCAAGCTGTACAAGGGCGCGGTCAGCGTGGTCGGGCGTAAATCGGCGAGCGACAGCCTCTTCGACGAAGCGATCGTGACCTTCGAGGACGACCGTGGCGCCTACAACCAGAAAGACGCCGAGGGATTCATCCGCCTCAACGCGCTGCGCATGCGAATTGCCGGTAAACGGTGATGCGACGCGCCCGCGCCATCGGGTTGTGTTTGCTGCTCGCCGTCGCCGCCGGCTGCGAGCGCGAATCCCCGATCGATCCGGCCGGCCAGCGCTACTTTTTTCTCGAATCGCTGCGCCAGGTCGAAGCCGCCGGCCAGCAGCTCGGCCAGCCGGATCTGGACCGGCAACAGATGAACGCCGCGCTGCAAACGCTCGATGACGCGCTGGGCCTGGCGTTCCAGGTCCGGCGCGCCTATCTCGACGAATTCGATTTGCGCCTCGGCAAGAACTTTGAACGCTACTTCATCAAGGGTGTCGAGAACTATCGCCTCGGCATCGAGGCCGGTGATCGGCAGCAGCAGATCGAGGGCATTCGCCTGCTCAATCAATGGACCGAATTCTGGCAAGCCGAAGGCGCGGCGATCGAGGCGCGGATCACCGCCGGTTAGCGTGCCGCAGCCGCCGCGCCCGATCGTATGCGTCCACCAGCGTCCCCCCGCCGGTCAGCGCTTCGGTATGGGCGCCGCTAATCGCGGCTACCTTCGCTGCGTCCGCAAACGGCTCGCCGATGCAGATATCGACGACGCCGGGTTCACCCAAGCCGTCGCCGCGCCGCTGACGGCGCCCGGCGTAACGGTGGCCTAGCGGTGCACAGCGTCAGGGGACAGGTGTCCGGGCGCGTGCAGGGCGTCGGTTTCCGCTACTTTGTGTACCGCCACGCCGAAGCCGAGGGCTTGCGCGGCTACGCGATCAACCTGCCTGACGGCCGCGTCGAGTTTCTGCTACAGGGCGATCCCGAAGCCGTCGCCCGGGTCGTCGAAGCGATTGGCCAAGGACCTGCCTACGCCCGCGTGAGCAAGATCGAGGTCGGTGCAGCCGAAGATTTGCCGCCGCGCGACGGATTCGAGACCCGCTAATCGTCGAACTGGCAAGCGGGTAATCCGGCAGGGTCTCGACCGGCGCGAATCGCCGCCAGCTGCGGCGGCGCAACCATCGGTTCGAGCAGGCCCAGCAGTTCGCGATAGTGATCGCTGTTGCGCCAGCGCGCGCCGCCGTCGGCCAGCGACGCCGGCGGTGGCATCGGCGCCGCCGGCAGAAACGAATCCGGTTGCCACGCATAGAGACGCGCCAGCATCCGCGCGGCGCAGCGCCGAATCCGCGCCGGCGCCGCGGGCCCGGCGAGAAATCCCGGCGGGTTCAGACCCGGCGAGCGATGACAGCCGCCGCAGTGCGGTTCGAGCAACGCCAGCTCTCCCGACAACGGCGGTGTCAATGGCGCCGCTGCCGGCGCCTTCGGTCGCGAAGACGGCGGCCAGCGCGGCGCCGCGACGCCGAGCGCCGGTAACAGTTCGTCGAGCAGGCGGCGGCGCTCGAACGGGCCGCCGGCGAGGCTCGAAGCCTGCCCGCGACGGTGGCTTGCGAGCATTTCGTCCAGCGCGGTGTCGAGGTCGGCAAATTCTTGCGAGAGCTCGAGCTCGAGTGCGACTTCGGCGGTAGCGAAGTCACCGCGCCAGCCGAGTTCGAAGCGGCTGACGCGGGAGCCGTCGGCGAGGCGCAGCGACAGGCCTCCGGCCGCACCGAGTTCAAGCGACAGACCGCCGTCGACGCGATGCGCCGCGATCACGATCGGCTGCCAGAGATTGAGATCGCCGGGTATCTGCAGCGACTGCACCCGCAGCGACGGCGCCGTGTCATCGCCGAGGTCGACTTCGAGACGCGCGCGCAGCCGGCCGGCCGTGGCCGGGTCGCCGCAATTCATGCGGGTCACGCCGGCGGTGATCTCGGCAGCGCGGCAAAGCGCGGCGTGCCGCTGCCGCGGATGCCGCCCATAGCTCGCGCGCAGGGCGGTATCGATGTCGCGAATATCGGCTTGGGTGAAAAATCCCGCCAGGCGATAGACCAGGCCGCGCGTGAGTACGGGGTCGACCCGTTGCCAGCTGGCCTGCGGCGACCGCGGCATCAACGGATCGTGCGCGCGCCGCGGTTCGCCGGCGAGGGGATCCCGGTCCGGAATGCGACTGCCGGCCAACGCGACGCCTTGCGGCCAAAGGCGTGCGAAGCGGCGCTCGAGTTCGCGCGTAAAGTGGGCGTCGAAGCGCGGATCGTGCCAGTCGAAGCTGGTTTCGGCGGCGAGGCGGTATTGCAGCACCGCGCGCAGCAGCGCGGCGCGGCAGCGCGCCGCGTTACCGCAACCCTCGCGCCAGAAGTACTGCGCCGCGGACAGGTAGTTGGCGCGTTCGCTGAGTACGTCGATAACGCCGGCGTCGTTGCTGACGAGCCCGATCAACGAGCCGTAGCGCTCGGGCGACGCCGCCAGCAGGCGATTGGCGATGGCGACGTTGGCATTGGTCTCGGACCAGGGATTACGCGGGAAAATCGGCGCCGCGTTGTGGTGGCAGCTCAGGCACATTGCGCGATTGGCCGGGCGTACGCGCGGACGCTTGCCGGCGGCATAGTCGTCCACGACCTGGAATTCGAATCGCCCGGCAGCATCGTTGTAGCTGATGATCTCGAGCGTTCCGGTCGCCGGTTGATGCGCGATGAAGAGGCGATATTCGAGGACCCGTCCCGGATCTCCGGCGGTTGCCGTCGGTTCGCCCTCGAGCGCAATGACGACACGTGGCAGGCGGAAGTGGTCCGGGGCCGCGGCATCGCGTTGCAGCGAGCGGCCGCGCGGGATGATGGCCTGGCGCACGCCGCCGTGCGCGCCGTTGTCGACCCGGGCCGCGAGCGCGTCGGTGAGCGCGTCGAAGGGGTAGGGGATGCGATAGCCGGTGGCGGGATCGTAAAACAGTTCGTCGAATCGCGATGCGCCGACCGAAGCCCGGTCCGGGCCGGGACGCGAAGCGTGGTCGATCCAGTACGGTTGCGCGGCAAATGCCCCGCCGGCACCGAGTGCGAGTAACAGCGCAAGCACCGGTGGCAGCCACGCGCTCGGCTTCATCCGCCCTGCTGTCTGGCCTCGACGCGGGCGCGCTCGTCGTCGCCGATAACGATGCTGAAATCGATCGGCCGGCAACAGATTTCGCAATCCTCGACGTATTCCTGCGCGTCGACCGAGCCGTCGACGAGCAAGGTGAAACGTTCCCAGCAATACGGGCATTGCACGCCGACCTCGAGCAGACGGTTGAGCATCAGGCGGGACGCAGGCGCAGGATGCGGCCGCTGTCGGTAGACAGATAAAGCCAGCCCTCGGCGCCTACCGCGAGCGCGCGGATGCGCTCGCCGAGATCTTCGAGCAGGCGTTCCTCGGCGACGACTTCGCCTTCAGCCGACAGCCTGACGCGGTTGAGATGGGTCAGCTTGAGGGCACCCGAGAACAAGTCTCCGCGCCATTCGGGAAATGCGTCGCCGCGATACAGAATCAGGCTACCGGGCGCGATCGACGGGATGTAGACCTTGCGCGGATCCTCCATCCCCGGTTTGCTCGTGCCTTCGCCGATGGCAACCGGGCCCCAGTATTCCTTGCCGTGGCTGACGACCGGCCAGCCGTAATTGCGACCGCGCAAAACCAGGTTGATTTCGTCACCGCCGCGTGGGCCGTGCTCGATCGACCACAGGCGATCGCTATCGGGGTCGTACCAGAGGCCCTGCGGGTTGCGGTGACCGTAGCTCCAGATTTCGGCGCGCGCGCCGGCGACGCCGACGAAAGGATTGTCCCGCGGTACGCGTCCGTCGAGCCCGAGACGCAGAACCGCGCCGATGTGGTCGCCGAGATTTTGCGCGAGGTCGCGCTCGCCGCGATCGCCGATACCGAAGAAGAGATGACCCTCGTCGTCGAAGGTGATACGGCTGCCGAAGTGGCGTCGATGGTCGGTCACGGAGTCGGTCACGAGCAGATCCTGCCAGTCGACCAGGCGCTCGCCGCGCAGCCGCGCTCGCGCCAGCGCGGTCGCGGCCTCGCCCCGCGAGGGTTTGCTGTAGGTGAAGTAAATCCAGCCGTCGCGCGCATGATCGGGACCGGCGGCAACGTCGAGCAACCCGCCCTGGCCTTCGGCGACGACCGCCGGGGCGCCGGCGATCGGAGTCATCGACAGGTCGTCGAGACGCAACAGCTTCAGCCGGCCGTTGCGCTCGGTAATCAACAGCCGGTCGGCGGCGAGAAAGGTCATGCCCCAGGGCACGCCGAGACCCCGCGCGAGTTCTTCGACGATGAAGTCGGGGTGGCCTTGCTCGATTTCGCGTGGCGCCTGCGCCGGCGCCGACGACAGCGGGAACAGCGACAGGGCCAGGATCAGGGCAGTGATGCAGCGATGATTCATCGCTTTACAGTACAAAAGCTGCACGCATAATACCAGTGCCGAAGCCTTCCCCCCGAGTCCAGCCGCCGGATGACCCCAGGATCCCATGCTTAAATCCGACTCGCCGCCGCGCACCGACCTGGTGCTGCTCGGTGGCGGCCACAGCCACCTGTTCGTGCTCGAGCGGTTCGCCATGCGGCCGCCGCCGGCGACCCGGATTACGCTCGTCACCCGCGACCTGCACACACCGTACTCGGGAATGCTGCCGGGCTATGTCGCCGGCCATTACCGCTTCGACGAAGCGCACATCGATCTGTTGCCATTGGCGCGTCGTGCCGGCGCGCGAATCATCCATGCCGAGGCCTGCGCGCTGAACGCCGACCGGCGGCAACTGACGATCATCGGGCGTCCGCCGCTCGATTACGATTTGCTGTCGATCAACATCGGTTCACGGCCAAGCTTCGCCGGCGCGGCCGCGGATGATCCGCATCAGTTCGCGGTCAAACCGGTCGACCGTTTTCTCCTCGCCTGGCACGCAATCGAAGCGCGCCTGCGCGACGCGTCGGCGCAGATACGGCTGGCCATCGTCGGTGCCGGCGCCGGCGGCGTCGAACTCGCGCTGGCCCTCGACCATCGCGCGCGCAATCTCGACGGTCGTCGCGGGCGCCTGCAAATTCTGTTGTGCAACGATCGCGAACGTATCCTGCCGTCGCACAATGCGCGGGTTCAGCGCATTTTCGAGCGCATCCTGCGCGCGCGCGAAATCGAGACCCACCACGGGTTTCGGGTGCGCAGCTTCGACGGTGGCGAGCTGATCGGCGAGGACGGCGGCGGCGTGGCCGCCGACGCGGTGGTCTGGGTCACGCACGCGAGCCCGGCGCCGTGGTTGCGCGAATCCGGTCTCGATCTCGACGACGCCGGTTTCATCCGCGTGGCGCCGACGCTGCAAAGCCTTTCGCATCCCGAGGTTTTCGCCGCCGGAGACATCGCCGCGGTCGTCGATTTCCCCCGGCCCAAGTCGGGGGTGTTCGCGGTGCGCCAGGGCTTGCCGCTGGCGCGCAACCTGCACCGCCGGATCGATGGCGGCGCGCTGGCTCCGTACCGTCCGCAGCGACAATTCCTGTCGCTGATCTCGACCGGCGACCGCTACGCGGTCGCGAGCCGCGGACCCTGGGCTTTTGCGGGCCGCTGGTGCTGGCGGCTCAAGGACCGCATCGATCGCCGCTTCGTGCGCCGTTTCAGCGAACTGCCGGCGATGCCGGTCGACGACGATACGGCGCCCGACCTCGCGCCGATGCGCTGCGGCGGCTGCGGCTCGAAGCTCGGCCGTGGCGTACTCGAACCGGTACTCGAGCGCATTGCCGCCGAATCCGGGATCGATTTGCGCGGTGGGCTCGAACAGGCCGACGACGCGGCGCTGGTCGATGTGCCCGAGGGCGCCGCGCTGATCCAGACCGTCGACCACTTTTCGAGCTTCGTCGACGATCCTTACCTGTTTGGACGCATCGCCGCCAACCATGCGCTCGGCGATCTCTACGCGATGGGCGTGCCGCCGCACAGCGCGCTGGTCAGCGCGAGCGTCGCTTTCGGCGGCGAGCGCCAGCAGGCCAGCGATCTCTACCTGTTGCTGTCGGGCGTCGTCGCGACGCTGCGCGCCAACGAGACGCGTCTGCTCGGCGGCCACAGCGGCGAAGCCGCGCAAATGAGTTGCGGCCTCAGCGTTAACGGCTTTGCCGAGCCGCTCGGGCTTTGGCGCAAGCGCGGTCTGCGGCCGGGCGATGCGCTGCTGCTGACCAAGCCGCTGGGCAGCGGCATGCTGTTCGCGGCCGACATGCGCGGACGCGCGCGTGGCGACTGGATCGATCGCGCGCTCGAGGTCATGTTGCAGGGAAATCGCGAAGCGATGCGCGTGCTGCGCGGTTTCGAGGTGCGTGCCTGCACCGACGTGACCGGCTTCGGCCTTGCCGGGCATCTGTTCGAAATGACGCGGGCTTCGGGCGTCGCCGCCGAAGTCCTGCTGCCCGACCTGCCGCTACTGGACGGCACACCGGAACTCGCGGCTGCCGGTCTGGCGAGTTCGCTGCAACCGCAAAACCTGCGCCTGCGTCACCAGATCGACGATCCGCAAGGCCTCGCCGGAAACGCGCGCTACCCGCTGCTGTTCGACCCGCAAACCGCGGGCGGTCTGCTCGCCGGAGTGCCGGCGGAACGGGCCGCCGAAGCCGTCGCCGCACTGCGCGCGACCGGCTTTGCTCAGGCGGCGGTGGTGGCGCGCGCGATTGCCGTCGAAACGCCGGACTGGTCGCTGCGCCTGGTCAGCGCCTGAGCTTCAGCAATCCCGACTCGGCGATGACCCGGGCGCAGGCTTCCTCCTGGTGCGGCGCCATCAGATGCACGCCGGCGCAGCCGTCGATCTCGGCGTACTGCTGGACCAGCTCGGCACAGATCGCGCGGCCCTCGGCCTGCTGATCGCCGGCGCCGTCGAGGCGGGCAATGATGGCGTCGGGCACCTGCACTCCGAACAGGTTGGCGTTCATCCAGCGCGCCGAGCGCGCCGATGCGAGCGGCCCGATGCCGATCAGAAAATGCGCCTGCGCGGTGAATCCGCCGTCGACCAGGCTCTGGCAGTAGCGTCGGACCCGGTCGGGTTCGAAGCAATACTGGGTTTGAAAAAATTGCGCGCCATTGTCGATTTTGGCCTGCAATCGCGCCGTCGGAAAGTCGGCGCCCGGCTCGGTCACGATTTCGGCGGCGCCGAGAAATAGCGCCGGTCGCGGCTCGATCTCGCGTCCCGACGGATATTGACCGAAATCGCGCATGTCGCGCAGCTGGCGCATCAACTGGCCACTGTCGATCTCGAAGACCTCGGCGGCGTCGGGCTGATCGCCGGCACCCATTTTGTCGCCGGTAAGGCACAGGAAATTGTGGATGCCGAGCGCCGCGGCACCCAGCGCATCGCCCTGCAGCGCCAGCCGGTTGCGGTCACGCGTCGTCATTTGCAACACCGGTTCGATGCCGTCGCGTGCCATGATCGCCGCGGCGGCCAGCGCTGCCATGTGAACCCGGGCGCTGGCGCCGTCGGTGACGTTGACGGCGTCGGCCAGGTCCTTGAGGCAGGCGACCCGTTCGAGCACGGACGCGGACGATGCGGCATCGGGCGGAGAGGTTTCCGCGGTCATCGCGAAATGACCGGCGTGGAGCACCTGGGCGAGTTTACTCGGAGCGGAATCGGTCATCGGCGTTTTCGGGTTGCGTTACGATTCGGCGGCCGGCGTCGGCCGTGCCGCGCGCAGGGCGTCGGCGATCAGGTAGGCTAACTCGAGCACCTGGTCGGCGTTGAGACGCGGGTCGCAGCTCGTCAGGTAGCGCGTCGCGAGATCGGTGTCGGAAATGCGGTAGGCGCCGCCGGTGCATTCGGTCACGTGCTCGCCCGTCATCTCGAGATGAATGCCGCCGGGGTAGCTGCCCTCGGCCTGGTGCACGGCGAAAAACGCGCGCAATTCGCGCAAGATGTCGTCGAACTGCCGGGTTTTGAAACCGGTGCTGGACTTGACCGTATTGCCGTGCATCGGGTCGCAGGACCAGACGACCGCGCGGCCCTCGCGCGCGACCGCGCGCACCAGTCCGGGCAGTACCGCGTCGAGCCGATCGGCACCCATGCGCGTGATCAGCGTCAGCCGACCGGCCTCGTTATCCGGATTAAGCGCCTCGATTAGGTGCAACAACTCGTCGGCGGCAACCGCCGGGCCGATCTTGACGCCGACCGGATTTTCGATCTGGCGGAAAAACTCGACATGCGCGTGGTCGAGTTGCCGCGTGCGCTCGCCGATCCAGACGAAATGCGCCGAGCAGTTGTATCGGTTGCCGGTAAACGAATCGATACGCGTCAGCGCTTCCTCGTAGTTGAGCAGCAAGGCTTCGTGCGACGTGAACAGCTGGGTTTCGCGGATCGTCGGTGCGGTTGCCGAATTGATACCGCAGACTTCCATGAATTCGAGCGCATCGGCAATGCGTTCCGACATTTCCAGGTAACGCTCGCGGGCGGGATTGGCCTCGACGAAGCTCAGGTTCCAGCGGTGTACCTGGTGCAGGTCGGCGAGCCCGCCCTGGGCAAAGGCGCGTAACAGGTTCAGCGTCGACGCGCTCTGATGGTAGGCCCTGAGCATGCGTTCGGGGTCGGCCGCGCGCGCGTCGGCGTCGGCGTCGGCCGCATTAATCATGTCGCCGCGAAAGCTCGGCAGAGTCTCGCCATCGATCTCCTCGAATGGCGCGGAGCGCGGCTTCGCGAACTGGCCCGCCATGCGCGCGATCTTGGTCACCGGCCGACGGCCGGCAAAGGTCAGCACGATCGCCATTTGCAGCAGAACCTTGAAGGTGTCGCGGATCTTGTCGGCACTGAACTCGGTGAAAGATTCGGCACAGTCGCCGCCCTGCAACAGGAAACCGCGACCGTGCGCGACCTGCGCGAGCTGCTGCTTCAGGTCGCGAATTTCCTGCGCGAAGACGAGCGGTGGCAGCGCGCGCAGTTCGGCCTCGACCGTCGCCAGGCGCTCGGCATCGGGATACTCGGGCTGTTGCGCAATCGGCTTGCGGCGCCAGCTCGACAGCGTGGATTCGTCGGTCATCGGGGTTGAACGGACCTGCGCGACAAAATTGTAAAAAATGCCTGAAAACGCCGGGAAACGCCAGTAAAAACAACCTTGTCGGCCGCAAGCGCGCTGTGCACCTCCGGGGAAACAGTGATAAGATTGCGCGCGGCAAATCCGTAACGGATCGCAACCCAAACGATATCTGAGAGAGTGAACAATGAAAAAATGGCTAATCGCGTCGACCCTGCTCGCCTTGTCCGCGCCGCTGGCGGCCGAGGACATCAAGGTCGGTATCATTCTGGGCTTTACCGGTCCGATCGAATCGCTGACGCCGGGGATGGCGGCCGGCGCCGAACTGGCGCTCGCAGAGGCTTCGAAATCGGGCAGTCTGCTCGACGGCAAGTCGGTGGTCGGTGTCCGCGGCGACTCGACCTGTATCGATGCGGCCGCGGCAACCGCAGCCGCCGAGCGCCTGATCACGTCGGACGGCGTGGCCGCAATCATGGGCGCCGATTGTTCCGGCGTGACCACCGCGATCGCCAATAACGTCGCGGTGCCCAACGGCGTCGTCATGGTATCGCCGTCGGCAACCTCGCCGGCGTTGTCGACGATCGACGACAAGGGGTTCTTTTTCCGCACCGCGCCGTCGGACGCTCGCCAGGGTCAGGTCCTGGCATCGATTCTGAAGAGTCGCGGCATCGACGAGGTCGCGGTAACCTACACCAACAACGACTACGGCAAGGGGCTGGCCGAATCCTTCGGCTCGGCCTTCCGCAATGCCGGCGGGCAGATTTCGATCAGCGCCGCCCACGAGGATGGCAAGGCGGACTATTCCGCCGAGGTCGGCGCATTGTCGGCTTCGGGATCGCGCGTGCTCGCGGTCTTCGGATATGTCGACCAGGGTGGCCGCGGCATCATCCAGGCATCGGTCGATGCGGATGCCTTCGATAATTTCGTCATGGCTGACGGCATGGTCGGTGAATCGTTGATCGCCGCGATCGGCGCCGATCTCGACGGTGCGATCGCGACCTTGCCAGGCGGCGCCGAGGGCGCCGATGCCTTTCTCGAGTACGCCAAAACGCAAGGCGTGGCGGGCGACGGACCGTTCGTTCCCGAGTCCTACGACGCCGCGGCGTTGATCGTGCTCGCAATGCAGGCCGCCGGATCGGCCGACCGCTCGGCGGTTCAGTCGAAGATGATGATGGTCGCCAATGCGCCCGGCGCGAAGATCGGCCCCGGCGAAATCGGCAAGGCGCTCAAGATCATCGCCGCTGGCGGCGATGTCGACTACCAGGGTGCGACCAATGTCGAGTTTAACGAGGTCGGCGAGGTTTTCGGCACCTACAAGGAACTGGAAATCGGCAGCGGCAAGTTCAACACCATCAAGATCCACTAGCAACCGCGCCATTCAACGAAGCCCGCTCCCGGCGACGGGGGCGGGCTTTTTATTGGCTCGCGCTCAAGTTTCCGCCCGGCCCGGCCGATAAACGGAGCGACGTCATCCGTAATTTTGGCCCGACCGACAACCTCAATGCCGGCAAGCAACCCTGAAATCGATCAGCGGCAACTGGAGCGACGCGCGCACGCCGATCTCGCCAAACGCGCCCGCGGCGGTATTTTCATTTATCTCGTCGGCTGGTTGATTCTGACGGTGCCGACGCAGATCCACGCCACCCAGCCGGCGTTCTTCTACACGAATACCGCGATCCTGATCGTCATCATGCTGTCGCGCCTCGGCCATTACCTGGTCGATCGCTTCCGCCCGTCGATGCCGGTATCGCTGCGGCGAACCTGGCTGGTGGCGACGATACTCGCCGGCGCGCTCCACTGGGGGCTGATGTGTTTCTGGATCCTGACCCACGACGGCTTCAAGCACATCGAGTTTTACCTGATTGCCTCGGCCGCGGTGCTCGGCATCGCCGGCACCGCGGCGCTCAGCATCGCGCGCGAGATTCGAATCCTGTTCCCGATGTTCATGCTGATGCCGACCACGATCGCCTACCTGTTCCGCCACGAACCCGACGACTGGATTCTCGCGTCGATGGTGGTGCTGGCGCTGGTTTACGTGATCGGTACCGCGCGCACGACCGGGCGCGACTACTGGCAAGCGATCGAAAACCAGATGCTCGCCGAGCGCCGCGCGGTCGAAATGGAAAAACTCAGCATCACCGATCAGCTGACCGGGCTCAACAATCGTTCGTTCTTCGACCAGCGCTTCGCCGAGGAATGGAGCCGGGCCTGCCGCCAGCGCACGCCACTCAGCCTGTTGATGATCGACCTCGATCATTTCAAGCGACTCAACGACACCTATGGCCACGTCTTCGGCGACCTCTGCCTGCAGCGGGTTGCGGCGGTGTTGCAGCATGAGGTCAAGCGCGAGATCGATCTGGTCGCGCGTTACGGCGGCGAGGAATTCGTCGTGCTGTTGCCGGATACCGGTGCCGCCGGAGTGGACCGGGTCGGCGAACTCCTGCGCCACGCGATCGAGTCGATCGAGATCGAATACGAGGGGCAGGCGGTCGCGCTGAGCGCGTCGATCGGCGGTGCCAGCGGCACGCCGCAGCGCGCGGACCGTTCTGCTTCGCTGCTGAAACGTGCCGACGACGCGCTCTACCAGGCGAAAGCGGCCGGGCGAAACCGCTATCACGCTTACGCCGGGGGCGGGTTGGCGAAGATAGGCACCGGCTGAACGGCGGTTCGATGCCGCGTCAGGCGTGCTTGCGCACGACCTCCGGCAGTATGCCGCCGGGTGCAAAGCGCAGTACCAGCAATAACACCAGCCCCATGAAGAACAGGCGCATGTGTTGCGCATTGTCGATCAGGTGCAGGCGCAGTGGATGGTCGGCACCGAGCCATCCGGTTCCGACTTCCATCAGCCACACCCCGACCGGTTCGGCCTCGATCCAGACCAGCCAGATCAGGAAGCCGCCGAGGACCGAACCCATGTTGTTGCCGGAGCCACCGACGATGACCATGACCCAGATCAGGAAGGTGAAACGCAACGGCTGGTAAGAGGTCGGTGTGAACTGGCCGTCGAGCGTGGTCAGCATCGCGCCGGCGACACCGATTACCGCCGAACCGATGACGAAAATCTGCAGGTGTCGCCGAGTCACGTCCTTGCCCATCGCCTCGGCCGCGGTTTCGTTGTCGCGGATTGCTCGCATCATTCGGCCCCAGGGCGAGTGCAGCGCGCGCACGCTGAGCCACAGGATCAGCGCCAGTACCAGCGCGAACAGGCCGGTGTAACACAGCTTGACGAAGATACTCGAGCCGTCGATGACGAACTGGCGCAACAAATCCTCACGCTCGGCCGCCGCGGCGAAGGCGAGGCTGTCTTCGTGCCACCACCCCATCAGGTCGATGAACCAGGGGCTTTCTTGCAGATTGACCTCGTAGGGTACCGGACGCGACAGGCCGGTGACGTTCTTGACCCCGCGCGTCAGCCAGTCCTCGTTCTTGAGCACCGCGAGAATGATCTCGGATATCCCGAGCGTCGCGATCGCGAGGTAGTCGGCGCGCAGGCCGAGCGCTACCTTGCCGATACACCACGCGATTCCGGCGGCAATCACCCCGCCGAAGGCCCACGAGAGAATGATCGGCAAGCCCATGCCGCCGAGGTAGCCGGTCTTGGCGGGGTTGACCGCCTCGATCGCGGCGACCGCCGGATCGAGAAAGTAGCGGGTCGCGAACAGCCCGCCGACGAGAATCGCGCCGAGGGCGAGCGTCCGGTGGCGGCCGCGGTCGAGACGTCGATAGCAATAGATTGCCGCTGCCAGCATCCCGCCGAACGCGATAGCCGCAAGCAGCAGCCGACCGCCACCCGATTGCCAGGCCTCGATGATCGGCGGCTGCGATACCAGCACCGCGCTGACGCCACCGAGCGCGGCGAAGCCCATCACGCCGACGTTGAGCAGTCCGGCGTAACCCCACTGCATGTTGACCCCGAGCGCCATGACCGCCGAGATCAGGCACAGGTTCATGATCGCCAGGGCGACGTTCCAGGATTGCGCGAAGCCGATGACGATCAGCAACAGCGCGACGACCCCGAAGGCGAGGGCGGTTTTCTGCGAATCGGTCATAACACTTTGCCCCGCAGCAGTCCGGTCGGGCGCACCAGCAGTACCAGCACGAGGATCACGAAGGACACCGCGAACTTGTAGTCTGTTGACAACAGCTGCATCAGGCCTTCGGGTTCGAGGCTCTGCGGCAACAGGTAGATGAACACCTTTTTATAGGCGTAGGTCACCATGACCTCCGAGAAGGCGATGACGTAGCCGCCGAGAATCGCGCCAATCGGATTGCCGATACCGCCGACGATTGCCGCGGCGAACATCGGCAGCAGCAGTTGCAGGTAGGTGAACGGTTTGAAGCTCTTGTCGAGACCGTAGAGGGTGCCGGCAATGGTCGCGAGGATTGCGGTAATGATCCAGGTCACAAGCACGACGCGGTCGGGATCGACGCCCGACAGCAGCGCCAGATCCTCGTTGTCCGAGTAAGCGCGCATTGCCTTGCCGGTGCGCGTTTTTTGCAGAAACCAGAACAGCAACACGACCAGCGCGATCGCGATCGCGATGGTCAATCCCTGCGACAACTTGATACTGAGGCCTTCCTCGAGACCGGTCGATTCCTTGAAGTCGCGCGCGCGTACGATAAATCGTTCGCCGTCGAGAAAACGCTGGTCGTCAGGGCCGATAACGAAGCGGACGATGCCGTTGGTCATGAACATGACGCCCATCGACGCGATCATCAGCGTCACCGGTGCCGCCTTGTGGTGCCGATAATGGCGGTAGACCAGGCGGTCGGTGACGACCACGAGGACGATGGTCAGCAGGATACCGGCCGGCAGCGCGAGCAGCGCGGTGGGTAGCGGACCGAAATGCACGCCACGGGCCTGTAACCACCAGGTCGCGAGGATGACGATCATCGTGCCGAAGGCCATGGTATCGCCGTGCGCGAAATTGGCGAAACGCAGAATGCCGAAAACGAGGGTAATGCCGAGCGCGCCGAGCGCGAGCTGCGAGCCGTAGGCGAGACCCGGCACGACGACGAAATTGAGCAACAGCACGAGCGCGTTGAGCAGGTCGGTCAACGCTTCCATTCATCCTCCCAGAAACGAGCGTCGGACCTCGGGATCGGCGAGCAGCGCCGCACCGGTATCGGTGTGGCGGTTCTCGCCGACGACCAGCACGAAGCCGCGATCGGCAATCTCGAGCGCCTGGCGTGCGTTTTGTTCGACCATCAGGATCGCGACACCGGTATCGCGCACTTCGAGGATACGTTCGAACAGTTCGTCCATGACGATGGGCGAAACGCCGGCGGTCGGTTCGTCGAGCATCAGCACGTCGGGCTGCGACATCAGCGCGCGGCCGACCGCGACCTGCTGGCGCTGGCCGCCGGACAGCTCGCCGGCGAGCTGATCCCTCTTCTCGGCGAGGACCGGGAACAGCTCGTAGACCTGGGCAACGGTCCCGCCGATGTCGTCGTCGCGTAAAAAGGCGCCCATCTCGAGGTTCTCGTAAACCGTCATGCTGGTGAAAACGTTGCTGGTCTGCGGCACGAAGGCGATGCCTTCGGCGATGCGATCCTGCGGCGTCAGTTTCGAGATGTCCTTGCCGCGAAATTGTACCGTGCCCTGTTTCAGGTCGAGCATGCCGAGCAAGGCTTTCATCGCGGTCGACTTGCCGGCGCCATTGGGGCCGACGATGACCGCGATCTCGCCCTCGTTGACGTCGATCGAGCAGCCCTTGAGGATGTCGGCGCCGCCGTAACCACCGACCATGTTTGCGCCGGCGAGGAAGCTCATGCGCTCGCCTCCTTGCGCTTGACGCCGTGGCCGAGGTAGGCCTCGATTACCTCTTCGTTGCGCTTGATCTCGTCGGCGGTACCCTGCGCCAGCACCGTGCCCTCGGCCATGCAGATCACCGGGTCGCACAGGCGCGAGATGAAATCCATGTCGTGCTCGATCATGCAAAAAGTGTAGTGTTGCTCGCGGTTGAGCTTCAGGATCGCGTCGCCGATTTCGCGCAGCAGGGTGCGATTGACGCCGGCGCCGACCTCGTCGAGGAACACGACCTTGGCATCGACCATCATCGTGCGGCCGAGCTCGAGCAGTTTCTTTTGGCCGCCCGACAGGTTACCGGCGAGTTCATTGGCGATGTGACCGAGGTTGAGGAAGTCGATGACCGCCATCGCGCGTTCGCGCACCGCGCGCTCCTCGCGCGCGACCCGACTGCGGTTGAACCACGCGTTGAGCAGGTTTTCGCCGGATTGTCCGGCCGGCACCATCATCAGGTTTTCGATGACCGACAGGCGGCCGAATTCGTGCGCGATCTGAAAGGTACGCAGCAGGCCGCGATCGAACAATTCGTGCGGCTTGAGCCCGGTGATCTCTTCGCCGTCGAGGTAGATATGTCCCGCGGTCGGTTCGTATATGCCGGCGATGGTGTTGAACAACGTGGTCTTGCCGGCGCCATTGGGGCCGATCAGTCCGGTGATCGAGCCGGCCGCGATCTCGATCGTCGCGTGATCGACGGCCTTGAGGCCGCCGAAATGCTTGGACACGTTGTCGACCCGAACCATCGGGCTGGCATCGGCGCGCGAGTTCATGGGAGACCCGGGTACGAAATTCGGGTGCATGGTACCCAAATCGGGTGGTGAAGGCGAAACAATTCAGGTCGCTCCCGGCCGGTGCTGGACGCGCCCATCGCGAGATGCGAATTCAGGAAGTTTCGACCAGCGGCACGAAGGCAACGCCGAGCAGCTCGCGGCTCGTTATCCCGCCGCGCGCGTCGCGCGTTACCAGAACCAGTTCCTGGTGTCCGCCGCGTTGACCGATCGGCAGCAACAGGCGGCCGTCGCTCGCGAGTTGATCGACGAGCGCCGCGGGAATACGCGGCGCCGCCGCGGTCACGATGATTGCGTCGTAGGGCGCAGCGTGCGGCCAGCCGGCGTAGCCGTCGCCTTCGTGGACTTCGATATTGGCATAGCCGAGTCGGGCAAGACGTTCACGCGCACTCGCGGCGAGCTCGGGTATCCGTTCGACGCTGTAAACCCGGCGCACCAGCTGCGCCAGCACCGCGGCCTGGTAGCCGGTGCCGGTGCCGACTTCGAGGACGACGTCGGTGGCGTCGAGATCGAGCAAATCGGTCATCAACGCGACGATGTAGGGTTGCGAGATGGTCTGGCCGTGCCCGACCGGCAGCGCGCCGTCGCGAAACGCGGACCGGCGCAGATCGGGCGGCACGAATTCCTCGCGCGGCACCGCGCGCATCGCCGCCATCACCCGGTCGGCGAACCGTTCGCGGCCGGTGCGGCTTGCGGTCATCGCGATACCGGCTTCGATATCGCGCATCATCTGCTCGCGTTCGCGTTCGAATGCCATGAGTGCAAACCCGTCCTGGCGTGGATTCGACGACCATTCTAGCCGATCGGGGTCGCGTTTAATTGATCCCGCGCAGCGTTGCGAGGCCGGCGAACGCAATAAAAAAAACTAATTAGAGACTTTTAGCTATAAGAAAAAATTATCAAAATTTCTACTGCACGAATCAAATTTATTGTTTTGCATCACGTTGCCGGGTCGCGCAAACTGATGCAACCGCAACCGAAAGCTCGAGCTACCCATGGCCAGACCCGCGCCTCGCCGCGAAATCAAATCGACGACCTGCTACATGTGCGCCTGTCGTTGCGGGATCAATGTCACCGTCGAGGACGGCGAGGTGCGTTACATCGAGGGCAATCCCGAGCACCCGATCAACCGGGGCGTGATCTGCGCCAAGGGCGCGTCGGGGATCATGAAACAGTATTCGCCGGCGCGACTGACGCGGCCGCTGCGGCGCAAGGCCGGCAGCGAGCGCGGGCGGGGCGAGTTCGAGGCGATTTCATGGGAGGAGGCGCTTGAGACCCTGACCCGGCGTCTCGCGCAGATTCGCGAGACCGACCCGAAACGGTTCGCGCTCTACACCGGCCGCGACCAGATGCAGGCACTGACCGGCCTGTTCGCGAAACAGTTCGGCACGCCGAATTACGCTGCTCACGGCGGCTTCTGCTCGGTCAACATGGCCGCCGGGCTGATCTACACCATCGGCGGTTCGTTCTGGGAATTCGGCGGGCCCGACCTCGAACGCGCGCGGCTGTTCGTCATGCTCGGCACCGCCGAGGATCACCATTCGAACCCGCTCAAGATCGCGATCAGCAAGTTCAAGCGTCACGGCGGCAAGTTTATTGCGATCAACCCGGTGCGCACCGGTTACGCCGCGATCGCCGATGAGTGGGTGCCGATCAGGCCTGGCACCGACGGTGCGCTGCTGCTTGCGATCATCCACGAAATCATCGCCCGCGGCCTCTACGATCGCGAATTCCTGGTGCAGTACAGCAACGCGCCGGACCTCGTCAATGCCGATCCCGCGAACGATCGGCACGGGCTGTTCCTGCGCAGCGACCGGCCGGTCGAAAAATCCTGCGTCGAGCCGGAAAACAAACGCTGGTGGGATCGCAATCGACAGGCGCCGGTGGAATCGCACTCGGCCGACGCCGATCCGCGCCTGCTCGGCGAGTTCGCGCTCGACGACGGCACGCCGGTCAAGCCCGCGTTTCAGCTGCTCAAGGAACGCGTTGCCGACTATACCCCCGAATGGGCGGCCGGTATTACCGGCATCGACGCGGCGACGATCCGGCGTCTGGCCTACGAGCTGGGCATTACCGCGCGCGACGAAAAAATCGAGCTGCCGGTGCCGTGGACCGACGCCTGGGGACGCGAGCACGAGTCGATCACCGGCAACCCGGTTGCCTTCCACGCGATGCGCGGGCTCGCCGCGCACTCCAACGGGTTCCAGACGATCCGCGCGCTGGGGATCCTGATGAGTATCCTCGGCACCATCGATCGCCCCGGCGGTTTTCGCCACAAGGCCCCGTTTCCGCGGCCGATTCCACCGTGTGCCAAGCCGCCGAACGCGCCCGACGCGGTGCAGCCCGGCGCGCCACTCGAGGGCATGCCGCTCGGGTTTCCGGCGGCGCCCGAGGACCTGTTCGTCGACGACGACGGTGAACCGGTGCGTCTCGACAAGGGGTTTTCGTGGGAATATCCGCTATCGGTCCACGGCCTGATGCACAACGCGATTACCAACGCCTGGCGCGGCGATCCGTACCCGATCGATACGCTGATGCTGTTCATGGCCAACATGGCGTGGAATTCGTCGATGAACACCGAGCGGGTGCGCGCGATGCTGACCGACCGGGACGAGGAGGGCGAGTACAAGATTCCGTTTCTCGTCGTCTGCGACGCTTACGACTCGGAGACCGTGGCCTTCGCCGACCTGGTGCTGCCGGATACCTCCTACCTCGAACGCCACGACGCGATGTCGATGCTCGATCGGCCGATCTCGGAGTTCGAGGGTCCGGTCGATTCGGTACGCATCCCGGTGGTGCCACCGAAAGGGGAATGCCGACCGTTCCAGGACGTGCTCGTCGAGCTCGCGTCGCGGCTCGAATTGCCGCGCTTCATGAACCCGGACGGTACGCGCAAGTACAAGGATTACAAGGATTTCGTGATCTATTACGAGACCGAGCCGGGCTCGGGGATCGGCTTCCTCGCCGGTTGGCGCGGCAAGGGCGGCGAAAAATTCATGCGCGGCGAGCCCAACCCCAACCAGTGGGACAGGTATGCGCGCAACAACTGCGTCTACCAGCACGAACTGCCGCGCTCGTTCCAGTACATGCGCAACTGGAACCGGGGTTACCTGCACTGGGCGCAGGATCACGGCCTGATCCGCTATACCGATCCGGTCAATGTCCATATCTACTCCGAAGTCCTGCAGCGTTTCCGCCTCGCGGCGCAGGGCAAGCGACCGGGGCGGCAGCCGCCGGCGCGGCTGCGCGAACGTGTCGCGACGCATTTCGATCCGCTGCCATTTTACTTCGAGCCGCTCGAGACGCAGGCGATCGACCGCGCGCGCTACCCGCTCGCCGCGATCACGCAGCGACCGATGGCGATGTACCATTCCTGGGATTCGCAAAACGCCTGGCTGCGCCAGATCCACGCACACAATTACCTGTTCATGAGTCCACGCGTCGGCGCGCAGCACGGCATCGCCGACGGTGACTGGATCTGGGTCGAATCGGCGCACGGGCGGGTGCGCTGCATGTGCCGCTTCAGCGAGGCGGTCGAGCCCGGGACGGTGTGGACCTGGAACGCGATCGGCAAGGCGCCCGGTGCCTGGGCGCTCGCAGCCGACGCCAACGAGTCGCAAAAAGGATTTCTGCTCAATCACCTGATCAGCGAGGAAATTCCGTCGCCGGATCCGGAATATCGCTACTCGAACTCGGACCCGGTCACCGGCCAGGCGGCCTGGTACGACGTGCGCGTGCGCGTCTACAAGGCCGACGCCGACGAACCGCGCCAGACCGCGCCGCAGTTCGCGCCGCAGCCGCACCTGCCGGGCATGGAACCGCCGCGCGGGCGCTGGCAGGCTTTCGTGCGGGGGTTGAAATGACCCAGCTCGCGCTCGTCATCGACCTCAACGTCTGCGTCGGCTGCCAGGCCTGCGTAACCAGCTGCAAGGAGTGGAACACTTCCGGCGACGCGGGGCCCATGACCGATCGCAATCCCTACGCGGCCGAACCTACCGGTACCTTCTTCAATCGCGTGCAGTCGTTCGAGGTCGGCGTCTTCCCGCATACCCAGACGGTGCACTTTCCGAAATCCTGCCTGCACTGCGAAGACCCGCCGTGCGTGCCGGTTTGCCCGACCGGGGCGAGCTACAAGCGCCCGGAGGACGGCATCGTACTGGTCGACTACGACAAGTGCATCGGCTGCGAGTACTGTTCCTGGGCCTGTCCCTACGGCGCGCGCGAGATCGACGAGCAGCAGCGGGTGATGAAAAAGTGCACGCTGTGCGTCGACCGCATCTACGATACCGCGCTGCCCGAAGCCGAGCGCAAGCCGGCCTGCGTCATGGCCTGCCCGACGAGCGCGCGCATTTTCGGTGACATCCACGATCCCGATTCCGAGGCGTCGAAGGCGATCAACGATCACGGCGGTTACCCGCTGATGCCGGAGTGGGGCACGCAACCGGCCAACCATTATCTGCCGCGGCGCAAGACCGAGATCACGATCCACGAGGAAGATCTGCAACGCGTCGACAATCCGCTGAAGAAAGAGGATCGCGGGCCGCGCGCGCCGACGACGCGCACGACGCTCGACGATTCGACCTCGTGGTAGAGCGATGAAACCGGCCATTTCGGTCATCTTCCTGACCACGCTGATCGGCGCCGGCCAGGGCCTGTTCGTCGCCTACTACAGCGCCGAGTGGCTGGTGCTGCTCGGCATGCTCGGCGCGCCGGCGCGCGATCTGTCGGTGCCCGCGGCGGGTCTCGGCCTCGGCCTGCTGGTGGCCGGCCTCGGCGCTTCCTTCTTCCATCTGGGCCACCCCGAGCGCGCCTGGCGCGCGGCCGCGATGTGGCGCACTTCGTGGCTGTCGCGCGAGGTCATCGCGCTGCCCGCGGCAATGCTGCTGATCGCGCTGTTCGCACTGGCGGAGTACCAGGGCGCCGCGGCGCCGTGGTTCAACCTCGGCGCGGTGCCGGTCGCGCCGTCGCTGGCGCTGGGCTTCGTCGCCCTGCTGGCGGTGCTCGCGCTCTATATTTGTACCGCGATGATTTACAGCTGCCTGAAATTCCTGCGCCAGTGGCATAGCCCGCTGACCGTGCTCAATTTTTTCCTGATGGGCAGCGCTTCCGGATTTACCCTCGCCACGGTGGTATCGGCGGCTGGCGGTGACGGTCTGGTCGATTACTTCGCTTCGACGGCGCTCGTGCTGACGCTGTTGGCGCTGGGCGGCCGCGTTGCGGCGCTGGCGCGCAACCGGCGACTGCGCCCGCCGACCACGCTGCAATCGGCGATCGGCATCCAGCATCCCAATATTCGCCAGCTCGCGCAGGGGGCGATGGGTGGCAGCTTCAACACGCGCGCTTTCATCCACACCTACGGCCCCGTCGTCGTGCGCCTGGCGCGATATTTTTTCCTGCTCGCGGGGTTCGTGTTGCCGGCGCTGCTACTGGCGTTGCGCGGTGACCCTCCGCTGGCGTGGTGCGGTATCGCGCTGGCACTGCAATTCGCCGGCCTGCTGGTCGAGCGCTGGTACTTCTTTATCGAAGCCGAGCACCCGCAGAACGTTTACTACCAGATGATTTCCTAGTCGGCGGCGGCCTGCCGGCATCAGACGTCGATTGACGAAAAGTGTTCCCTGGCGGCATCGCGAAAGGCACGCGACTGGTTGGCATCGGGAATTGCCTGGGTGATGTAGTCGATGGCCTGGGCGACGCTGCGATCCTCGTCGAACGCTTCGTCGACGATCATGTCGGCGACGACGCCAATGAACTCGGTCGCGATCTCGAGCATCTGCGCCTTGATCGGATCGTTGGCGGCGACGCCTTCCGCCGACGAAACCGCGCCGTCGTGCGCGGCGCCGGCGTCGCCGCCCGGGTCGATCAGCTGCAGGAAGCTCGCGGCCGGCATCAGTTCGGGCTCGGTATCCTCGGGCGCCGACGCGTAGGTGAACTTGACCATGCCGCACTCGGCGAGTACCTGGATCGCTTCGCCGGCTTCTTTCGAGCGGCAGTGAAGCCGCGTCAGGCGGCCTTCCGAAAAACGCAGCAGTACCGACCGGTTAGTGTCGGTCAGAATCGTCAGAAAGCCGGTTTCGCTGGCGTCGACGATTTCGTGCAGGCGCTCGAGCAGCCGGGCCTTGGAGACGAATTGCGATGCCATGGCTTAATTCGCCGGTGCTTCGCCCGCGCGTCCGGCCGTGGCCGAAACGCCGGCCGTCGCGCGGGAAGTTTGCCGGAATTGGACCATCAGGCGTTGCCGGCGCGCTTCATATCCTTGATGCGTTTCATGATGATCGACACGCTCGTGCGCATGCGTTCGAATGCCTGCGCGACGTCCTGGATCTCGTCATCCGAGTTGACCACGATGGTACGCGAGGTGTCGCCCTTGCTGACCGCGTCGGCGAGTTCGCGCAGATCGAGCAGCGGTTGTGTGATCGCCTTCGACAGCATACCGGCGACGAACACCGCGAGGACCACGACCAGGACCACGACGATACCCAGGATCACGATCATCTGTTGCTTCGAGCTGCGCAGGCTGTCCTGTACCGACTGCAGGCCCTGAATCGGCGCCAGCGCGATCGATGTCGGCTGCTGCACGACGACGGTCCAGTTAAAACCGGGAAAACGTGTCACCACCGTCCGGTAAAGTTCGGGACCCGCAGAGCGCGCATAGCCGAGAACCTGCCCGCTGCCGAGCACGTAGCCGCGGTTGCGCGCGGAAAAAACCTCCTGGATGACCGGGTCGTTGCTGTTGCGCAGGTTCACGCCTTCGACCATGATCCGCTTCTTGTCGTGCTTGGAGCTGGTTTCGGCAAGCAGCTGCCCGTTGCTGTTGATGACCGTGACCGCGCCGCCCTTGATGTCGCGCGCACCCTTGGTGGCGACCTCCTGGATCAGGCTCACGCCGAGCACGGCCTTCATCACCCCGAGGCTGCG
>JBPEYE010000401.1:0-9037 GCA_052030825.1 Gammaproteobacteria bacterium | reverse complement strand
TGTCGAGCTGCTCGTTCCAGCCGTTGACGAACGGCGGCATGATGACGTTGGTCGGCGACGCCTGGTCGCGCATGACGACCTTCTTGATCGCGTCGCGGTTGATCGCCATGTTCATCGCCTTGCGCACCCGGATATCGGAAAACGGGTTCTTGCCGCTGACGTTATCACTGGGAATGTCGCTGTCGCCGACGTTCATGCCGAAGAAGATGACGCGATTCTGCGCCGCGGTAACGACCTTGAGACCGGGCTGGTTGCCGACCCGGCGCAGATCCTGCACCGGCACGTCCTGGATGAAATCGACCTCACCCGACAGCAGCGCGGCGACGCGGGTCGCGGCCGACTGGATCGGCGTGTAAATGATCTCGCTGATCTCGAGCGGGAACTGGCCCTTGCCCCAGTAGTTCGGGTTGGCCTTGAGCACGGTCTTCTGATCGGGCGTACGGCTAACCAGCATGAACGCGCCGGTGCCGTTGGTGTTCTGCGACGCGAAGGTCGTCTCGCCGGCGGCAACGTCCTGCGGGTCGCTGGCGCCGTTTTTCTCGGTCCAGCCGCTGTCCATGACGAACAGGTTGGTCAGGTTGTTGATCAGCAGCGGGTTCGGTCCGTGGGTCTCGAAGTCGACGACATAATCGCTCACCTTGCGGACTTCCTTGACGCTGGTGAGCAACTCTTTCATCGCCGAGGTCGGCTTTTGCGCGCGGTTGAAGCTGTAGACGACGTCGTCGGCGTTGAACGCGGCGCCGTCGTGGAAGGTCACGCCCTGGCGTAACTGAAAGCGCCAGATATTCGGGTTATCGTCGAGCGCTTTCCAGCTGGTCGCGAGCGCCGGCGTGATCTGCCCGGCCATGTCGCGATGCAGCAGCGGTTCGTAGATCTGGTGCGCGAGCGTGTGCGTCGGGCCTTCGTTTTGCGCGTGCGGATCGAGCGTCAGCGAGTCGCCGGAACGTGCCCAGCGCAGGGTTTGCGCGGACGCGATGCCCGACACGAACAGGGCCGTGGCGAGAACGAGCGCCAGCCGTTGGGGAAGGGATTTCATGGTTGCCTCCGTTTAAATTATTGTCGGATTTGTTGGTTATTTAACAACAACCGAAGATTAGACGCCGGGGCGCGGCAAATTTCAACTCATTTGGGCCGATCCGGAACTTGCGACTGCCGATTTCGATCGGGTCCGCGTGGCCGGTGGCGCGGTTCCCCACCGCCGTTACGGGCCCAGGTTTTTCTCCCCGGCCGTGTCGGTATCGACCCGCCAGCGACGCCTCAGGCTCGCCTCGCGATAGATCATGAAAACCGCCGCCGCGATCACGATCGCCGCGCCGATCCAGGTCGGCGCGCCCGGCAAATCGCCGAAGACGACGTAGCCGAGCAGCGTTGCCCACAACAGGCGCACGTAGTCGAGCGATGCGAGCAACGACGCCTCGCCGTGCTTGAACGCGTAGATATTTCCTTTCTGACCGAAATACGACGCCACCGCGAGCGCGCCGAGCAGGCCCCATTCGGCGAGGGTCGGCCACTGCCAGAAGTAGATTCCGGGCACCGCCATGACGAGGCCGATACCGAGCGCCGACCAGGTCATGATCGTGTCGGCGCTGTCGTGTTGCGACAGGATCCGCAGCGTGATCATGACCGCCGCCGCGCCGGCGGCACCGGCGAGCGACGCGAGGCTGTAAATCGAAAAACTGTCGGTGCCCGGCTGCACCATGATCAACACGCCGGCGAAGCCGACCACGACCGCGCTCCAGCGCCAGCCGCCGACGGTCTCGCCGAGCACCCAGATCGCGAAGATCGTGACGAAAAAACTCTTGGCGAAGAAGATCGCGGTTGCGTCGGCGAGCGGCAGGTGGATGACCGCGGTGAAACCGCCGAGCATCGCGATCACGGCAAATCCCATGCGCAGGATTTGCAGGCCGGGCCGCGTCGAGCGCAGCGAACCCGGGAATTTTGGCGCGATTGCAGGTAACACCAGCACCAGCATGCCGGCCTGGCGCAACAGCAGGATCTGGGTCACGTGCAGGCGCTGGCCGAGCAGCTTGATCAACAGCGCCATCAGCGAAAAGCCGAGTGACGCACCGAGCAGAAAGGCGATGCCCTTCTGGTTATCGGACAGACGGTCGAACCAGTTCAATCGACGGGGCCGGTTGTGGTGTAAAGTCGGGCTACTCGATTCACGCGGACGCTTGGCAGCGCCCAGCCGCGCTGGCGCGTGGGCATCGAGCGGCGAAAAAACCCGGGTATTGTCGTCGATAGCGGCGCACAGCGCAAAACGGACCCGGGAAAACGCCTGCCGAATCCGCGGCGCCCGGGCCCGCCGAGCGGACGGACGACGGCCGGTAATTTATCGCTGTTTCAGGTCCGGCCAGTTGCGGTCGCCGGCCGCGATATTGGCATCGACGTCCTTGAGCCAGGTGCTGCGCACCGACAGCGAGTAGTTCAAATAGAGTTTGCCGTCACGAATCGTCCACGCCTCGGGCACGGTCGAGGCAAGATATCCCTGGCTCGCGGCCCAGGCGCAAAAACCGTTATACCGCGGTGCGTATTTTTCCGGGTCGGCGATAAACAAATCGCGGTTCTCGGCGGACTTGAAGCGCCATTCGTGTCCCTTCCACTCGAAACTGAAATTCGAATCGCCTTTGACCGGCGCCATTTCGACATGGTAGGCGACCGGATCGTAGCCGCGAATCGCGGCGCCACCGCGGGTGAAGACCTTTTCCGCGGCGAGCAAGGACGGGCTCGCGACCGCGGACAAAAGCAGGCCGATGAAGATCCGGCGTAACATGGCAAGCCCCGAAGACGATTATCGATGAGTAGTTAGATGCCCCGGTTGCGATTAGTTCCGCCGGTCGGTCGGCGTTGCGGGATTATTTGGTATTCGACGGTCTTTACCCCGTCAATGGCTGTCGATCGCCCGCATCGGTCCGCTTGCGACCGGCATACCTAAAAGCAGGGATCGCGAATCCGGCGACGCCCCGCGTCGATTCAAGCCGAATCCATCATCCGGTCCGAACCGGCTTGCCCGCCATGGACTACAGTACCGGGAACTCCAGGCCGAAGACGGCCGCTTCCTGCGTCAGCGTGACCTTGAAGATGCTGAACTGCGCGGAGACCCCGACGATCGGCACCATCCCGACGTTGTAGCCCACCGCGACGCCGTACGAGTAGCTGAACGTATCGTTGATTCGATGGTTGCGCGCAAAGAACAGGCTCTGTTCGGATTCCGAGTTGTAATAGGTCCCGAAGACGTTGCGGTTATGCACGAAGTAAACCCCGTCGTGGGTGTCGTTGAAATCCTCATCATCGCGATAGTGATGGGATTTATTGATCGTGCCGATGCGATAGTGATCCCCGGCGACAGCGGTGTCGGGGAAACTGATCGCCAGCGAGGCGAGCTGAAGCGCTGCGATCACCGCAGCCGTTGGTCTGCGTCGATTCATGTCGAACCCAACTTCGAACGTGTTTACGCGGAATCGAGCATGAATCGTGCCAACCGGGCGGCGCACCGCGGAACGCCCCGCGGGAGTCACGACCGCCCCGGGCGAAGCGGCGTCAAGTCACTGATTTTACGCAGGTATAGAACCGACCGTTTCGGTTAGGGACCGGCGCGACCGGCGCTTCGGGGGGCGCCCGCCGCGGTCGAGACGGCGCAGCGGAAATTCGCTGCTATCCGGCGGGGCAACGGCCTGCCGCCGGTTGCCGCTTTGCGACCCTCGCGTCCTCGCGTGAATTTTTGAAGCCGGCCGCGAGGCGGACGCGTCGGCGCCCGGATATCCGGAGGCGGTTGAGCGGATGCGAACGGCGAGAACCCGCTCGCCGCGAGCCCGGTTCACCGTCGGCTATTCAATATCGCCGAATTTGCAGACCCCCCCAAAAAAAAGCCCCGCCGGACCGGGTCGGGCGGGGCGATCGGGTTCGATCCGATGCGCTTACAGCGCTTTTTCGAGTTCGGGCACCGCTTCGAACAGGTCGGCGACGAGGCCGTAATCGGCGACCTGAAAGATCGGCGCCTCCGAATCGTTGTTGATCGCAACGATGACCTTGCTTTCCTTCATCCCGGCGAGGTGCTGGATCGCGCCGGAAATGCCGACCGCGATATAGAGATCGGGCGCGATGACCTTGCCGGTCTGGCCGACCTGCAATTCGTTCGGCACGAAGCCGGAATCGACCGCCGCGCGCGACGCGCCGACGGCGGCGCCGAGCTTGGCCGCGACCTTGTGCAGCATCTCGAAGTTGTCGCCCGATTGCATGCCGCGGCCACCGGAAATGACGATCTTGGCCGAGGTCAGGTCGACCTGATCGCTGTCGGACAGCGCCTGCGACACCCAACTCGACAGACCGGTGTCTGCGCCGCCGCTGACGGTTTCGATACTCGCGCTGCCGCCGTCGGCCGCGGCCGGCTCGAACTTGATCGTGCGCACGGTGATGACCTTGATCTTGTCGGCCGACTGCACCGTTGCGAGCGCGTTGCCGGCGTAGATCGGGCGGACGAAGGTGTCGTCCGACTTGACCTCGACGATGTCGGAGATCTGGGCGACGTCGAGCAGCGCGGCCGCGCGCGGCATGACATTCTTGCCGTAGGTCGTCGCCGCCGCGAGGATGTGGCTGTAATCGCCCGCCAGTTCGACGATCAGGCTGGCGAGATTTTCCGCGAGGTGATGCCCGAACCGGGCATCGTCGGCGACCTTGACCGCGTTGACGCCCGCGATCTTCGCCGCGGCTTCGGCGACCGCGCCACAGTTTTCGCCCGCAACCAGCAGATCGACATCGCCGCCGATTTGTTGCGCCGCGGTGACCGCGTGCAGCGTCGCGGCGGCGAGTTCGTTGTTGTCGTGTTCGACCAGTACCAGACTTGCCATGGCTAAATCACCTTCGCTTCATTGCGCAATTTTTCGACCAGTTCGGCAACGCTGTTGACGATGACCCCGGCGGCGCGGCCCTCGGGTTCGTCGACCTGGAGCGTGGTCAGGCGGTTGGCGGTATCGAGGCCGAGGCTGTCGAGCTCGATCTTGTCCATCGGCTTGCGCTTGGCCTTCATGACATCGGGGAGCTTGACGTAGCGCGGCTCGTTGAGGCGCAGGTCGGCGCTCATGACCGCCGGCATTTTCACTTCGATCGTCTCGAGGCCGGCGTCGACCTCGCGGGTCACGGTCGCCTTGTCGCCGTCGATCTTGATTTCCGACGCGAAGGTCGCCTGCGACCAGCCCAGCAGTGCGGACAGCATTTGCGTGGTCTGGTTGGAGTCGTCATCGATCGCCTGCTTGCCGCACAGCACCAGGCCGACGCCCTCCTGTTCGGCGACGTGCTTCATGACCTTGGCGACCGCGAGCGGCTCGAGGGTCTCTTCGGTGACGACGTGGATTGCGCGATCGGCGCCCATCGCGAGGCCGTGGCGCAGCGTTTCCTCGGTCTTGCCGCCACCGACCGACGCGACGATGATCTCGTCGACGACACCGGCTTCGCGCATCCGCAGCGCTTCCTCGAGCGCGTTTTCACAAAACGGGTTCATCGTCATCTTGGCATTGGCCAGATCGACGCCGGTCCCGTCGGCCTTGACGCGCGCCTTGACCTGCGGGTCGAGCACGCGTTTGACACATACCAGTACTTTCATCAGGCTCTCAACTGTTCAATGGGTGACCGCGGGTCAGCCCCCGGTAACCGTAGCTCGAATCATTTCACCGCTTGCCCCGAACCCGCTGCCGTCGCCCGGGGGCCCGGTATTCTAGCGGTCCCGTGCGCGGAATCAAGCGTCCGACCGCTCGCCACGGGATCGCGGATGTTACCACAGTCGCCGCCACCCGGGCATGCCCGCGCGACCGCCGATTGCCCAATTGCGTCATTCCCCGCGGCATCCCTCCCCGTATTGCTCAGCGTAATCACTTCGGGTATTGACTCGGGGTAACCGTTACGAAAAGGCACCCGAAGGCAATCCATGTATTAAGGGGGGGGTCAGGGGACGGTGCGGGCGAGGCGGCGGCATTCGCCGGGGGATTGTCGATACTCGCCGCGGAAACGGCGCGAGAATGCCGACAGCGAGTTGAAGCCGGTGCGAACCGCGATTTCCTGCAGCGGCAGGCGCGTGTCGATGACCATCCGGCGCGCGGCCTGCAGGCGCAGCCGGCGGTAGTAAGCCGCTGGCGACAGGTCGAGCGTTTGCCGGAACAGGTATTCGAGCATGCGCACCGACAGGCCGACCTGCGCGGCGACCTGCGCGATCGACAGCGGATCGTCGACGTGCTGCTCCATCGCCTGGATCGCCGCGGCGACCCGCGGTTCGCGGTTTTCGAGCAGGCCGAGCGACACCAGCGGCTGGGTGTCGGCCGCGCCGTGCACGCGGTCGTAGATGAATGCGCTTGCGACCTCGAGCGCGAGCGCGTAGCCGTAGCGCCGGCGGATCAGTTCGAGCATGAAGTCGAAGGTCGGCGATGCGCCGCCGGTCGTGAACACGCGGCCGTCGATGACAAAACGATCGGGCCTGACGTCGACACCGGGGAAATGGGTCGCGAACTCCTCGAGGTCTTCCCAGTGGGTGGTCGCGGCGTGACCGTCGAGCAGCCCGGCGCGCGCGAGGATCCAGCTGCCGGCCTCGATGCCACCGATCGCGGCGAACCGGCGCGCCACGCGCTTGAGCAGCCGCAGGTGCGCCGGCCCGGCGTGCTGCTGCTGGTTGAAGCTCGCAATCACGATCAGCAGGTCGCCGGCGCAGGCCTCGTCGAACACGAGGTCGGGTTCGACCGCGAGGTCGCAGGTCAGCCGCGCGGGCCTCGACGATAACGTTGCGATCCGCCATTCGAACAGGTCGCGGTCGGCGATGCGATTGGCCGCGCGCATCGGGTCGAGCGCGGACGCGAGCGTCATCATCGACGAATCGGGCAGCACGAGCAGCGTGACGCGCAGGGGAGCGATGGCGGGTGCGAACGGATTCATTGCGTAAATTGTCAAATATATTGCGTATAAGCGCAATCATCGCGCAAATTTCCGTGACATGATGGCCGCCTGAACCGCAGGAGGTCGCCATGCCCTTAGCCATGAATTTCACCCCGTTCATCACCTGCGCGGTGACCGGCTCCGGCAGCACGCAGGACCGCTCGCCGCACGTCCCGCGAACTCCGGAAGAGATCGCCGCCAGCGCGCTCGACGCCGCGCGCGCCGGCGCCGCGGTCGTTCATATCCACGTGCGCGAGCCCGACAGCGGCGCGCCGTCGCGCCGGCCAGAGCTCTATCGCGAAGTCATCGACCGGATCCGCGACTCCGACGTCGACGTCTGCGTCAATTTTACCGCCGGCATGGGCGGCGACCTCGTCTTCGGCGACGTCGAGAGCCCGCTGCCGCTGAAAGACGGCACCGACATGGCCGGCGCCAGCGAGCGCGTCGCCCACGTCGCCGAGTGCCTGCCGGAGATCTGCACGCTCGACTGCGGCACGATGAACTTTGCCGAGGCCGACTACGTCATGACCAACACGCCCGGCATGCTGCGCGCGATGGGGCAGATGATGACCGACCTCGGCGTGCGCCCCGAGATCGAGGTGTTCGAGACCGGTCACCTGTGGTTTGCCAAACAACTGGTCGAGGAAGGCATCATCGAGGAGCCGGTGATGATCCAGATGTGCATGGGTATCCCGTGGGGCGCGCCCGACGATTTGAACACCTTCATGGCGATGGTCAATAACACGCCGCCGGGCTGGACCTACTCGGCGTTTTCGATCGGCCGCCACGAAATGCCGTTCGCTGCCGCCGCGGTGCTCGCCGGTGGCAACGTGCGCGTCGGCCTCGAGGACAACCTGTGGCTGAAGAAAGGCGAGCTCGCGACCAACGCGCAGCTGGTCGAGAAAGCCGCGACGATCGTCACCAACATGGGGGCAACGCTGCTCGGCCCGGCCGAGGTGCGCGAAAACCTCAAGTTGCAAAAGCGCGCGCCGGTCGCGAAGTAAAGGGGGGTCCGCCATGTCCGACATCAAACTCGCCGCCATCGTCGGCGGCGGCGTCATCGGCGCCGGCTGGATCGCGCGGCTGATCGAAAACGGCATCGACACGCGCGTCTACGACCCCGCGCCGGATGCCGCCGCCAGGGTCGACGCGGTGCTCGCCAACAGCCGCCGCGCCTATGCGAAGCTGATCGACGGACCGCGCCGCACCGAAGCCGGCGTGACCTACTGCGATTCGATCGCGGCCGCGGTCGACGGCGCCGCGCTGGTCATCGAATCGGTGCCCGAACGCCTCGACATCAAGCAAAAGGTCTACGCCGAAATCGAAGCCGCGGCGCCAACCGGCGCGCTAATTGCGTCGTCGACCTCGGGCATCATGCCGTCCGACCTGCAGGCGAAGCTCGCGCATCCCGAGCGTTTGCTGGTCGCGCACCCGTTCAACCCGGTCTACCTGTTGCCGCTGGTCGAACTGGTCGGCGGCAAAAAGACCGGCGCCGACACGATCGAGCGCGCGCGCGCATTCTACACCTCGATCGGCATGCAACCGCTGGTCGTGAAAAAGGAAATCGAGGCGTTCATCGCCGACCGCCTGCTCGAAGCCATCTGGCGCGAATCGCTGTGGCTGGTCAAGGACGGCATCGCGACCACCCAGGACGTCGACGACGCGGTGCGCTTCGGCTTCGGCCTGCGCTATGCGCAGATGGGCGTATTCGACACCTACCGCGTCGCCGGCGGCGAAGCCGGCATGCGCCACTTCATGGCGCAGTTCGGCCCGTGCCTGAAATGGCCGTGGACGAAGCTGACCGACGTGCCGGAGTTCACCGACGAACTGGTCGACCTGATCGCCGGGCAGTCGGACGAGCAATCGGGACATATGAGCATCCGCGAGATGGAGCGCATCCGCGACGACAACCTGGTCGCGATCCTGCACGCGCTCAAGGGCAACGATTGGGGCGCCGGCAAGACGCTTGCCGCTTACGAGGCCAGTTTACGCAAGGCCGCCAATGACAATGAGATGTGAACGTCATTGCGAGGCGACCCGGCCGCAGGCCGGGGCGACGAAGCAACCTCCCGGGACCTGCCCGATCCGAGGAGATTGCTTCGCTGCGCTCGCAATGACGAGG
>JBPEYE010000400.1:0-20505 GCA_052030825.1 Gammaproteobacteria bacterium | reverse complement strand
GCGACACCGTCTGCCAGCAGCGCCATTTCGATCAGCGCGTTGGGCCAGGTGTGGATGCCACGCTTGCCGGGGAATTTCTTGACGTTGAAGAAATCGGCAATCGTCGTCGGCTGATCACCCTTGAAGGTGCCTTCCTCGTAGAACGGCACGTAGGACCAGAAGATCTGCGGTACGACGCAATCGTTCGGGACTTCGACCATGATGTCGTCGTCCATCGGGGTGCCGTCGGGAGCCGGCTTGAAGACGCTGCGGTCGAGCTCCTCGAACAGGCCTTCGTCACAACCCACGCGGGCTTCGTGCGGCAGCACGTCGACGATGTCCCAGGTTACGTTGCCGGATTCGACCTGGGTGCGCACTTCGCCGAGGCCGCCGTTGTAGTTGATAAAGTTGATGCTTTTCGGATCCTTGTAGGTATCCGCATAAGCTTTTTGCTGAGAGGCCGTGTAGGCACCGCCCCACGAGACGATGTTGACCTCGGCCTGGGCGGCGGTGGTAACCGCGACCACTGAAGCCAGCAGGGTTAGTTTCAGGGTTGATTTCATTTAAGTTATCTCCTCGTTCGGTTTACTTCTTGGTACGTGATGACTGCGCGGTTAATCGGACGGGTCCAACGCCCGGCAGTCTTCCGCATTCCAGCCGATATTCACCGTGTCACCTTCCCTGAGGTGAGCGTGCTGGGCTGAATTGGGAATCTTGACGATGAAGTCGTCGTGGCCGCAGACCGTGAAGCGGGTGCGGATATGGTCGCCGAGATAGATGAGCTCCTCGGCGCGGCCGTTGAAAATGTTGGGCAGGGAGCCGGGCTCGGGATCGACCGTGACCCGCTCGGGTCGCAGCGACAGCGTCGAGCGCACGCCAACGCCCTCGACGTTGATCTTGTTGGCGACGACCGTGCCGTGGCCGTCGTCGATCTCGACTTTGACCGTGTCGCCGTTATCCTCGATGACGGTGCCGAGCAACTGGTTGTTTTCGCCGATGAAATCGGCGACGAAGGCGTTGATCGGCTCCTCGTATAATATTTCGGGCGGATCGCATTGCTGGATGATGCCGTCGTCGAACACCGCGATGCGGTTCGACATCGTCAACGCCTCGCTCTGGTCGTGGGTGACGTAGACCACGGTCAGGCCGAGATTTTCGTGAATGTGCTTGATCTCGTACTGCATTTGCTCGCGCAGGTTCTTGTCGAGCGCGCCGAGCGGCTCGTCCATCAGGACCAGGTCGGGGTCGAATACGAGCGCGCGCGCGACCGCGACCCGTTGCTGCTGACCGCCCGACAGCTGCGCCGGGCGGCGGTCGCCGAAGGCGCCGAGCTGCACCATGTCGAGCGCGCGCTTGACCCGCTGCTCGCGCTCGGACTTGTCCATGCCGCGCACTTCGAGCGGAAACGCCAGGTTTTCGCCGACCGTCATGTGCGGGAACAGTGCGTAGTTCTGGAAGACCATGCCGATACCGCGCTTGTGCGGCGGTACCCGGTTGATCGGCCGCTCCTTGAGATAGATCTCGCCGTGCGTCGCCGGCTCGAAGCCGGCGAGCATCATCAGGCAGGTGGTCTTGCCCGAGCCCGACGGCCCGAGCATGGTCAGGAACTCGCCCTTGGCGACGTCGAGGTTGAGGTTTTTTACGACCAGCGAAACGCCGTCGTAACTCTTCTGGATATCGACGAAGCGAACCAGATGGTCATCGTTGGACATGGAGTTGATTTCTCGGTATTTTCTGGGACTCTCGATCGTGTCGTTATATACCGGGTTATTCCTCTTGAGTGGGCTGCCCGGCACCTTTGGTCAAGGGCCAACCTTAGCCCTCATCGCCGGCAAAATCAACCATTGCAGCAAATTCAAGGGGTTATTCGGCAAAACTGTGAAATCGGTTGCAAAGCCCGGGGCGCAACCGCGTGGGAATCACGACAGCGGATTTTCCGGATCCGGCGACTCGGCTTCGATCGCGTCGAAGCGGCAATCGTAGGTGATCACTTCGCCCTTGACGCCGCCGACGTTGCTCTGGACTCGCGTCGCGATCATCGTTTCGACGGCGAAATTGAAGACGAAGGTCCAGCTCTCGGTCGAAAACGGGCTCGACGCCGAGGTCACCGCAATCGCGCTGCTGCGCGTTTTCGAGCGCAAATTGATCAGCGCATGGGCTTTTTCGTTGGTCTCGATGCGGAGCTTGGGGCCCTGATCGGTACGCGGCAGCCAGACGAAGCGGATTTTCGACTTGCTGTCGCCGAAATTCTCCGCGATCAGCATTTCGGAAAACATCGAACGCGCCTTGTCCGAACTCTTGCCGGCCTCGACATCCTTGTGCCGGGCCTGCAGGCTGGACTGGTCGCTGACACAGGTAATGATCGTTTGCTGGCCGATGTCGGCCGCCCGCGCGACCAGCGGCAGCAGCAGGAGCGCCGCGAGCATGAGTCTCATGCGCGCCAGTATAGCGCTTACTGATATCGCAGGCGAGAAGGGGTATCCTAGCCGCAGGAGGATTCCGACATGGCTGGTTACAAGACCCTGTTGCTCACCGCGGCACTACTGATCGGTCCGCTGCCCGCACCCGCCGGGGCGGCGCTCGGCGACGCCCCCGCCCCCGCGGCCGAACTGCCGAAACCGTCGCTCGAACTGGAGCCGCAGGATGTCGTGCGAATCGTCATACACGCGCTCTCCAACAATGATTTTCCGTTCGCTGACGCCGGCATCGCGACCACCTTCGGCTTCGCCTCGCCGGCCAATCGGCGCAATACCGGGCCGCTCGACCGCTTTACGCGCATGGTCAAGGGTTTCCCCTATGGCGTGATGGTCGACCATGCGAACAGCGAGTTCAGCGAAGTCGTCTACGTCGGTGACCATGCCTACCAGGTCGTCGTGCTGACCGACGCGGGCGGTCGCAAGCACGGCTTCGCGTTTCGCCTGAGCCGCCAGCGCGACGGCGTCTATGCCGGCATGTGGATGACCGACGCGGTCTGGCCGGTCAGCGAATAGCCGCGCCGCGGCCGCGAGATGACGGACGCTACGGGGCAGGGCGCGACCGCGACGCTCGATATCCTGACCGGCGCCGCGCGCGGCACGATTTGCTGGCTTAACGGCGCCACGCTCGACTTGTCGCTCGACGACCAACACCGCCTGCGGGTCGGCCCGGCCGCCGGCGAGGCCGCGGTCGCGGGCACGGTCGCGCGACTGCACCGTGCCGGCGACGGCTACGAAATCGAGGCGGTCGGCGAGCAGCCCTTGTTCGTCAACGGCAAACGGGTGGCGTCGGCCCGGCTGGCGACGCGCGACCTGGTCGAGTTCGGCGATCTCGGCCCGCTGACCCGATTTCGCCTGCATCACCAGGGCGACCGGTTGCGGCGTTCGCTCGGCGATTTGCTCGATGACGCGATCGACTACAGCCGCGCCAGTCGTAAACCCGGATGGACTCGATTCAACCGCGCAACGCGCAACCTGCTGACCGATTTCGTGCTCCACACGACCCTCGTCTTCCGCGTCGGCGTCATCGCCGCGCTCGCGGTGCTGGCCTGGTTCGTCTGGCAGCAGCAACAGGCCGATGTCGAATTTCGCGCACAGGCCGAAACCCGGGCCCAGGTACTCGACGAATTCGCGCGCCGCCTGACGCGCACCAGCGAGGAAGCGCTCAAGCCGGCCGACCTGAACCAGCTGCGACTCGAACTGCGGCACTCGCTGACCGCCGCCGCCGAGCGCCTGTCGCTGCTCGAGCAGCGCTCGGCCGCGGCCAGCCGGATCATCGCCGATGCGACCGGCGCGGTCGTGTTCCTGCAGGGCGCGTGGGCGTTTCGCGACGTCGAATCGAAGCGCCTGCTACGCTACCAGACGGGTGCCGACGGCCGGCCGCTATTCTCGCTGCGCGGCCAGCCGCTGCTGACCCTCGAGGGCGACGGTGAAGTCGCCGAAATCGAGTTCACCGGCACCGGCTTTGCGATCAGCGCGGCCGGCGTGCTGCTCACCAACCGCCACGTCGCCCAGCCCTGGGAAGAAGACTCGAGTCTCGAGGCCATGCAGGCGCGCGGCATGGAACCGGAGCTGGTCAGATTCATCGGCTACGTGCCCGGGCTGGCGACGCCGTTCGAGCTCGAGCTGCTGGGCGTCGGAACCGACACCGACCTGGCGGTGCTCAAGGCCGCCGGCATCGACCGGCCGTTGCCGTCGCTGGCGCTCGGCACCGCGCTGCCGGCACCGGGCGACGAGGTCATCGTTCTCGGTTATCCGACCGGGATGGTGGCGATGCTCGCGCAGTCGGGCGAGGCCTTCGTCGCCGAACTCGAAAAGGAAGGCGAGTACGATGCCTGGCGCGTCGCCGAGCGCCTGGCCAGGGCGGGCTTCATTCGCCCGCTGGCGAGCCGCGGCATCGTCGCGCAGCGCAGCGAGGTGACGCTGGTCTACGACGCCGACACCACCCACGGCGGCAGCGGTGGCCCGGTGCTCGACCTCGACGGCCGGGTGATCGCGGTCAACACCGCGATCATTCCGCAATACGGGGGTTCGAATTTCGGCATCCCGATCGGGTTCGCGCGGCGCCTGCTCGACGACGCCGGGATTGCGATCGACTAGCGTCGACGACGGGTCAGAGCAAATCGGACAACAAAATGCCGACGCCGATGCGCTCGATCGACGCGTCGTAGTCGATCAGGCTCTCGCCGTAACCGTTGAAGAACTGCACGTAGCCGCGGAAGCGCTTTTGCAGCGGAAACGTCCAGTCGACCTGCAGGGCACCGCGATTGTCGTCGCGGTCGAGGTTGTTGCGCAACATCACCGACACTTCGTGGTCGTGCTTGCGGTAGGCGACGTTGAATTCGAAATTGCCCATGAAATCCTCGATATCGGGGTTGTCGTCGCCGTCGGCATCGAGCGGGTCGTCCTTTTCATCCTCGGGAATGCGATACCAGGTCTTGAAGTGAAAGACGAAGCGCCAGCGTTCCCAGATGACGCTGGCATAGAGCCGGTCCCAGCTGCGCGAAAACAGCTGGCTGCGGCCGTTCGACTGGTGCGACAGGCCGAGCGCGAACAGCGTCGCGTCGCCGCCGAGTATTTTCCAGGGCACCGGCGTAACCCAGAACAGCTCCGGTTCATAGTTGGTTTCGCGAAACGGCGCCGAGATATCCCGGTTATAGGCCTGCCAGAACGACTTGACGGTAAAACCGACGAACAGCGCATCCTGCTCGGTCAGCAGCGCTTCGGCGACCGCGGCCTTGAGACTCAGCTGGAACTGGATTTCGAGCTTGTCGAGGTCCTCGCCGAAATCGCTGCTGCCGGCCTCGAAGACGTCGTCGTTCGGATTGGCCGCGTAGCTCAACGGCAGCACGTAATTGCGCCGGTGAGCCAGCAGCACCGAGCGGTTGTCCTGCGCCTCGCGTTCGCGCTCGAGTCGCTCGATGACGAGCGAATCCGCCGCTTCGCCGGTGGCCGGCGGCAGGTGCTCGTCGGCGGTTAGCGGCGGGGCGTTGACGAGCGCAACGAGCAGCGTCGTAACCGAACCGATTGTCGAAGGTTTGCAGGGCATCGCCGCCATCGAGAGTGCCAGTACCGGGCGCATCCTACCGCAGATGCCGGCGCGGTTCGCGATTTTATTGATCGTGATCAAGCGTTGGCGGTCAGCGGCGCAAACCTAATCCGCGATTGGCGGTCAAACGTACCCAAAACGTCGAGCAGACAAAGGAGTGATCATGAAAAGCTTATGGGCGGTCATCGTCGCGGCCGGACTCGCCGGTTGCGCGGGGACTTACAATCCCGACTACTATTTCAACTACGTCGAAGTGATCAACCTGTCCGGCGGCTCCATCCGTGACGTCAGCCTGCGCGTCAACGGTTCGCCGAAGGCGTTTGCGTGCGAACAGGTCAATCGCAACGCGATCTGCGAGGATCGGTTCGGCAAGCGGCGCTATCCGCAGCAGGGAATCGATCTGAGCTGGGTTCATCCCGACGGCAGCACCCGTTCCGACACGCTGACGCCGGCGATCCCGGCGTACTTCGGTTATGGCCTGCCGCTGCAGGTATACCTCGAAATTCGCGCAAACGGTTCGGTCGAGGCCTATTACAAGCAGGAAGAGCCAGGCCGCGACGGCGGCTCGATGTTCATCAGCCTGCGCTGAGTCGTGCCATCGGCCCGGATCTGCCGGGTCCGACGCGGCTCACACGTAGGCGAGCCAGGCGGACATGCGCAGCAGGATCTTGCGCAGGATCGCGACCTCCGACAGCTGCGGGCCGTAAATCGCGGCCTGTGCGTCACCGGTGGTCGTGGTCGGGTCGAAATCGGGGTCGATAATCCGCAGCTGCACGGCGACGCGGTCGGAATCGCTCGCGATGGCCGATTCCGGAGCCGGGACAAGCTGCGCGACTTCGGCCGCGAAGACGCGACCGGGAATGGCTTCGAACGCGATCTCAGCCGGCAATCCCGGTCGGATCGACCCGAGTCGATGCGGCGGCAGCGCGGCGACGATCCGGCTCGGATCGGCGTCGACGAGGCGCATCGCGGGTCGCTCCGACATCGCGCCGATCATCTGTCCCGGCGCGGTTGCAAGCGCGACGATGCGCCCGTCTGCCGGAGCGCGCACGCGGGTCTGTTCGAGACGGTAGCGCGCGAGCGCCAATTCCGCCCGCGTTGCCGCGAGCTGCGCCTGCGCCAGCTCACGGGCGGCGCCGGCGGAGACCTGCGCCAGGCCCGCCTGCGCCTGCGCGACGCGCGTCTCGAGCGATTGCACCTCGAGCTGCAGGGGTTCGGGATCGATGCGAAACAGCAGCTCGCCGCGGCGCACCCGCTGGCCGTCCTCGATCGCGACCTCGATGACGGTGCCGGCGACCGGCGCCATGATCGGCCATGAGTCGACCTCGGGGCGCGCGTCGCTAGCGTAGGGGTGGTAGCGATCCAGCGTGACCACCGAGCCGGCGACCAGCGCGATGCCGCCGAGCGCCGCGGCCGGCGCGGTCCAGCGGTTGAACGGCACGCGGCAGATCTGGAACAGCAGCACGCACAGCGCGAGATACAGCAGGGCGATCAGCGCGTTCATGACGACACCTGTCGTTCGTGCTGCACTTCCTCGACCGCCGCGTCGATCGCGTATTCGATCCGCTTGATGCGTTTTTCGAGAAACTCCATGCGCGACTTGAGCGTCGACTCCTCGAAAGCGGTGATGGCGGCTTCGGCGAGCGCGCGCGGTGAAGTCGTGTCGTCTTCGTCCGGCACCAGCCTGAGAGGCGGCGCCAGTACCGGGACGCGGGCGCTGTCGTCGCCGTGCGCCATCGCCCAGACCCATATCAGCGGCAACGGCAGGTGCAGCAGCAACAGGCTGAACCAGCCGGCGGCGCGAATCGCGTCCTGGCGGGGGTGATTGCGCTCGCGCGCAATGCGGTACGGGGTTTCGGTTATCGCAATGATGCCGTAGAACAGCAACAGGCCGGCGAAGAGCAATATCCCTATAGCGATGGTGTCGAGCATATCGGCCTCCGTTCGATCAACGCTTCGCTTCCGCTGAGTATAGTCGAGCGAGAGGCCCGATTTAGTTAACTATTTTGCTTCTCGAAAACCTGCGGCAGAGCCCGTATCAGGGCTCGTCTTTGGCGGGCGCCTGGCCCTCGTTGTCGCGGTCGATCGCGCCGGCGGCAGCCTGCACCGCTTCCTTCGGCGTCGTCGCCTCGACCAGTACGCGGCGCGGCGCGAATTTGATGCCCTGTTTTTCGAACTCGCGCTGGATGCGGGTATAGGCCTCGCGGCGGATCAGGTATTGCTGCCCCGGCACCGCGGTGAACTTGAAGCGAATGATCAGCGCCGAATCGTCCATCCGGTTGACGCCCTGGGACTTGACCGGCGCCAGCATCAGCGGGCCCCACTGCGGGTCTTCCATCATTTCGATACCGATGCGCTTGATCAGCTTGCGTACCTTCTCGATGTCGGTTTCGAACGGCACGCGCAGCTCGCACTTCATGATCGCCCAGTCGCGGCTCCAGTTGGTCAGCGTGCGGATTTCGCCGTAGGGCACGGTATGCACGGGGCCGTTGTGATGGCGCAGCTGGAACGAGCGGATCGAGATTTTCTCGACCGTGCCACGGACCTGATCGATAACGACGTATTCGCCGATGCGAAACGCGTCATCGATTAAATAAAACAGCCCGGAAACAATGTCGCGCACCAGGGTCTGTGCGCCGAAACCGATCGCCAGGCCAACGACGCCGGCACCGGCCAGCAGCGGCCCGATATTGACGCCGAGCGACGATAGCGAAATCATCACGACCATGATCACCAGCGTGATCTGGATGCTGGCGCGGATCAGCGGCAACACGGTTTCGAGCCGGGTGCCGCCGAGGCCGCCGGCTTCGGCTTCCTCGGTCGCGGTCTCCGGGCCCTTCTCGTCGGCGAGCTTGCGCTCGATCGAGATCCGGATCACGCCCCACAGCGCCCAGGCCAGCAGCACGGTCAGGCCGATATCGAACAGGGCGCCGGCGAAGCGCGCTCCGACCAGTTGCGCCGCGATTGCCTCGACGTCGATGTTCCACAGGCGGACGAAAATCGCGACGATCGCGAGCGCCATCAAAATGCGGGCATAACGCAGCGCGGTCGCGGTGTAGCCGGAACTGAAGTCCTGCACCTGCTCGGGCTGAAGCTCTTTCGATTCGCCAACCGGCTCGGCGTTCTCGGCGGTGGCGGATTCCTTCGCTGCGGCGTCATTCGCCGATTCACCCGGCGACTCGGCATTCGTTTCGTCCTCGGGGCCAATATCGAAGTAGTAGATGATCAGCCGCTTCAGTCCGGCGTCAAAAAACGGGATCAGCACGAACAGCAGCAGGCTGCCGATGCCGGGCACGAACGACGATTCGCCGGTCGCGGCGCGCCGGCCCATCGCCATCAGCCAGATGACGAGCAGGTAGGCGATCGTCAGAATCCACCAGATCCTCGCGAGCAGCGCCCGGCCGCTGCCGACGTCTACCCCGTCGCCGGCGATCAGCCGCGCACCGTAGCCACGCAGGCGCACGACCAGCACGGCAACCAACAGGAAAAAGATGCCGCTGAAGACGACCCGCAGCAACAGGTCGGTCTCGGCGTCGGCGCCGTAATCGTTGACGATCTGGATCAGCGGCTGCGGCAGCAGCAGCGCGGCCATCAGGATCAGCGCCCAGGCCCAGGCCTGGCGCGCGGCGTTTTCACTGACGTCGACCAGGCGCGACTCGGGTTGGCCGGGCGCAGCAACCTCGCGCACCGCGAGCAGCACGAGCTTGATCAGCAGGATGCAGACGATCAGTTCGTGCCAGAAGGCCTGTGCCGCCGGCGCCTGGCCGCCGGTGATCGCGATGAACAGGAACGCACCGGCAGCCCAGGCACCGAGCTCGGCGAGGCCGAGCGCGGCGCCGAGGCAGGCCCGGCCGATGCGCCGCGCGAAGCGGTCGTCGGCTTGCGTCGCCGGCGGCGCGCGGCGCAACCAGCGTCGCGCCAACCACTCGGCGATCCACCCGGCCGCAAGCAGGCCGATGAGCTGAAATAAAAGGTAGGCGCCGCTGACCCGGCCTTCTTCAGTCATTTGTCGCCAGATTGACCCGGGCAGCGCGCGCACCCGGTCGCCGGCGGTCAGCATCTGCATCAGCGAATGCCAGGCCACATCGATACCTTCGCGCAGCTGGCCGACGTAGACCATCGCATCGGCATCGGCCGAGCCGCTAGCGGCCTGCTTGTCCAGTTGCTGAATGATCAGCTCGCGCACTTCGGCGTCGGAAAGCCGCGCGACGAGTTCGCGCACCTCCTCGCGGGTCAGATTTGCTGGCAGGGAGCCTACCGAGACCGTTTCGGGAGATTGCGCAATTGCGCTAGGCGTATAGGCGGCACCGACGACAAGCAGCATTACTATCAAGCTTTTGATGCAATGAAAATTTTCACGTCGTGCTGTCATTGGCCTGTTTCGATTTGAATCTTTGGCAATCGTCGGTGCAGAGGTAAGACTAACGCATTCGAAGCCTCGGTGCTGCAAGGATCGATTCGGAACGTTTCGGTCTTGCCAGCCATTTCAGTCGATGATTGCGCGAAATTCGCTCAGGTCGCCGTGGAGGCGCACCGCCTCGGTGGTCGCCTGCACGACGATTGCGACGACAATGCCGAACAACACCAGCCCGCAGATCGCGATGAACACGGCGACAATGCGTGCGCCGCGACGCGCCGGACGAATGTCGCCGTATCCGACTGTAGTCGCGGTGATGAACGACCAATAGAGCGCCGACAGCGATGCCCACCCCTCAATGCGTCCGGCGATCTGGCCGAAGATTATGATGAGCAGAACTAACAAAAGCCAGACGGGTGCAGTTAGCTGCAGCATCAAGAATGTAAGATTGATAAAGGTCAGCGCGAAGTCCATCGCCAGTCAAATCAGGTAAAAAATAAAGTGGCGATTCATGGATTCGGTTGCCGGGATTTATTGAATCCGAGAACCATCATTTTGAGCTTGACGAAAACTTCGCTAAGGCCCGGTCGCGATCAAGTCGCGCCGTGACAGCGTCTTGATCGTCAGCTCGATCTGGTCGTCGACGACGTCACGCGGTTGCGATGCGTCGACGACCTCGGATTTCATCGACCAGACCAGGTCGCCCGACGCGAGGTCGTACAGGTTGGTCTGCAATGTCAGCGTCCGGTATTGCGCGTAGTAGCCGTCATTGGTTTCCTGCCAGGCGTGATCGTAATAGCCAAAATAGCCGCGCTCGTAATCGTAGTCGCTCGGCAGCTTGTAGACCTCTTTCGACTCGGTGCCGACGAGCCGGGTAACCAGCACGCCGCCGAAGCCATGCTCGCGAATCGTGGCCTCGACGTCTTCGCGGGCCAACTGCCGGGTGCTCGGTATCAGTCGGTAGCTAGACGCCCCGGTTGCGCCGACCGCTGCGAGCGCCTCGACGAACTGGTTCTCGAAGACATAGCGCAGCTCGTGCCGGGTCGTCACGCCGATCACCAGGATGTTGTCGACGCGGCCGATGAAATCGTCATTGCGCCACTCGCCGATCGGCCTGGTCGTCGTGCAGGCCGAAAGAGCCAGTAGCGCGCCGAGCAGAGGCAGGTAAAAAACGCCGCGTCGATTCGAATAGATTTCCATGACCTTTCCCTTGTGCTCAGAATTCGGTACCGGCCGGTCGCTTACCTGATCTCGCTGGCCAGAGTCCAGCGACCATCGGCGTTGCGGCAAAACTCGTTAAGCTTGTCCTGCAGTTCGCGCCGCGAGTTGCTGATGCGAACCCGGGCCTCGATGCATTCGAGACCCTGGCGCGCGAAGTAACGAACGATCGTGATCGAACCGGAGTTCCCTGAATTTGGATTTTCCCAGCGACGCTCGCGGTCGACCGCGCCGCTTTCGAAGGCCCGGTTGCCGGCGTCGACCATCAGTTCGAGGTCTTTCTCGGTAATTTGACTGGCGACGTCCCGATCGATGTTTTTCGTGATCGGGGACGCCAGCGTGCCGACCAGTTGAAACGGCAGCTTGATGATACCGGTGAACAATCCCTTGACCGCACCCTCGCTGGCTTCCTGTCCGGCGGTTTGCGCCGCGGTGATCGCGCGCTGCGCCTTGACGTAGGCGTCTTCGACCAGGCCATCGACGCGGTCGAGCGTCGGATCGATTTTTTCACGCGTCAGGCGGACCTCGTCGAGGACTTGCGGCACCAGCGGTACGACTTCCTTTCGCGTTGCGTCAATGCTCGCGATCGCGCGTTCGGAGGTCTCGAGAATTGCCGGAATCTGTCGCCGGGTCTGGTCGACAACGGCGGTCGTCCTGTCCACCTGCTGCAACAATGGTGGGATTTGTTTTTCGATTGCGTCGACGCGGTCGAGAATCGACGGGATGCTGGTGCGCACGGCGCCGACCTCGGTCACGATCGGCGGTATCTGCTCACGAATCGCGGCAACCTCGGCAAGTATGTCTGGCACCAATTCGCGCACTTCGGCGATTTCCGCCCGAATCAGGCCCACCTCGGACAAGGCCGGCTCGATGTTCTGGCTGACGTCGTCGACCGATTCGAGGATTCCCGGAAGATTGCCGCTGATCTGCGCCAGCTGCCAGGCGAAATAGACGATCGCCGCGGCGATCGCGAAGCGGCTCGCGCTGGCCAGCAGGTCGATCGATTCGCGTGTCATCGCGGGGCTCCGTTGGCGTCCCGGTCAACTGGCGAAATCGCCGCCGAGCGCGAGGTGCAGGTCGATACGCTGGGCGAGGCGGGCGTTCTTGATTCGAATCAGCTGGATGCGCGAATTCAGCGCGCGCGCCTGCATTTGCAGTACGCTCAGGAAATCCACCTGGCCAACGTCGTAGCGGGTTTTGGCCACGGCCAGCGCGTCGGCGTTGTTTTGCACCGCCGCCGCGAGAAATTCTTCGCGTTCGCGCAGCAATGCCTCGTTGGTCAGCGCCGACTCGACCTCGGCGAACGCGTTCAGCGCGATGGCACCGTAGCTCGCCAGCGCAGCCTCCTGTTGCGCGGTCTCGATCTGCACCTGCGCCGCGAGCGCGCCGCCGGTGTCGAGCGGCGCGACGAAGTTCGCGCCGACGCTGAAGAAGTTGCTGCTGGCGCCGATCAGGTCGATTAGCTCGTTGCTCGAGCTGCCGCCGGACGCGGTCAGCGCGACGCTCGGCAACCGCGCCGCGCGTGCCGCCTCGGCGCGCTGGAAGGCCGCGGCGACCCGGCGCTCGGCGGCGATCAGGTCGGGCCGCCGTTCGAGCAGGTCGGACGGGACGCCGACCGGGATCGGCGGCGGCGTGGGCACGAATTCGCGCGCGATCTCCAGTTCGGCCGAAGGATAGCGGCCGAGCACCACCTCGATGCTGCGCACCGCCTGGGTCAGTGCGCCGATCGCCTGGCGCTGGCGCTCTTTGGCCGCATTCAGGTCCGCCTTTGCCAGGAACACGTCCTGCGGCGAGCCGGCGCCGACGTTCAGGCGGGTTTCGACGATTTTCAGCATTTGCTCGTAGATGTCGATCGCTTCCTGGGTCAACCCCAGCTGCAGATTGGTTTCGGTCGCCTGGTACCAGGCCTTGGCGATTTGCGCGACCAGTGAGCGGCGGGCAGCCTCGAGCTCGGCTTCGGTGGCGCGAAACTCGGCCTCGGCGGCGGCCGCCTGCGCCGCGAGCTTGCCCCAGATGTCGAGCTCCCACTGCACGTTGAGCGACGCGCCGGAGAGGCTGGTACTGTCATCGCCGCGACTGGTATTCTGCGCGCCGCCGCCGACGCTGACCGCCGGGATCAGGCGCGCCCCGGCCTGTTCGGCGAGCGCCGCGGCGGCGTCGAGGTTGGCGGTCGCGGCGGCGAGATCGCGGTTGTTTTGCAAGGCCTCGTCGACGATGCGCTCGAGCTCGGGGTCATTGAATGTTCTGAGCCAGCCGTCCTCGGCGGCGCCGCGCGCGACGACTTCGTCCCAGCCCGGCCCGGCGGCGAAGGCTTGCGCGATATCGGTGGATTCGGGCAAGGCTTGTTCGACGACCTGCTCGGTGGTCGGTTCGGGCGCCGGTGTCGCGCAGGCGGCCAGTCCGAGCGCCGTCAGCCAGCCGAGCCATCGATATCGGATCTTCATGCGCGCGCCTAGTGAAACGGGAACAGGTAATTCATCCACGCCGCCATGCGCAGCAGGATCTTGCGCATGATCGCAACGTGATGGAAATGCTCGCTGTAGATCGCGGCCTGCGCGTAGGAACCGCCCGGCACTTTGCCGGCGTAGGCCGCGTAGCGCGAGTCGGTGATATTGATCAGCACCGGCACGCGCCCGGGCCGCGGCGCCATCGCCGGGTTGACGAGGTTGCCGGTCGGCTGCACCTGGCCCTCGGCCAGCGCCGGGAAAACCTGCTGTACCCGGCCGGCGAAAACCGTGCCCGGGATGCCATCGAACGCGACCTCGGCCTCGCTGCCGGCCTCGAGCCGCAGCAGGCTGTTTTGCCGGAACCACGCGATCAGGTAGTGATTCTCGGCGCTGACGAAGACCATTACCGGGCGCAGTGGCAGGTTGGCCGCGCGCATTCCGGGACGAAGAATGACCTGGGTTACGTAGCCGTCGGCCGGTGCGCGCACCGTGGTCTGCTCGAGGTTGAAGCGCGCCTGCGCGAGCTGTGCCTTCAGATCGTCGAGGCTGGCGAGCGCGAGATCGCGGTCCCGCTGGCTGCCGGCGTTGGCGTCGACCAGCTGCTGGGCGCGGTCGAAATCGGCCTGCGCCGCGGCGATGCGCGCCTTGAGCGAACGCATCTTGTTCTCGAACGGCTCGGGATCGATCTTGAACAAGACGTCGCCTTCCTTCAGCGGCTGGTTACCGCTGACCGGCACCTCGATCACCTGGCCGGTGACGTTCGGCACGATCGGCGTCGTGACAAAATACTGCCGCGCCATCTCGGAGTAGGGGTGGTTGTAGTTCATCAGCAGGATCAGCGCGCCGATCAGCACGATGCCGCCGAGCACCGCGGTCGGCACGCTCCACTTGTTGAGCGGAATTTTGAAGACCTTGAATATTACGATACAGATCGCCGTGTAGGTCAGGATCAGCAACAGGTCCATCAGTTCGCTCCGGGCGAATCGTCGCCGGCGGCGAGGATCGCCTGTTCGATGCGCGCGATGCGGTCGTCGAGCGCGTCCACCTTGTGCTGCAGCAGCGTGACCGTGGCGGCCACCTCGGAATCGGGCGCGGTGGATTCAGCGGTGCTGGCGACCGAGTTGGCGCCGATCGCGGTCGCGCTTTCGTCCTCGTCCGGCGGAGCCCTGCCGGCTTCGAAACCCCAGCCGCGGTCCTCGCGATAAAGCGTCGACCAGATCCACAGGAACGGCCAGATCGCGTGCAGCGTGAACAGGCTGACCCAGCCGGCGTAGTGGATTGCATCCTGGTGCGGATGATTGCGGTGCACCGCGATCTCGTACGGTATGTCGTGAATGACGATGATGCCGTAGAACAGCGTGATCGCCGCGAATATCAGAATCCCGAGTGCCACGTAGTCGAGCATTCCTGTCCTCCTTCGATCGGCGTTCGCGGCCGATTCTAGTTAATTCCCCTGGCCCAGGCCAGCCGAAGTTGTCGACCGCCCGCCGTAGGCCCGGCTCAGCGGCACTGCGCTGAACCCGTGCAGAAAGACGCTCAGGAGTACCGTCAGCACGATGACCGACAGTATCCGCTCGTAACCGCCTACCCCGAGCAGGTTCGCGACCAGCAGCAGGTAAAGCACCGACGCGATTCCGCGCGGGCCGAACCAGCCGAGAAACATTACGGTCGACCAATCCAGTCTGGCCCCGATCAGGCTGAGGCCGACCGGCAGCATGCGGATGACGGTCAGGCTCAGCAGCGCGTAGACCCAGGCCGCGAGGTCCCAGTGCGGCAGCGCGAGTGGCACCATGACCATCGCGAAGATCATGAACACGATCAGGATCAGCTGCTGGCCGAAGGCTTCGCCGAATTCCTGGATGCGCTCGCGAATCTCGGCAGAGCGCGTGCTGCTGCCGAGCAGCAGGCCGCCGGCAAAGGCCGCGATGAAGCCGTTGCCGTGCACCATTTCGGCGAGCGCGAAGCACAGGATCGCGAGCGAACCCGAGACCAGTTGCTGGAACGTATGGCTCATCCAGCCCTTGTCGGAAAACCAGGTAACCAGCCGCCCACCGGCCCAGCCGACGCCGCCGCCGATCGCCGCGCCGAGCAGAACCTGCTGCAGCAGGAACAGGCCCCAGTGCTTGTCCGAACCGCCGAGCCCGAGCGTCAGCACCGCGATGCAGGCGAAGATCGGCGGCAGGGCGATACCGTCGTTCAAGCCGCTTTCGACGCTGATCCAGCGGCGTACGCGTTCGGGCACCTTTTCGCTCTTGACCACCGCCTGCCCGAGCGCGGCATCGGTCGGCGACAGGATCAGCGCCATTAGCAGCAGCGACCAGATACCGACCTCCGGGAACAGCGGCCACGCAACCAGCGTGCCGAGCAGCATCGTCAACGGCAATCCGATCACCAGCATGCGCGCCGGCACGGCGCGATCGGCGAGCAGTTTTTTCAGGTCGATCGTCGACGCGTCGACGAAGAGCACCAGAATCAGCGTGATTTCGGTCAGGATATGGACGAGGTCGCCGTCGAGTTCGGGATGGAACAGGGCGAGTCCAGCAGGACCGACGATCATGCCAACCGCGACGAAGAACATCGGTGCGGTCAGCGGCGAGCGATCCGCCAGCCGCGAGAACAGGCCAAAGGCGAAAATCATCGCGGCGGTGAAGATGATCGCGGGATGATCGTTCATCGGCGCATCGTAGCGGATTTGCTCGCGTTTGGCATGATCTGACGCAAACTCTGGCCGCAAATGACAATCGTTCGGTAAATCGGGCATCGCCCGAATCGTCGCTAGAATGAAATGCCGACCGTGATCATGACGCCGGAGAAACCCAGCTGAACGACCTCGGACTGGAAGTTTTTATTTTGATATCCGAAGCTGGGAATAATCACCGGCGCGATACCGAATTCGTTCAACGGAATCTTGTTTTCGTAGGGTTCCTCGTAGCCATGCATCAAGCCGCCGGTCAATTTGTAATACCAGCGATCGGAGCCGAAGGCGCGGTACTTGCGTCCGATATAGAGATACTGCGATTCCTGGCCGAACGAGTTGTCGAAAAACGCGAAGCCCCACAAATGATCGTTTTCGTACAGGGTCTCGAAGCCGAGCAGGTTCTGGTCGTTGACGTGCTCGGGTTCGGGATCGTAGTGCCTGGTATACAGCGAACTGTAGAGTGAGCGCTTTTCGACTTCGGAGCCCGTCGGCAGGCGCAGGAAAGACAGGATTTCGCTCGCCCTGGCAACAGGCAAGGCGGTAAGCAGCGTCAGCGCCGTCGCAATCGCGAAAGTCCCGAACGCATGGACAATCCTGGCGGTCACGTTCAATCACCGACCTCTGCCGTGGACAGGGCGCCCAACAAGCCCACGGATAAAGCGCGGCCGGCAGAAACGGAAGTCTGGCGGTATGACTGGTGGTATTGGCGCAGCCTGGTACAGAGAGCAACAATCGGAGGGATTCACCTGACCGGCGAGACTACCATGAGCGCACTATGAAGACAAAGCGGGGTATGATTGACGCCATGAAACAGGCACCGGACAAGACGCTGGAGAAATTCGTTGCGCTGGCGCGCTATGTCGCCGAACATGCTGACGAAGCCTTGACTCTGGCCCAGCTCGCCGAACGCGTGCACCTGTCGCCGTCGCGGATGCAGCGCGTGTTCAAGTCGATTTTCGGCGTCAGCCCGAAGAAACTGCAGCAAGCCGCGCGCACCGACAGATTCAAGGCGCTGCTACGCGACGGCGCCGAGATTACCGATGCGATATTCGCCGCAGGTTACGGCTCGACCAGTCGACTGTACGAGAGGAGTGCGCACAATATCGGCATGACGCCGAAGCGCTATCGCGCCGGCGGCGCCGGCGAAAGCATCACCTGGGCCTGCCGCGAGACCTCGCTGGGAAAGCTGTTGATGGCGGCGACCGAGCGTGGCGTTTGTTGCGTCAAGTTCGGCGACGACTGTGCGCCTTTGCTCGCCGAGTTGCGCGACGAGTTCCCCAACGCCGAGCTGATCGCGTTCGACGAGGCCGAATCGCCGGAGCTCGATCGCTGGATCGCCGCGCTCGACGCCTACATGCAAAATCGCCAGCCGCGTCCCGACCTGCCGCTCGACCTGCGCGGCACGGCGTTCCAGGTCAAGGTCTGGGAATTCCTGCTGTCGCTTCGCGACGGCGAGGTCGCGAGCTATACCGAGGTCGCGCGCGCGATCGGCAAGCCGCGCGCGGTGCGCGCCGCGGCGTCGGCCTGCGCGCAGAATAGGATCGCCGTGCTGGTGCCCTGCCACCGCATCCTGCGCAGCGATGGTGGGCTCGGCGGCTATCGCTGGGGACTCGAACGCAAGCGCGCGCTACTCAGCGCCGAGCGCGCGCGCAAGGTCGACGCAGCGAGTTGAAAGCGCTTGCGCGAGCGGCACCGGCGACGACCGCGGGCGCGTTCTGGCGCGGTTACCGCGATTGCAGCCCGTTCATCCTCGTGGTTGCGCCGTTCGGCGTACTGTTCGGCGTGATCGCCACCGATGCCGGACTCAACGTGCTCGAGACGATGGCGATGACGGTGCTCGTGATCGCCGGCGCGGCGCAGTTCACCGCGCTGGCTCTGATCGAGGAGCAGGCGCCGACGCTGATCGTCATCGCCGCCGCGCTCGCGGTCAACCTGCGCATGGCGATGTACTCGGCGGCGCTGGTGCCGCATATCGGCGGCGCGCCACTGCTGAAACGCGCGTTCGCCGCCTATTTCATCGTCGACCAGTCGTTCGCGGTCGCGGTCAAAACTTTCGAATTCGACGGCGGCTACACGGTGGCGCAGAAAGTCGCGTTCATCATCGGCGCGGCGAGCGCCATCTTTCCGTTCTGGATCGGCGGCACGCTGATCGGCGCGCTGACCGGCAACGCGATTCCGCCCGAATTCTCGCTCGATTTCGCGATCCCGATCTGTTTCATCTCGATCGTCGCGCCGATGATGCGCAGCCTGCCACACCTGGTCGCCGCGATCGTTTCGATCGCCGCGGCGCTCGTGCTGTCATGGATGCCGTTTTACCTGTGGCTGATGGTCGCCGCGCTGATCGCAATGGTCGCCGGCGCGCAAACCGAACTGTGGCTCGAGCGGCGGCGGGCATGATCGACAAAATTCAGCTCTGGACTGTTATCATCGGTCTCGGCATCGGCACCTACCTGATCCGGTTTTCTTTCATCGGCATCATCGGCGGGCGGCCGTTGCCGAACTGGGTGTTGCGCCACCTGCGCTATGTCGCGGTCGCGGTAATGCCGGGGCTGATCGCGCCGCTGGTCGTCTGGCCGGCTGCGACCGGCGGCGAACCCGATGCCGCGCGGCTGTTGGCGGCGCTCGCCGCGTTCGCGATCGGTATCGGCACGAGCAGCGTGCTCGGCGCGGTGTTCGGCGGCATGGGGACGCTCTACCTGCTGCAATTTTTGATGGGCTGAAAAAAAGCAGACAGTGCTGTTCGAAATCCTGAATATCGTCGCGCCGGTGTTCATCGTCGTCGGCGCCGGCTTCGCCGCGGTCAAATCGCGGCTGGTCGCGGCCGAACCGATCGATCACCTGATGCGTTTCGCGATTACGTTCGCGATCCCGTGCCTGCTGTTCCGCGCGACCTCGACGCTGGATCTCGCCGCGGCCTTCGACTGGCGCATCCTCATCGCCTACTACGGCGCGGCGGTTGCGTGCTTCGTGATTGCCTATTTCGTCGCCCGCAAGGTTTTCAAGCGCCGCCCGGGCGAATCGGTCGCGATCGCGTTCGCCGCGCTGTTTTCGAACCTGGTGCTGCTCGGCCTGCCGATCCTCGAGCGCGCCTTCGGCCTCGAGCGCATGGCGCCGGGCTTCGCGCTGGTCGCGGTCAACGCGCCGATCTGTTACCTGCTCGGCATCACCGCGATGGAATACCTGCGCGCCGACGGGCGCGGCGTCGCCGCGACCACGCGCATCGTCGTCGTCGCGATGTTTCGCAACAGCATCATGATCGGTATCGGTCTCGGGCTCGCGGTCAACGTCACCGGTCTGCCGCTGCCGCAGCCGCTGGTCGCGGCGATCGACCTGCTGGCGCGCGCGTCGCTGCCGGTTGCGCTATTCGCGCTCGGCGGCGTGCTGACGCGCTATCAGCTGTCGCGCTCGCTCGGCGAGGCCGGCACGGTCGCGGCGCTGTCGCTCGTCGTGCAGCCGGCGATCGCGCTCGGGCTCGCGCGCCTGCTCGATTTACCCGATGCGACTACCGGCGCAATCGTGCTGATGGCCGCGGTCGCGCCGGGCTTGAACGCCTACCTGTTCGCGGCAATGTACGAGCGCGCGATCGACGTCGCCGCGAGCGCGGTGCTGCTGTCGACCGCGCTCGCCGCGTTCACGGTCAGCGCCTGGCTGCTGGTGCTGTGACCGATTCGGCGCACGTCACCAGCGGTCGCGCCGACGTCATCCGCAAGGCGCTGCTCGATTCGCTGTCGCTACCGGCATTCATATTATTATTCACGATGATGGGTTTCGGCTCGCTGGCGCGCGGCGCCGGTTTCGGCGCCGACATGGCGGCGGTCGCGACGCTGCTGATCTGGGGCCTGCCCGGGCAGCTCGCGATGGTCGAGCTGACCGCGACCGGGCAGCACTTCTTCGCGATCCTGTTCGCGTGCTCGCTCGCCAACGCGCGCTTTTTGCCAATGGTCGTGTCGTTCATCCCGGCGCTCGCGCGCGGTCGCGTCGGCACGGGCGCGCTGTTGCTCGACGCGCAGCTGCTGTCGATCAATTCCTGGGCGATGTGCCTGCGCGAATTCCCGCGGGTCGCGCCGGACTGGCGGCATCTCTATTACGCGACCTTCGCGATATCGATCTTGAGCGCAGCGATCGTCGGCACACTGCTCGGCTACTACGGCGCGGTCGCGCTGCCGCGCGCGCTGGTGCTCGGGCTCATTTTCACGAGCCCGCTGTTCTTCGCGCTGGTGCTGTCGGCGGTCTCCGGCCGGCCCGAGCGGATCTCGCTGCTGCTCGGCTGCGCGATCGTGCCG
>JBPEYE010000040.1:0-3262 GCA_052030825.1 Gammaproteobacteria bacterium | reverse complement strand
TTTCATTTCGGCGCGATAGCGGCGGCTGAATGCCTTCCAGCGCCCGCCGTCGAGCGGCATGGACGCCTTCAGCAAGGACTCGCTCGGCGCGAGGTTCGGGAACCAGACGTCGTAAATGTTCTTGCGCGCGGTGTCGGCTTTACTGACGCCGCGCGGCGGGCGGCGCACGGTGCCGATGCGCAAGCCCTCGGACTTGCCGCGCGGGCTACCCAGGCGCACGATGCGAACGGCCATTCTTAATGTGCCTCCCCGAATTCGGGTTACCGCCGCATCGACCGGCCTGCCGTGGCGGCGAGCTTGGGATATGATAGGCCATTCCGATCCTCGAACCCATTGCTGCGTGCATGAAAATCGAACCGCAGATTGAACACGACGGCGGTCGGCGGCAGGAAATTTATCCGCTGCCGATCGAATCCGAATACCTCGAGGAATTGCTGCGCCATATTTTCGAGCATCACTGGTCGTCGATCGTCTTCGGGCCGATCATCGAAGGCGGGGCCTACGAAATCCGCTGCCCGAATGCGCCACGCACGATCAGCTATTACGACGGTTATTTGACCGTACACTTCGGCGGCACCCACTTCCACCTTTGTATTGGTGACAATCAGGGCAGTGCGGACAGCCCGACGCCGCCGGCGCTGCGCCGGACGCGACGCACGTCGCGCGCCGAGATCGTGCGCGGCTTCGACGCCGACGGCGCGCCGATCACCTGGCAACTGCGCCTGTTCAATGGCGATGGCACGCCGCAGCTCAACGTTTTTTTCCCCAACCCGTTTCTGACCGACGACGACCGGATCGCCGATGCCCCGGACTGGTCGCGGCTCGCGGCCTGGGACGACATTGCGACGCGCTATCTTGGTCGCGAGTCGGCCGAGGATCCACTCGACCGCAGCGGCAAGGGTTTTCGTGCCCCCTGAATCGCGCTCAGGCGCGATCCAGTTGCGGTGCCGGCGTTTCCTGTAGATGCAGCCATTCGAAGCGCCCGTCGGCGCGCCGGCGCAGCAAGGCGCTGACGATGCGCGCGCGCCCGGGCTCGCCGCGATGGCGCTCGACGTAAGTCGCAAGGCTCAGGTCGGGCGCGAGCCGGCGGGTCTCGATGCGATCGATTTCGAGCGCGTAATCCGCTGGTTTTTCGCCGTAGGCATCCGCAAAGCTGGCGACGACGGCGGCCTTGTCGCCGCGACTGCCGTCGGGGTGGATCACCCGGAAGTCGTCGACGAGCGCGCCGGCGAGCCGCGCGGGCTCGCCATTGCCGCGGTCGGTCTGGCCCTTGAGCCAGGCGTCGAGAAAGCGGTGCAGGTCGAGGATTTCGACGGCGAACGGGTCCAGCATGGCAATACTCTGGCAGTGGCTACACCCGAATTCGATCGGCGGCCTGGCGAAAGGTTCGCTTCAGGCGCGCCTTGCCTTCGCTCGCCAGCGGTAGCCACGCACCGACGTTTGCTTGCGGGCGGCGTCGATCGCGGGTCGAATCGCCTTGCCGAGGATGACCGCGGATTCGCGACCCTGGTAATAGCCGGGCGCCTCGTCGACGTCGACGAAGCCCAGCCGTCGATAAAAGCGAATTGCGCTTCGATTGCGGGTGCGGACCTGAACGAAGATACTGGCGATGCCGGCGGTCAACGCGACCTTCTCGAGCCAGGCGATAATCTGCCGGCCGACACCGCGACGGCGATACGCAGCCGGTACCGCGAGCAGGTCGAGGTTAGCGCAATGCTCGCCGTAGGACATGATGCCGAAGCCCGCGAAGTGATGACGATCGCGTGCGACGATCACGTTCGCACTGCGCTTGCGTAACAACCTGCGAACCAGCGCCGGCGTATATCGCCAGCGCAAACCCTGCTCGATACATCGCCGCGACAGCACCGCGATCTCGCAGGCGTCGGCCGGGGTCGCAAGGCCTATGGTGATACGGCCGGTCATTTCGATGAATTAGCCACCGCGTTCGATTCAAGGAATATCGGTGACAGTATACCGATTCGAATCTTCTCTGACTCGAAAAAACGGCGACATGCCGGTTTCGAACAGTGCCCGAACCGGGGTGCAATCCGGTCGCGATCGTCGATTTTTTCTGGCTCGCCAAATCGATTGGAATCATTCTCGACGCCGGCGCCGGCCGGGCCGTGGATTGAGAATGCCGCATGGCCCGCGGCGGACCGATCGCCGACGGATCCTTGCTATTACCCGGCGTCGTTGGTACAAGGCTCATTGATTCGTTGGTGCACCTCGGAACCATGCCACGCAAGATCTACAGTTTGTCGGATGCGCGTCGCTATGCGCGGCGGCGGATGCCGAAGATGACCTTCGATTACATCGACGGCAGCGCCGGCGAGGAACTGGGTTGCCGGTTGAACGTCGACGCGATCGAGGCGCTGCGCCTGCTACCGCGCGTGTTCGTCAACGTCGAGGAACGGTCGCTCGGCAAGGCGCTGTTCGACGTCGACTACGACCTGCCGTTCGGCATTGCGCCGATGGGTATGTGCAACCTGACCTGGCCCGGGGGCGACGCGATGCTGGCACGCGCCGCGGTGCACTACAATATCCCGATCGTATTGTCGACGATGGCGTCGAGCAGCATCGAGCAGACCGCCGAGCGCACCGGCAGCAAAGCGTGGTTCCAGCTTTACGTCGGCCAGTCCGAGGACGTCGCGATGAATCTTGTCGAACGCGCCGAAAAGTCCGGCTATACGCGCCTGATGCTGACCGTCGACGTGCCCGAAATCGGCTACCGTGCGCGCGAGCGGCGCAACGGCTTCCAGTCGCCGCTGCGCATCGGGCCGCGGCAATTCCTCGATTTCGCGACGCATCCGCGCTGGTCGCTGACGTCGCTCGCCAGCGGCGTGCCGAAGCTCGCCAACGTGAATCTGCCCGGCGGCAAGCAGTTCAAGCGTAACGAGGCGCGCGGCAAGGTCGACTGGGCTTTTCTCGATCGCCTGCGCAAACGCTGGCCCGGACCGCTGATCGTCAAGGGCGTGCTCAACCCGGACGACGCGCTGCGCATCCGCGAAGCCGGGGCCGATGCGGTCTACGTGTCGAACCACGGGGGGCGTCAGCTCGACAGCGCGCCGCCGGCGATCGCGATGCTGCCGCGGGTTCGCGCCGCGGTCGGCCCGGAATACCCGGTGCTGTTCGACAGCGGCGTGCGCAACGGCGAGGCCGTGGTCAAAGCGCTCGCGCTCGGTGCCGATTACGTGTTCGTCGGACGACCACTGCTGTACGCGATAGGTGCCGCGGGCTACGCCGGCCTCGAGCAGATGATCGA
>JBPEYE010000004.1:0-6223 GCA_052030825.1 Gammaproteobacteria bacterium | reverse complement strand
CAACGACGTCGCCCGGCACGCCGGGGCCCTGGTAGACGCCGATCTTCATAGCCGCGTCAGGTCCGGTACTCGACGCCGGGAAAGACGCATAGCATTTCGAACAGCAGGTTGGCCGCGACCAGTGACGTATTGCCGGAAGTATCGTAGGCCGGCGCGACCTCGACCAGGTCGCCGCCGATCAGATCGAGCCCGCGGCAGCCGCGGATGACCTCGAGCCCCTGGTGCACCGTCAGCCCGCCGATTTCGGGAGTGCCGGTGCCCGGCGCGTAAGCCGGGTCGAGACCGTCGATGTCGAAAGTGAGATACACCGGCCCGGCGCCGAGCTGTTCGCGCACCTCGTCCATCAGCGGCGCCAGCGACCGGTACCAGCATTCCTCGGCCTGCACCACGCGCACGCCCTGCTGCCGCGGCCAGTCGAAGTCGTCGGCCTCGTAGCCGCTCGCGCGCAGGCCGATCTGCACCATCCGCGACGGCTCTATCAGGCCTTCCTCGATCGCGCGCCGGAACGGCGTGCCGTGCGCGACCGGTTCGCCGAACATGTGGTCGTTGATGTCGGCATGGGCGTCGACGTGAACCACGCCGACCGGGCCATGTTGCTTCTTGATCGCGCGCAGGATCGGCAGCGTGATCGTGTGATCGCCGCCGAGCGTCAGCGGCTTGCAGCCGGTGGCGAGGATCTCGTCGTAGGCGGCCTCGATGATCGCGATCGTCTTCGGCTGGTTGAAGGCATTGATCGCGACGTCGCCGATGTCGGCGACCTGCAGCGAGTCGAACGGCGCCGCCCGCGTCGCCATGTTGTACGGCCGGATCAGGCACGACTCGGTGCGGATCTGGCGCGGGCCGAAACGCGCGCCGCCGCGGTTCGACGTGCCGTTGTCGAACGGCACGCCGACGAAACAGACGTCGAGACCGTCGGCGCTCGGCGCATGCGGCAACCGCATCATCGTCGCGATACCGCCGAAGCGCGGCATCTGGTTGCCGCCGAGCGGCTGGTTGAAATCGGAATCGGTCATGTCTTCTCCTCCCCAATGCCGGCGAGCTCGCCGAGCGTCACCGGTTTGACCGGCGGCCGCGCGCGCAGACGCTCGACCTGTCCCGGCGCGAGCCCGCGCGCCTGCGCGCAGATCGCCTCGAGCGTTGCGCCGCAGGAGCGGCCCTGGCACGGTCCCATGCCGCAGCGGGTAAACGCCTTGACCTGGTTTGGCCCGGGCGCACCGAGCGCCGCGGCGGCTTCGAGGTCGGCGGCGCGTAGCGCCTCGCAGCGACACACCAGCGTGTCGCCGGCCGGTAGCAACGCATTATCGGGAATGCGGTATTGGCGATCAAGCAGCGGCCGGATCGCGAGGTGGCGGGCGCGCGCGCGCAGCGCCGGCCGCGCCCGGCGCGCGAGTGCCGTCGCGTCGAGCCGCCCGAGCCGGTGCAGCGCGGCCAGCGCGGCGAGTTCGCCGTCGAACTCGGCGACGCGCGCGCCACCAATCGCACCGCCGTCGCCGGCGACATAGATACCGTCGACCGAGGTTGCGCCGAATCGGTCACGCGCGACTTGCCAGCACTGTTGGGCGCCGTGCCAGGCGAGCTCGCAACCGGCCGCGGCGGCGAGCTCGGTCGCCGGCACGACGCCGTGATGCACCAGCAGCAACGACGTTTCGATCCGCGCGTGCCCGTCGCGACGGTCGTACTCGAGCGCCTCGACACGATTCTTCCCCAGCGCCCGCAGGTTCGCAGCACCGCGATACCAGGGCACGCCGGCGCGCCGGATCGCCGCGATCAGGCGCAAGCCCTTGGCGAGGTATTCGCCCGCGACCAGCGCGCGCGGCAGTTGCGGTAACGCGCGCCAGCGATTTTCGTTCGGCGTCGTCTCGACCAGCGCCGCGAGCGGCACGCCGGCGCGCAGGTATTGCCACGCCAGCAACAATAATAAAGGACCCGCGCCGGCGAGTACCGGCGGCTCGCGCGGCACCAGCGCCGCCGATTTCAACAGAATCTGAGCCGCGCCGGCGGTCATCACGCCGGGCAGCTGCCAGCCCGGAAACGGCAGCGGGCGCTCGCGCGCGCCGGTCGCGACGATCACGCTCGCGGCGCGCACGCGGCGGTGACGACCACCTTCGACGATACCGAGCTCGCACGCGCGGTCGAGGTACCAGGCCGATGCGGCGGGAAAAAAATCGATGTCGGCGGCACGCAGGCGTTCGAGCAAGGCGCGACCGCGCAAGTAGTCCGGCCCGAGCAATTCGGGCATGGTTAGCGGACTCGCGCCGAGATTGCGGTAAATCTGTCCGCCAGGCTGCGGCTGCTCGTCGACGAGCGCGACGTCGACGCCGGCCGCGGCCGCGGTCGTCGCCGCGGCCATGCCGGCGGGGCCCGCGCCGATCACGACCAGCGAATAATCAGGCCTCATCATCGTCCGCCCGCATCACGCGCGCCGAGCTGGCGACGTACGCGCATACCCGGCGCGACCGTGACCTGGCAGGCGCGCTGGTTGGCGCGGCCGTCGACCTCGGCAAGGCAATCGAAGCACACGCCCATCATGCAGTACGGCGCGCGCGGTTCGCCGCCCAGCACGCTCGCGCGGTAGGGTTCCACGCCGAGCCACAGCAACGCGGCGGCAACCGAAATGTCCGCCGGCACCTCGACGCGCGCGCCGTCGAGCTCGATTTCGATCCGCGCCGGCGCGGCGTCGTCAAGCCGGCGAAACATCGAAGCGCTCCGCGCCGAAAGCGTCGATCAGCGCGTGCGGCGCGTCGCCGTCGATCCAGCTTGCGATTTCGCCCGCGTGCCAGGCTGCGAGCGTGACCCCGCTATGGCAGGTGACCGCGTAAGCGCCGGGATACGCGGTCGAACGGGCGTAGATCGGCGTGCCGTCCGGCGTCAGGATCCGCAGCGCGCCCCACGCGCGTTGCAGGCGCACGCCGGCGAGGTGCGGAAAGATGCGCAGCGCACGCGCGGCGAGACGCTCGATGACATCGAGCGTGGTCGCGTCGTCGTAACCGGCGTCTTCGTGCGAGTCGCCGATTTGCAGCGTGCCGTCGGCGGTCTGCCGCACCTGCAGCGTCGCGCACGGCAGGAAGCGCGGCACGCGCTCGCTGATCAGCAGCTGCCCACGCTGCGGGCGCAGCGGAATCTCGAGCCCGAGCGGTTGCGCCAGCGCGGTCGTGCCGAGCCCGGCGCAGACGACGACGCGGCCGCAGCCGAAACGGCCGGCGTTACTGTCGAGCTCGAAGCCGTCGCCGCGCGGCGAAATCGTCCGCACCTTCGCCGCGGTGATGTAACGGCCGCCGCGCGCTCGTATCCGCTGATGCAGCGCGCGCAGCAGCAGCAGTGGATTGACGTGGCCATCCTGCGGCGAAAAGCTCGCGCCGAGCACGTCGGCCGACACCTGCGGCAGGCGTTGGCGCAACTCGTCGCCGGTGAGCATTTCGTAGCTGAACTCGCCGCCGGTATGCGCGGCGACTTGGCGCATTTCGTCGGCACGCGCATTGAACTCGGATTCATCGAGGCAGAAATCGTAGCCGCCGGTCTGCTCGAGGGCGACGTCGATGCCGGTTTCGTGCGCGAGTAATTCGGCGAACTCGCCCCATTGGCGCGCGGCATGTCCGCTCAGTTGCGCGTAGGGCGCGTAATCGGCGCCCTTGCCCTGTACCCAGACGAGGCCGAAGTTGCCGCGCGAGGCGCGATGATCGCGGTCCTCGCCGTCGAGTACCGCGACGCGTACGCCACGTGCCGCGAGCCCGCCGGCCACGGCCGCGCCGACGAGGCCGCCGCCGACGACGATCGTGTCGAAGTGTTCAGTCGACCGGGGCACCGACGGCACTCAGATGCGGAACGACGCGAGGCCCTTCTTCGGCTTGGTCTTGACCGCGTCCTGCGGGTAGAGGTGCGCGAGCCAGTGCTTTTCCCAGTAGCGGAAACCGCGCGAGATCGCGAGCACGATGATCAGGTACAGCACCGCGGCGGTAATGAAGCCCTCGTAGGCGAGGTAATAGCGACCATTGAGCCAGCGGCCGACGCCGAGCAGATCCTGGATCGTGATCGTGCTGGCGACAACCGAGCCGTGCAGCATGAAGATGACTTCGTTCGAGTACGCCGGCAATGCGCGGCGAAACGCGCTCGGCAGGATGATGCGGCGCATCCGCCTGGCCTTGCTGAAACCGCAGGCCTTGGCCGCCTCGACCTCGCCGCGCGAGGTCGACTCGATCGCGCCGCGCAGCAGTTCGGTGGTGTAAGCCGCGGTATTCAGCGAGAACGCGATCAGCGCGCACCACCACGCGTTCGACAGGATCGGCCCCCACAGGAACGACTCTCGCACCGCTTCGAACTGGCCGAGGCCGTAGTAAATCAGGTAGGTCTGCACCAGCAGCGGCGTACCGCGGAAAGCGTAGGTAAACGCCCACACGGGCGCATTCAGGTACGGGTTGTTGCCGGCGCGCACGATCGCGAGCGGAATCGACAGCAGTCCACCGATGATCAGCGCGAGTGCGGTCAGCTGCAGCGTGACCCAGGCGCCGAGCAAAAAGCGATCGAAGTTCTGCGCGATCAGGACGATGTCGATCGGCGAGTAGGTTTGCAGCCACTCGATCATCGCGTCAGTTCTCCTCGGCCCGGACGATGCCCTTGCTGTACTTGCGATCGAGCCAGCGCAGGCCGGCGTCGGAAATCGCCGTCAGCACCAGGTAGATGATCAGCACCGCGAACATGAAGGTGAACAGCAGGCGCGTCGAGCGGCCGGCGACGAAACCGTTGTAGACGACGTCCTGCAGGCCAATGACCGACACCAGTGCGGTCGACTTGATCTGCACCAGCCAATTGTTGGAAAAGCCCGGCAGCGCGTAACGTACCATCTGCGGCCAGATGATGCGGCGGAAAATCGTCAGGCGGCTCATGCCGCAGGCGACGCCGGCTTCGATCTGGCCGCGCGGGATCGCGAGGATCGCGCCGCGAAACGTCTCGGTGAAATACCCGCCGAAGATCACGCCGATGGTGCCGACGCCGGCGGCGAACTGGCTGATTTCGATGTAATCCCACAAACCGGTCAGCTGGCCGAACTGGTTGGCGAGTTCCTGGCCGCCGAAGAATACCAGCAGGATCAATACCAGATCGGGTACGCCGCGCACGATGGTCGTGTAGCCGGCGGCGGTTTTTTGCGCGATCACGTTCTTCGACAGCTTGGCCCAGGCGCCGAGCAGGCCAAAGAATACCGCAATGATCAGCGACAGCAGCGCTAGCTGAATCGTAACCAGGGTGCCGTCGAGCAGCTGGCCCCGATATTCGAGTATCGCATCCACGTTCCGGCTCCGGCCAGTACCCGGCCCGCGTCAGGCGGGCCGGGTATTCAGGCCAATCGGTTCAACCGCCGAATATATCGAAATCGAAGTACTTGGCGTTGATCTTTTGATACGTGCCGTTGTCCCGAATCGCCTTGATCGCCTGGTTGAACTCCTCGCGCAATTCCTTGTCCTGCTTGCGCACCGCGATACCGGCGCCCTCGCCGTGGCATTCCATGTCGTGCTGGTCACCGCCAATGAAGGCGAAGTCCTTGCCGGCATCGGTTTTCAGGAAACCGTCGTCGGCGGCAATCGAGTCGGAAAACTGCGCGTCGATGCGGCCGATCGCGAGGTCCTGGAAGACTTCTTCCTGGGTCGCGTAAAGCACCAGCTCGGCGTCGGGATACATCTTCTCCATGTAGCACTGGTGGGTCGTGCCGCGTTGCAGACCGATGCGCTTGCCCTTGAGGCCCGCTTTCGAAATCTGCAGGTCGGAACCCTTGCGCGCGACGAACTTGGCCGGCGTGTTGTAATACTTGCCGGTGAAGTCGACGCGTTTCTTGCGCTCCGGCGTGATCGACATCGATGCGACGATGGCGTCGAATTTACGCGCCAGCAACGCCGGGATCATGCCGTCCCAGTCCTGCTCGACGAGCTCGCACTCACGATCCATTTCCTCGCACAGCGCCTCGGCGATTTCGATGTCGAAACCCTTCAGCGTGCCGTCGGACTCTTTCCACGAGAACGGCGGGTAGGCGCCCTCGACGCCAATGCGCAGCTTGTCGGCCGCCTGCGCGCCGCCCGTGGCGAGCACCAGCGCGAGGCCCAGGGTGGTTAACAGTTGTTTGAATTTCATGTTGCTTCCTCTCTTCGATTGGGTTTGCTCACAAACCGTTATTGTTCTGCCTGCTTGGCGTTCACTGCATGGTTCTCGACAGGAACTGCCGAAAACGATCAGAATT
>JBPEYE010000399.1:0-2291 GCA_052030825.1 Gammaproteobacteria bacterium | reverse complement strand
ATGGACGTGGTGCACGACGTACACCACTACGAAGAGCCCGTCATTTTCCTGCGCGAGGACTGGGTCAGTCGCGCCAACTACGATCCCGACCGCAGCAATCCGAATCGCTTCTGGAACAACGGCCGCGGCCTGCCCAACCGGATCGAAAAAATATCCGGCTAAAGCGCGGGCATTCCGAGGGTCGGCTACCGCAAAGGTTCCGGAGACAGATTGCCTGATTAACTTGATTTTCCCGACTCAGACGAAACCCCTGGATCAGGCTGTCGTGGCTTAGCCGGACGCGCTTTCCGCGTCGCTATTCGGTGGGTTCGAGCAGTGGCTCTTCGCTGCCTAGCGCTTCTTTCCGGGTTGCCATGTAGGCCCGCATGGCCTCGTCGATCGCCGGGTCGATCGGCGGCGGCTCGAATTCGGCGAGAATCCTGGGCCACAGCTCGGTAGCCCGTGCGGTCGCGTCCTTCGCGCCGGCGAGCGTCCAGTTTTCGCTGTTTTGCCAATCGCTGATGAAAGGTTCGTAGAACGCGGTCTTGTAGCGTTCCATCGTGTGCTGGCAGCCGAAGAAATGTCCGCCCGGGCCGACTTCGCGCATCGCGTCGAGACCGACTTCGTCGAGATCGATCTTCAGCGGCGCGAGCATCGCGCTCATGTGCTGCAGCATCTCGCAGTCGATCAAGAGCTTCTCGAACGATGCGACCAGCCCGCCCTCGAGCCAGCCGGCGGTGTGGTAGATCAGGTTGCCGTGACCGAGCACGGAGCTCCACAGCGCCATCAGCGTCTCGTAGGTCGCCTGCGCGTCGACCGCGTTCGACGCGTTGCACGCGCTCGAGCGGTACGGCAGGCCATACCTGCGTGCGAGCTGGCCGCCGGCGATGTTGGCAAGCGCGTTCTCGGGCGTGCCGAAGGCCGGCGAACCCGAGCGCATGTCGACGTTCGACGTGAAGCCGCCGTAGATGCAGGGTACGCCCGGGTTGGTCAGCTGCAGCAGCGCGATGCCGAGCAGCGCCTCGGCGTTTTGCTGCGCCAGCGCGCCGGCCATCGTCGCCGGCGTCATCGCGCCCATCAGCGTAAACGGCGTCACCGTAACCGGCTGGCCGAACAGCGCCAGCTGCATCGCGCCGTAAGCCATTGCGTCGTCGAGCTTGCGCGGTGAATTGACGTTGATATTGGTCATCACGCCGGGATTCGATTTCATCTCGTCCATCGACAAGCCACGCGCGATCGCGCACAGCTCGATCGCGTCACGCGCTCGCCCACCGCCGATACCGGTGGCGAAAAACGGCTTGTCCGACAGCGTCAGGTTGACGTAGGTGGTATCGAGATGACGCGAGTTGGCCGGCAGGTCGGTCGGCGCGGTTGCCTGGTTGCCGAAGAAGGTCAGCACGTTGAAATACTGACCGAAGCTGATCAGTTTCTTGTAGTCCTCGAAGTTGCCGGCGCGACGGCCGTTGATGTTGTCGTGCACGTTCGGAGTGCCCGAGACGAGGCCGAAGTTGATGACGTTGTCGCCGACGAAAATTTTCTGCGCGGAGTTGCGCGGCACGACCTCGAAGCTTGACGGCGCCCGACCGACGGTCTCGAGGACCAGGCCGCGGTCCATGCGCACGACGCCGGCGTCGTCGACTTCGGCGCCGGCGCGGCGGAACAGTTCGAGCGCCCGGTCGCCGAGCACCTCGATGCCCTCTTCCTCGAGGATACGCAGGGAAACGTCGTGGATGAACTCGAGCTGTTCGGGGTCGAGCGGCTCGAGCGGCGGGAATCGATTGCGCAGAACCTGGCGGTCGATCTGGTGAATCAGAACCGGCTTTTCGGCGGGCGCCTGGCGCCGACGGCGGCGACCTGGTCGGGGCATTATCGGGGTCTGCGCTTAACTTTCTGCGTCGAGGGCGTTAATCTTATAGTATCGCTCGAGCATTAGCGAACACGACCATTATCCAATAAAGGGGGAGAACAATAATGGCCAAATCCGCCAAAGTCCGCGGACTTTCCGACATCCTGACCTATTTCCGTCGCAACGAAACGCCGATTTTTTTCGTCTCGCCGACCGCGTTCAACCTGCTCGGTCTCGAGAAATTCGTCAACCGGTTTTATCACATCAACTACTTCGATTCGTTCGACGGCCACCACCCGCGCGTGTTCGTGCCGCAGGAAAAAGAGCACGCCGAATTCACGTCGATGGAGGACGTCTGCAACTACATGCTGCAGCACAAGGAAGTCATCGACAAGATCAAGAAGTCGGGCGGCGGCACTCCGCGCGTGCTGTTCGTCATGCTCGACGAGAAGACCGAGGAAATCTG
>JBPEYE010000398.1:0-5161 GCA_052030825.1 Gammaproteobacteria bacterium | reverse complement strand
CAGACCGTCGAGGTCGCGCCGGGCGCGCTCGATCGCGACGCCGTCGAGGTACCGATCGAGGTCACGCTGACGCCGCGCAGCCGGCATCGCTACGACTTCGGCATTGGTTACGGCACCGATACCGGCGCGCGTACCAGCTTCGGCTGGCGCATGCCGCGCATCAACGAACGTGGCCACCGCTTCGACACCGAGCTGCAGATCTCCGAGATCGGCCACAGCCTGGTTGCGAACTACCGCGTCCCGGTACTCAACCCGCGCACCGACCAGATCGTCTACCGCGCCGGCGAGATCGAGGAAAACGTCGAGGATTCCGAGAGCCTCAGACGCGAGGTCGGCGTCAGCCTCCAGCAAGGCCGTGGGCGGTGGCGCGAAACCCTGTCGCTCGACTTGCAGCGCGAGGACTTCACCGTCGGCGACGAATCCGACACGTCGACGTTGCTGATCCCGGGCGTCGCCTGGAGCCGCATCTGGGGGCGCGAATTCATCTACGCGCTCGATGGCGTGCGCTTCGATATCAGCCTGCGCGGCGCGAACGAAAATTTCGCATCCGACACGACCTTCGCGCAGCTGCGCACGAGCCTCAAGTTCATTACCTCGCTGGGTCCGCGCGACCGCATCATCATGCGCGGCACCTTCGGCAACACCGAGACGGACGAATTCGACGAGATCCCGTCGTCGCTGCGTTTTTTCGCCGGCGGCAGCAACAGCGTGCGCGGCTACGCCTACCAGTCGCTGGGCCCGACCGATGACGACGGCGAAGTCATCGGCGGTCGCTATCTGCTCGTCGGCAGCGCCGAGTACGAGCACTATTTCAACGACCGCTGGGGCATCGCCCTGTTCTATGACATCGGCAACGCTTTCGACGATATCGTCGACGAGATCGGCGACGAGCTCGAGCGCGGCGCCGGCATCGGCCTGCGCTGGAAATCGCCGATCGGACCGGTGCGCGTCGACGTCGCCAACTCGATCAGCGAGGACGAGGACTGGCGGCTGCATATCAACATCGGGCCGGACCTGTGATCCGCCGGTTGCTCATCGGCCTGGCGATCCTGCTGCTGTTGCCGCTGCTGGTCGCGAGCTGGCTCGTCGCCAGCGAGTCCGGCCTGCACTGGGCCTTCGACACCGCGCGGCCGCGAATCGCCGGTGAACTCGAGATCTCCGGTCTGTCGGGACGAATCCTCGGCCCGTTGCGCGTCGACGCGCTTCGCTACCGCGGCGCCGATTTCGCGGTCAGCACCGCGGGCGTCGAACTGCGCTGGAACCTGTGGGCGCTGCTCGGCGGCCGCCTCGACGTCGAGGCCGCCGAGATCGATGGCCTCGAACTCGAGTTGCCGGCCACCACGGCTGCCGAAGACGCCTCGCCCGGGGCAGCGCAACCGCCCGCGATTGCGCTACCGCTGCGGTTACGCATCGGCCGGCTGGCGATAGACGGTGTCGACGTCACCCGGGGAGCGTCGCAATTTCACCTCGATCGAATACGGCTCGCCGCCGACTGGACCTCGCAGGGCATCGACATCGAGCGCCTGGAAGTCAGCGCCGGCGAGCATGCCGCGCAGGTCGCCGGCAAACTCGATCCGGGCGAAACCTATGCGCACGAACTGTCTTTGGGCTGGCAGACGCGCCTGCGCTCGGGCGAGCGGCTCGAAGGCGACGGCCGCCTCGCCGGCAATCTCGAGCAGACGCGGCTCGAGCAAAGCCTGAGCGGCGCGGTACCGCTCGAACTCGAACTCGTCGTCGAGCAACCGCTTGCGCGTCTCGGCTGGCGCCTCGAAGCCGCCAGCGAAGCCTTCGACACGCGCCAGATCGACCCGTCGCTGCCGTTACTGGCCGGCGCGCTGCAACTATCGGCGAGCGGCAATTCCACGAGCCTCGCACTGCGCGGCAAGTTGCGCGCCGACGAGGGCTTGCCGGTGGCGGTGGAGGCTGATTTCGAACTCGGCCAGGCGCGCTTCACGCCAGCTTACGACGCGATCGAGATCGATGCCTTGCAGATCGACACCGTCGACGGCAGGCTGCAGGCGGACGGCCGCCTGACGCTGGTGCCGGCGCTCGCATGGCAGGCGCAGCTGCGCCTGCGCGATGTCAATCCCGAGCGCTTCGCGCCGGCCTGGCCCGGCCGCCTCGACGCCGAGCTCGCGAGCAGCGGACAGATCGTCGACGGCAGGCCGCGCGCGCGGCTCGACGTCACTGGTTTACGCGGTAACCTGCGCGGTTACCCGGTGTCGTTGACGAGCCGGCTCGAAGTCGACAACGACCGGTTCGAAATCGCCACCCTCGAATTCGAATCGGGCAACACTGCGGCCAGCTTGTCCGGCAACGTCGGTGAACGGATCGACCTGCGCTGGACGCTCGACAGTCCCGACCTCGCCGAACTCTACCCGCAAGCCGCGGGCAGACTCGTCGCCGGCGGCACGATCGTCGGCGCCCGCGCCGCACCGACCGTAGAGGCGTCATTTGTCGGCACCGAACTGCGTTTTGCCGACACCGCCATCGCCCAACTCGACGGCAGCACGAAGCTCGATCTGCCGACCCGGCCCGGTGCCAAGCTGGCAACACAGAATCTCGATATCGCGCTGGTCGCGCAGGATGTGCGGCGCGACGGGTTAGCCCTCCGACGCGTCGAGGTCAACGCCGACTCGCGCCGGATCCGCGCGCGTGCCGATGCCGAGGCCGGCAGCGCCCGGCTCGAGCTCGACGGCAGTCTCGACGGGCTCGCCTGGCAGGGCCAACTGATCGACGCCGCAATCGACGGCGCCGGATTCGGCCGCTGGACGCTGGCGGCGCCGGCGCCACTGACGCTGGCGGCCGAACGAACAGCGCTGCGCGACCTGTGTCTCGCCGAGGCCGCGGGCGCGCGCCTGTGCGCAACGGTCGCCGGTGCCGGCGAGGACTGGCAAGCCAATCTCGACCTGCAGCGTTTCGCCCTCGCCCGCCTTGCGCCGTGGTTGCCGCCAGGCCTTGGCCTCGACGGGCTCGCCGCGACCCGCGCACAGTTGCGGCTCGCGCCCGCGCAACGGTTACGCGGCGAACTCTCGGTCGAACTCGCGCCGGGCGTTGCGACCTACCGACTCGAAACCGAGCGTGCCGAGCGCATTGCCTACCGCGGCGGCGAACTGCGTTTGATCCTGGCCGATAGCGGCATCGATGCCAGCGCTCGCCTGGCGTTACGCGAAGACGAACGCCTCGAAGGACGCCTGCGCCTGACGGGTGCCGAAGCGCTGGCGCTGGTGCCGCAGCAACAGCCGCTCGAAGGCGAAGCGCGACTGAACCTGAACGATCTGGCGCTGCTCGAGGCCTGGATCGAGGAGATCGACGGCTTGCGCGGCCGCGCCCTGGTCGACGTCAGGTTCGGCGGCACCCTGGGAGAGCCGCGCATCGGCGGCGAGGCGCGATTCGCGGAAATCGCATTCGCGGTACCGCGCCTCGCGCTCGAGGTCGAGCGTCTCGACGCGATCGCCACCAGCAAAGACTTCGAATCGATCGACTACCGGCTCGAAGCGAAAATCGCCGGCGGCAGCATCGAAGCCGATGGCAAGCTGCGCGTCGATCCGGCGGGCGGCTGGCCCGGCAGCCTGAAAGTGCGCGGAAACCGGCTCGCCCTGGCAAACCTCGCGCGCCCGTGGCTGCCGCCCAACTTCGAACTCGAAGGCCAGCTCGAGCTCGAGTCCGAACTCGAACTGCGCTGGCCCGACCGCCTGCTGGGCTCGGTCCGCATCCGCGCGCGCGAAGGCAGCCTCGCCTATCCGCTGCCCGACGGCGAACCCGGGCGCTGGGCGTTTCGCGATGTCGATCTCGAAATCTCCCTCGGCGCCGCCGGAGTGACCGCGCGCAGCGAAATGGTGATCGGTGAAAACAGCCTGATGGCGCGGATCGAGTTACCCGGCGCCCGCATCCTCGCGCTCGATCCGGCGAACCAGCCGATCGCGGCGCAAGTGGCGCTGGACGTTCGCGACCTGTCGCTGCTCGAATCGGTGCAGCCCGACCTGGAGCGACCGCGCGGCCAGATTCGGGTCGACCTCGACGCCACCGGCACGCTGGCGCAACCGCGACTGGTCGGCCGCGCCGAGCTGCGCGACGGCGCGGTGCGGGTGCCGCGCCTCGGTCTCGATCTTGCCGGAATCACGCTGACAGCGGTCAGCGACGAACGCGGCCTGTTGACCTTCACCGCCCGCGCCCGTTCGGGCGAGGGCAACCTGGTGCTCGAGGGCGAGAGCGAACTCGATGCCGCGCGTGGCTGGCCGACCCGAATCAAGATCGACGGCAATGATTTTCTGATCGCGCGCATTCCCGAGGCGACGGTGATCGTGGCGCCGAATCTCGTCGTCACGGTACGTGAGCAAACCGTCGACGTGCAGGGAGACCTGCGCATCCCGCGGGCCAAGCTGCAACCGCGAGACGTGACCTCGGCGGCAAGCGTGTCCGAGGACACGGTGATCATCGGTGGCGACCGGCCGCCGGAGAAAAAATGGCAGGTCATGGCGAAAGTCAACGTCATTCTCGGCGAGCGCGTGACCTTTTTCGGCTTCGGCTTCGAGGGCCGGCTCGGCGGCAACCTGACGATCGAGGAACAGCCCGGGCAGCCAACCCGCGGCAGCGGTATCATCAATATTTACGATGGCCGCTACCGCGCTTACGGCCAGCGACTCGACATCGAGAGCGGCAGGCTGCTTTTCGCCGGTGGCCCGCTGGCAAACCCGGGACTCGACGTGACCGCGGTTCGCAAGACCGGTAACGTCACCGCCGGCCTGCGGGTCAGCGGGCGCCTGCGCCAACCGCAGCTCGACCTGTTCTCGAGCCCGGCGATGGGCCAGACCGATACGCTTTCCTACCTGCTGACCGGCGGTCCGCTGGATACCGCGACCGGCGAGCAGGGCGCGATGATGGCCAACGCGGCGCTGGCGCTGGGCCTGACCGGCGGCGATCGCATCGCGCGATCGCTCGGCGACCGCTTCGGCTTCGACGACCTGCGCGTCGAAAGCAGCGATACCGGCGAACAGGCCTCGCTGGTCGTCGGCCGCTACCTGTCGCCGCGACTCTACGTCAGCTACGGCGTCGGCCTGGTCGAATCGATCAACACGCTGAACCTGCGCTACCGCATCACCGATCGTTGGCGGCTCGAGGCCGAACAGGGCGCCGAACAGGGCGCCGACCTGCTGTTCAG
>JBPEYE010000397.1:0-3031 GCA_052030825.1 Gammaproteobacteria bacterium | reverse complement strand
GGCGCACCGCGCACCGCAACACGATGATCGCGACGCTGGTCGTGTCGACGGTATTCCTGGTGTCCTACCTGACCTACCACGCCAGGGTCGGCTATATGCCGTTCGCCGGCGAGGGCTGGATTCGGCCGATTTACTTCACCCTGCTGTGGTCGCACATCGTGCTCGCCGGCGTGATCGTGCCGCTGGTGCTCGGCACCGTCTACTTCGCCGCGCGCGGCAACTTCGCCTGGCACCCGCGGATCGCGCGCTGGGCGCTGCCGCTGTGGCTTTACGTGTCGGTGTCGGGCGTGATCGTCTACCTGCTCGCGTTTCACGTCTACCGGCCCGACAGCCTGTGATGGAATTCGTCTACTACACGCTCGTTGGCATTACGCTGTATTTTCTGTCCGACTGGATCCTCGTGCAGATCGAGCAATGGCGCGGCGAAACCTTCGAGCAGCGCACGCTGGTGTTCTTCGCGATCATCCTCGTCCTCGCGCTGACTACGTTCCAGGCGATTGACTGGCTAATCACCCGCAACGCCCCCTAAAGGTGTCATTGCGAGGCACGCAGTGCCGAAGCAATCCCCTGGCTTCTGCATAAACCCGCGAGATTGCTTCGCTTCGCTCGCAATGACGCGAGTTCAATCCGAAATTGCGATACGGTGCAGCCGACGAAGCATCCTCTTCGAACTCGCCCGATGCAGGGAGATTGCTTCGCTTCGCTCGCAATGACGGCGGGCACATTGTCTTTGCGAGGAGGCGCAGCCGACGAAGCAATCCCCCTCAGTTCTCGATGTCGGGATACAGGTCGCGCCAATCGGGGTTATCCTGCTCGATCAGCGCGATTTTTTTTCGCCGAGGGCCCGCCTTGATTTGCTTCTCGCGGGAGATCGCCGAGTACATATCGTCCATGAGTTCGTAGTAGACCAGCCGGTGCAGATTGTATTTCTTGCAAAATCCCGACGTCAGCCCATGTTTGTGCTGCCATACCCGTTTCGGCAGGTCGGCAGTGACGCCCGTATAGATAGTTCCATGGCGCCGGTTCGCCATGAGGTAAACGGCAGGTGAGTAGATCAAGATTACCTTCCTGGCTATCGGTTATGCGTTCCCTGTTCGGTGCAGCATACCGTAGATTGCTTCGCTTCGCTCGCGATGACGGCAAGCACGCCGTCATTGCGAGGAGGCGCAGCCGACGAAGCAATCTCCCGACACTTGCCCGAATTCGGGAGATTGCCTCGCAGCGATGCGCTCCCGATAACGGGCGCGGTTCAGGGCGCGATGCTTTGCGAGTCGGTGCGTACGCCGAGCGGGCCGCGGGCAAGGTAAAACTGCAGCGTGTCGCCGTCGCGCTCGACCTCGACCGCAATCGTGTCGGTGATACTGCCGCCCGCCATCGCCTCGCGCAGGTCGCGCCAGTTGTAGACTCGCTGATTGTCGTAGCGGATGATGCGATCGCCGGAGACGATGCCGGCTTGCCCCGCCTGCGCGCTGGCCAGTACGCTGGTCACGACCAGGCGGTTGGGGCGACCGGCGGCGTACAGGTAGGCATCGTAGGCGGCATCGCCGAGGCGCTGGCGCATCGCTTCCTCGCGGTTGTCGAGCGTCTGCAGCGCGGTGCGCAGCTCGGCGTCGCTCCAGTCCTCGCGTCGCGCCTGATCGCGCAGCGTCAGCCGTTCGAGTTCGAGCTCCTCGTAGAAGCGCCTCAGCGTCTCGGCCTCGAACGCGTCGATGCCGGCCTCGAGCAGTGCCTGCTCGTCGAACCATTCGCGGCGCTCGAGCGGGTCGTCGTCGGCCGGCTCCGGGTCCGCCTCGGCGAACGGCCCGGCTCCGGCCGGGTCGGGGGCCCCGACCGAGGCGCGCAACTCCGCGAGTTCGCGCGCAAGCGCGTCTACCTGGCGTTCGAGCGCGCGCCGGGCCGCCACCTCGCGCTCGAGGCGGGACTCGAGACCGGCCAGGTCGCCCGCCGGCATCGCTCCACGCACTGCCGCGAGTGGATCGCCATCAGCACCGGACGAATCGCGTGTGCGCGTCGAGTCGCGCCCGTCCGCGGTCGGCACGGGTTCGGCTGCCGGTGGCGGGTCGGGTCGCAGCAGCACGGCCGCGCCCGCGAGGACCGCGACAAAAATCAGGTAAGGCATGAGTTTCCCTAACGACACGACAACCATCACTCCGTTCAGTGCAGCAACGCTAATCCGGATTGACCTCCGAATGCAAGTCGAGTTCGCCGCCGGCGGCGCCCCTACCCTTCACCACGGCGAAGGTATATCCTGATTGCCCAATAACCCGGTGCCAGAATCATGGATATCCGCAACGGCTTCATCGACGCGATCGGCAATACGCCGCTGATCCGCCTGAACGCCGTATCGATCGAGACCGGCTGCGAAATCCTCGGCAAGGCCGAGTTCATGAACCCGGGCGGTTCGGTCAAGGACCGCGCCGCCTGGTGGATGATCCGCGAGGCCGAAAAGGACGGCCGCCTCAAACCCGGCGGTACCGTCGTCGAGGGCACCGCCGGCAACACCGGCATCGGCATTGCCCACATCTGCAACGCGCGCGGCTACCGGTGCGTGATCTACATGCCCGACAAGGTGTCGCCGTCGAAGGTCGAAATTCTCGAAACCCTCGGCGCCGAGGTGCGCAGCGTCGAGACCGTGCCCTACGAAGACGAAATGAACTATCAGAAGCAGGCCGACCGCTTCGCCCAGACCCTCGACGGCGCGGTCTGGGTCAACCAGTTCGACAACCTCGCCAACCGCCTCGCGCATTACGAATCGACCGGCCCCGAGATCTGGCGCCAGACCGGCGGCCGGGTCGACGCCTTCGTCTGCGCAATCGGCACCGGCGGCACGATCGCCGGCGTGTCGAATTTCCTGAAGGCGAAAAACCCCGACGTCCAGATCGTGCTCGCCGATTGCATGGGCAGCGCGATGTACAGTTATATCGCCTGTGGCGAGGTCGAAATGAGCGAAGGGCCGTCGATCACCGAGGGCATCGGCAACGGCCGCGTGACCGCGAACACCGGGGAGGCGCAGATCGACTGGGCGATGCAG
>JBPEYE010000396.1:0-19365 GCA_052030825.1 Gammaproteobacteria bacterium | reverse complement strand
CCGATCGGCACGCCGACCTTCTTGCCGTTGAGTTCCTTCACGTTGCTCTTGTCGATCTCGAGCCGTTCGGCAACGACGCAGTTGTCGTTATCGGCGTACGAGACCGCGACGTCGACGGTCTGCAGGTCCTGGCCGGCCGAGGTCGCGACGACGAACGGCGGTACGCCCTGGCTGACCGCGATCTGCACGTCGCCCGAGGCCATCGCCGCCGACATCGCGGTGCCGGTGTCGAACGCGACCCAGTTGATGTCGACGCCGAGCCGGTCTTCGTAGATGCCCTCGACCTTGCCGTACTGGAACGGCATCGGCCATTCGAGGAAGTAGGCGACGGTGATCTCATCGCGAGCCGACGCCGTCTGCGGTATGGCCGAAAGCGCGGTCATGACCGCCAGCAGTCCGACCAGCACGGCCGACCGCTTGCCTTGAAGCTTGAATTTCATTTCGATCTCCTCAATCGTTATAACTACTGATCTTGTTTTATTCCTGGCCCGCGCCCGTTGTTATTCGGTATCGGATGCCCCGTCCGATCGCGAGTCGCGCGCCACGCGCTCAGTTCAGTTGAAAATAATAATCCAGGCCGGTGGATAGGTTCCGTAAGTCCGCATTATTATTGGCATCAATCTGGAACTCGGGCCATGGTACTGTAATTGCGAAGTGAATAAAACCGGTGATTAGACGAGCACCCCCAGGGGAGGTCTCGCGAGCACGGGGTCAGCCGCAGCGCGATTTCGGCGGCTCTCCCGGACCGTCGTCGTCACCTTGCTCGATCAAACCCTTGCGTTTTAACACCGAGATCAAGTCGCCAAGATCCTGTTCGATCCGCTCGCGTTCGATGTCGGGAAAGGCACTGGCGACGACCGCGGCGATCTCGTCGGCGCCGATCGGTCTCGCCAGCAGCGTCCAGACCGCCCTGCCGATCGGGTTCAGATGGTGGATTGCAGCGCCGCCGAGATCGGCGAGAAAACACTCGTCATCGACCTCGCGCATCTCGATGTCGAAGCGTCGCCGCAACTGCCCGCGACGCAGCGCCGATGATTCTTCGCGGCCCGGGCGCGACGGGCGCGCATTGCCCGGCGCGTTCGGCGTGCGCAGCGACCAGCGACCGAATTCGTCCCGCAGCAGCGCCACGGCTTCTTCGACCCGATCGTAACGCAACCGGTAGCGTCGCGCCTGCGCGACCAGCCGGCCAAGCGCATCCAGTATGCGCGGCGCCTCGGCCTGGCGTGAAAAGTTTTGCCAGACGACTTGCTTCAGCACCGTCGCAGCGGGTACCGGTTCGAGTACCGGCGCCACCCCGATTTCGCGCTCGAGCAGCACGAAACCGCCGACCGGCGCGAGTTCGCCACGTGCTGCCAACTCGCGCCCGGCGAGATCGAGGTACAGATATTTCGCACTGCCGAACGCGCGATGCCGATCGACGTAATCGCGCGTCGTCCGCCCGAGATTTTCCGGTAACGGCAGGCGCAGCCGAGGCGCGAGACCCGGTGCCATGGCGAGCCCGTCGTCGATCCGGATCGGCAGTACGTCATCGGCGTAAATCGGCACACCGGCCGCGGCCAGCGCGGTCGAAAGCAGGCTTTTGCCGGCACGGTACTGGCTCGGAAAGACGACCAGCCGGCCGCCGAAGTTTGCCGCCGCTCCGTGCAGGCACAGCCAGCGATTGCCGTCACGCGCCCAGGCGCGCATGACTTCGGCAACGAGCGCGCTCGCCGCGCTTGCGAGATCCTGGCGGACCAATGGCTCGCGCAGCCAGTCGCCGGCAAAGCGATACGCGTCGCCGTCATGCGTCACGTTCAGCACCGGGCGCGCGGTGACCGGCTGGTCGCTGGCGATCGGCCAGCCGGAAAACAGCACCCCGATCCGTTCGACGAGCTCGCCACAACCCTGCAGGCGTACCGGCTGCGACATCGCATCGAAAACCAGGTATTGCGTGGCGTCGCTCATTGGTTTTTCGCATCGCCGAAGCGCCGCGCCCCGGGCCCGAGAGGAGTCCCCGGTCGCCGGAGCGACCGGGGGAATCGCCGCGCCTTCGACGCGGGTGAGGGATTGCGATTATCTTTCGACGTTGGCGGAGGCACCGTCCGAACCGGCGCTGCCGCCCCGCGAGCCGGCATCGTCACCCGGACTACCGCCGGAGGTGCCACCCGGACCGCCGCCGGAACCGCCGGAACCGCCTGAGCCGCCTGAGCCACCTGAGCCGCCTGAGCCGCCTGAGCCGCCTGAGCCGCCTGAGCCACCAGAACCACCACCGTGGCCGGAATTACCACCGCCGTGGCCCCCGCCGCCGCCGGAGCCACCCCCACCGCCGGAGCCACCCCCGCCGCCGGAGCCGCCTCCGCCGCCGGAGCCACCGTCAGAGGCATGCGCCGACTGACTGATCGTCATCAGCGTCGGTGCCACGTAAGCCGCAGTGGCAACCAGGCCCAGACGCGAGAGCGCGCGACGGCGCGCGACGTCGATTGTTTCAGTATCGTCATCAATCATCGATTCATCTTTTTTCATGTCGTAATCCGTGTCATCTTTGGGAATTAATTCCCAAATAATAGTAACCAAGCACCGGAAAGAACGCAATACCCAGGGTCTGCCAAGATCCGGAAATATTTCACAAACGCCCGTTCGACCCGCGTTTATCCGGCGGTTCGGCGACGTGACAGTGGAATCAGAGCGCGAGCGGCATATCGCGCGGCGCGCGCCGGTAGCCGATCCAGTACATCAGCGCGACCGAGGCGCCGCCGACAAATTTGCCGAGCGTCACCGGCAGCAGGTTACCGCCTCAACCGATCCAGTCGATGTCGTCGCCAGCGGCCGGCATGCCGACGGGAATCAGGTACCTGTTCGCGACCGAATGCTCGAAACCGAGCGTAACGAAAACCGGAATCGGGAAGAATGTGCCGAGAATCTCGTCCTCAATCCGGTGGCTCGCAGCGACTCGTTCGGCGCCTGCTTTTCGGCTAAGATAATTGGCCTTTGCCACCGCTACGACGCTCGCCCTGATATGCAAACCTCCAACCGTTTGGCCGGCATTCTCGCGCCGGTCGTCACGCCCTTCGACCACAATCTCGATGCCGATGGCCCGCGCCTGGTGCAACACTGCCGCTGGCTCGTCGACAACGACGTCGGGCTCGCCGTTTTCGGCACCAATTCCGAGGCCAACTCGATGTCGGTCGCGGAAAAGGTCGACCTGCTCGCGCAACTGGTCGACGCCGGGATTCCACCCGACCGGATGATGCCGGGCACCGGTTGCTGCGCCCTGCCCGACACGGTCGAGTTGACTCGCGCGGCGGTCGCGGGGGGTTGCGCCGGCGTGCTGATGCTGCCGCCCTTTTATTACAAGAACGTCAGCGATGACGGGCTCTATCGCAGTTATGCCGAAGTCATCGAGCGCGTCGGCGACGCCCGCTTGCGAATTTACCTCTACCACATTCCGCCCATCGCCAACGTGCCGATTACGCTGAGCCTGATCGAGCGCCTGTTGCGCGACTACCCCGAACAGATTGCCGGAATCAAGGACAGTTCGGGCGACTGGAACAACACCAGCGCGATGCTCGAGCGCTTTCAGCCCGACGGCTTCGACGTGTTCTGCGGCTCGGAATCATTCCTGCTGGCGACGCTGCGCGCCGGCGGGCGTGGCTGCATTTCGGCAACCGCCAACGTCAACCCGGCGCCTATCGCGCGCCTCTACCGGAGCTATACCGACGCCGATGCCGACGATCAGCAGGCGGGGCTCGACGCCATCCGCGCCATCTTTCAGAACTACGTCATGATTCCCGGAATGAAAGCGACGATTGCGCACTACGGCGGGGATCCGGACTGGTCGCGCGTGCGGCCGCCGCTCGACGAATGCGTCGGCGCAGCGCGCGAGCGCCTGCTCGCAGCGCTCGCCGATGCCGGTTTCGAGATGGCCGGGCTCGATTAGCGCCACCACCCACTTCGGGCGGCAGCGTCAGCGCGCGCGCACCTGGATGGTTTCACCGATCGTGTTCATGATTTCGCGCAGGCCGTCGTAGTCTGGATGGCGAACGTGCATCCACGCGTTCGCCATGTAGCCGCCCTCGACGCCCTGGGTCGGCGTGCCCGGTTCGGGAAAATGATGCGCGACGATGTTGTCGCCAAAACGGCGCCAGATTTCGTCGGCGCCGTCGTAGTGCGAGATCCGGCCGTCGCGGTCCGGACGCAGCGCGATGATGCCGCAGGCGTAGCGGCGCGACGGCGACTGCTCGCTGTGGCCGTGGGTCACCGCCAGCGCCCACTCGCGAAACAGGTCGAACTCGTTGGCGTAACAGTAGACGTCCCAGTGGCCGACGCCGGGCGGACGCGCGCCGATCTCGGAGAACTTGAGCCCCTTCGGACCGAAAAACCATTCCATGTGGGTCGGCGAGGTGGTAATGCCGAGCACGTCGATGACGCGCTTGCCGAGTTCGTAGATCTCGGCGTAGCCGGGTTCCTGCATGCGGTTGGTGCAGATGATTTGCGGGCTGATCCAGCGCGTGCGCATCGCTTCGAGCACGTTAGGGTAATAGTGGCTGATGAAATCGTGGCGCACCTCGCCATTTACGGTCAGCGTGTCGTAAAAGCCCTCGTGGCCGGTGATGAATTCCTCGATCGCGGCGCTGGCGCCGTCGGCGACGTGGGTCTCGTGCAGGATGCGCTCGAGTTCGCCGGCGTCGTCGGCGCGGTGGGTACCCGATGCGCCGGCGGCGTCGCGCGGCTTTACGATCAGCGGAAAACCGACCGCCTCGGCGAAATCTCGCGCCTCGGCCACGCTCGCGACCGCGGCCGATGCGGCGCAGGGCACGCCGGCCTGGCGCAGCGCCTCCTTCATCGCAACCTTGTCGCGGCACAGCCAGGCAGCCTTTGCCGGCAGGCCCGGGATGCCGGTCTTCTCGCGCACCCGCGCGGTGACCAGCACGTGCGCCTCGACGGTCGCTTCGAGGCGGTCGACCCACAGGCTGTCCTGCACCCGGCGCACCGCGGCCTCGAGCGCGCCTTCGTTGGTCACCGACGAAATTTGCTCGTAACCGTCGAGCCAGCCCCTCAATTCACCGTCGAGCCAGTCGCGTGGTCGCTCGCCGATGCCGATCACGCGGTTGCCGGTGTCGGCCAGCGCGCGCACGAACTGGCGCTGGTTGCGCGGAAAGGCGGGTTCGACAAAGATCACGTTCATCGCGATGCCTCCAGGTCAGGATCCGGTTGCGGAAAATTCAGGGAATGAATTCGTCGACGTATTGCGGCAGCATGCGCCGCCAGGTCGGCCAGTCGTGGTGCCACTCCGGGCCCCAGTCGTCGACCCGGTTGGGCACGCCCTTGGCGCCGAGCACCGCGGCCATGCGCCAGGTATCGGGCGCGTACTCGTAGCGGCCGGTACCGGTCGCGAGCAGCACGAAGCGGTCGCGCAGCCAGTCGAGCTGCTCGGACTCACCCAGGTTCGGCAGGAACAGCAGCGGCGCGGCGAAATAAAAGGGTTCCGCCATCGCCTTGCCGAACAGGCGCTCGAAATCGTAGGAACCCGACATCGCGATCGCCAGCTTGAACAGATCCGGATGCCGGCAGACCGTCGATACCGCGTTGAACGCGCCGATCGACGCGCCGGCAACGACGACCTCGATACCGGCGTCGTTGCAGTCGGTGCGGATTGCGGGCACGACCTCGCGCGCGATGCACTCGTCGAAGGCGTTCTGCAGGCGGGCGCAATAGTCGACCGGTTTCTTCTCCGCCCAGGCGCGGCCGGCGACGCTGTCGACCGAGTAAACCTTGATCCGGCCGGCCTCGAGCGGCGCGGCCAGCGCGTCGATCATCAGCATTCGCTCGCATTCGAGCGCGTCGCCACCGGCGGTCGGGTAAAGCAGTAACGGCGTACCGTAGTGGCCCCAGCGCGCAACCGTGATGTCACCCTCGATGCGCGCGGAATACCACTGCGTGACTTCCCTCATCGCGCCGCCCGCTCGACCTTGCAGGCTTCCTGGATGCGCTGCCAGAACAGTTCGGTGAACGGCTCGATCTCGTGCTCCGGGAACAGCGCGGTGACTTTTTGCCGGACCGCGTCGTGGGCGATGTCGGAGGCGAAAAACTCGTCGGCGATGTCGTCGAGATCGGCGAGATGGGTCGCGCAGAATTCCTCGAAGCGCTCGGCCTCGAAACGCTCGCGCGCGACGGCGGCATAGGCCGCGATGCGCTCGCGCAGCGGCAAGTCCTTTTTCGCGATGTCGAAGTAAGGCGTCCAGTCGAGGTTCATGCGCATCTTGCGATCGGTCGCGGCGCAGAACACCGACCAGCGGATGTTGGCCTTGATCAGCCACGGGAAGTGGAAATGCAGCGAGGTCACCTGGCTGTCGGGGCAGGCGTTGGCAAAATCGATCGGGTGCCAGGTGCCGTCTTGCTTCAGCGACTCGCAGGAATTGAAGTCCCAGCCGAAGAACGAATTGATCAGCAGCGTCATGTCCTCGAGCACCGCGCGGTCTTCGGCGTCGAGGAAATCGTAGTCCATCTTGTAGCGGTTGTGCAGCGGCGCCGCCGGGTCGTAGTTGACGCAGCGGGTCTGCGGGCCGAGACCGATGCAGCGGACGAAGTATTCGTAGGGCACGATGCCTTTTTGCAGGTTCATGACCAGCGTGCCGCTACCCTCGTAGGCGCGCCACAGCTCGTTCCGGTTTTCGATCTTGTTGACGCCGACCCAGGCGCCGCCGTCGTAGGGTTTCATGAACAGCGGGTAGCCGATCTCGTCGCCGATCTCGCCGAGGTCGAAGTAGCGCGCGTACTGGCGCAGTGTCGGCTGCAGGTCGGCGCTGTGGTTATAGGCCTTGGGCGGGATCATCCAGGTCTCCGGCACCGGCAGGCCGAGGCGCATCATCGCGCAGTAGCTGGTCTGCTTTTCGTTCGACTGCAGTGACCACGGGTTGTTGTAGACGTAGAGCTCGTCGAGAATGATCGCCTTTTTGATCCACTCGCGCCGGGTGTTGTACCAGTGCGTCAGGCGGTCAATGACGACGTCGTACTTGACCGGTTGCCGTAAACTGAACGGTTCGATCGTGGTGCGTTCGACGTGAAACGTCAGCGTGTCGCTGCCGTCGGGAATCGCGAGATCGAGTTTCCGCATCAGCGTTTCGTAGCAGATCGGCCAGCAAATATCGGCGCCGAGCGACAACCCGATATTGCGGATCTTGTCGGCCATGGTTCCTACCCTCCCCCTGGTTTTTAGTCGCTTATTCTATCTTACTCGCCGTGCCAGTGTCGGTTGCAGGCACCACATCAGACCGGCGCGCGTCTGGTCGCGCCAATTGCCCCAGTGGTGCGCATCGCGGCTCTCGGCGTAGCGTGTCGCAACCCCGGCATGGCGCAGAAAAGCGGCCATCCGGCGGTTTTCCTCGACCAGCCCTTCGTAACGACCGCAGGCGACGAAGGCCCGATGCAGCAGGCGCTCGTGCTCGCTCAAGCTGTCGATGAATGCCGACACGCGGCGGAACAGCTCGGCGCGCGTCTCGAGCAGCTGCTGGTTGAAAATGAACGAACCCGATTTGAGCACGACCCCGCCGAACAGCCGCGGCGCGCGCGCCGCGATCGACAGCGACGCGACCGCGCCGAGGCTCGCGCCCATCAGCACCCGGCCGCGCGGGCTCGCGGTGATCGCGTAGGCGGATTCGAGCGCCGTAAGCATTTCACGCGTGACGAACTCGACGTGGCGCGGATCGTCGACGTATTCGCGCGACCGGTCGGGCGACTGCGTCAGTGCCGCCACCAGCGGCGGCAGGTCGCCGCGCGCGATCAGGTTGTCGAGAATCGTCTTCAGCGCCGCGTGATCGACGTAATCGTAACCGTCGTGAACGATGACGACCGGGTAGACGTGGCTGTCGTCGTAGCCGGCCGGAACGTAGACGCCGATCTCGCGCTTGCCGTGGAACGCCCGGCTCCTGATTCGCAGGTGTTCGATCGTGCCGACGGCTACGGCGGTATCCCGTAGCGACCATTCGGGTACCTCGTAGCCCCAGGTTTCGCAGACCGAGTTGGCGCCGAACGGATCGGTTGCGTATTTCGGATTCAGTGGATCATTGACCCATTCGCCGCTGCCGTCGCGGACGATATCGAACTTGTATTCGAAGCGTGCGCGCTGCGGCACCTGCAGGCGCAAATGCCACAGGTCGCTGCCGCGTTTGCGGCGAAACGGAAAGGCCGGTGTTTCCAGCGCCATGAAGTGGCGCAGCCAGACCGCATCGGCTTCGCCACGCCAGACAAAGGTCACCGCGTCCGGCTCGACCACCGGAAATTTCGTCGTGGCGGCGTCGTCGCCGGGATCCAGTGCCGCCGCCGGCAGCGGGCCGCGCCGATCGACGAAAAAGTCGACGCGTGGCTGCGGGCGCGACGCCGGCGCGTTGGCCATGGCCTCGTCGTGTTCGCTCATGCGGAAAATCCGGGTTGCATCGCTGGGTGATTTCTTGCCGACCTCGGGAATATCACAGCATAGTCGCAGTATCGGGCCAAATCCATGCCCGGGCGCAATTTTCAAACCTCGAGCGAAACGGCTCGTCCCGCCTCAACCCGCGAACCAGCTGCCATCCGGGTCGCGCATCAGCCACCGGTACGAATACCAGAAGTAGGCGCCGCGCTCGCCAACCGCCGGCACGGTACAGTTGACCTTGTCGCGCCCCCGACGGCCGACGCCGGCAACGTCGACGATGACCTCCGCCGGCTCGTTCTTGCCGTGCATGACCGGCAGCGCCAGCGCGGAGCCAACGGCGGCTATCCGGGCACCCCTGAAACGGCCGCGCCGTGGAATGCGCCGGCGCGGCAAGCGTCGGCATAAACGAAGTCCGTGACGGTTTCATACAAAAACCTCTGTTCGACGTTCCGATTTCGGGACTGGTCGCGCCCGCGGCATGCCGGCATGATCCGGAAAATCGTTCAGGATTCTTCGGCGACGACCCGCAGGCGCTGTTCACCGAGGCCATCGATGCCGAGACGCATTTCGTCGCCGACCTCGAGATAAACCGGTTCGGGCTTGACCCCGAGACCGACGCCGGGCGGCGTGCCGGTGCTGACGATGTCGCCGGGCTCGAGGGTCATGAACTGGCTGAGGTGCGACAGCAGCTCGACGACCGGGAAAATCATCGTGCGCGTGTTGCCGTCCTGGTAGCGGTGGCCGTTGACCTCGAGCCAGATCGCCAGCGCCTGCGGATCGGGCACCGCGTCGGCGGTGACGAGCCACGGGCCGATCGGGCAAAACGTATCGAACGACTTGCCCTTGACCCACTGGCCGCCGCGATCGAACTGGAAACTGCGCTCGGACACGTCGTTGAGCACCAGATAACCGGCGATGTGGTCGGACGCATCGTCGACGCTGACGCGCCGCGCGCGCTGGCCGACGACGAACGCGAGTTCGACCTCCCAGTCGAGGCGGCGCGCGTCGCGCGGGCGAATCACCGGGTCGGTCGGCCCCGAGATTGCGGTCGTCGATTTCATGAACACGACCGGTTCGTCGGGAATCGGCAGACCGGCTTCGCGCGCATGGTCGGAGTAGTTCAGGCCGATGCAGACGATTTTACCGACGCCGGCAAGTGGCGGGCCGAGTCGGGACGCCGCGTCGATCTCCGGCAGGGATTGCGGATCGAGCGCCCGCAGGCGCGCGAGCCCCGCCGCGGTGACGATCGAGGCGTCGATGTCGCCGACCTGCGCCGACAGGTCGCGGAGCCTGCCGTCGGCGTCGATCAATCCCGGCTGTTCGGCACCGGGCGCGCCATGACGAACGAGTTTCATCGTATTCCCCGGGATGTGCGTTCAGACGGGACCGCGAGCGTCGGCGGCCAGTTTGAGCAGCAGCTTCTCGCGGTATACGCGCTCGCGCACGATCAGGCTGAGGTCATGGCCGCGGCCCGCAAGCCGCGTCGCGAGCAGGCACAGGCGGCGCTGGATGCGGCGCTGTTCGACCGCATCGTCGATCCCGTCGAGGATCGCCTCGAGGGTATCGATCTCGTTGCGCAATTCGATTTCGGGTGGTGCACAGCCCGCATTTTTCAAAATCCGGTATGCGACCCGCAGTTCCGCCGGAATGTGGCGGTCATCGTCGAGCTCGAGCGGCCGGCCCTGCCCCGGCAGGCGATCTAATTCGCCGGCACGGATCGCGGCCTGGATGCGTTCTTCGGCGAGGCTGTCGATTAACAACATAGGCGCATTGTGCCCGAATATCCGGTCGACGGGAACGGCAAAGGCGAAGCGCGTTGATGTTCGCGAGGCACCGGGATAAGGTAGCGCTCTGATGAGTGAAACCAGCATCGACAAGCGCGTCGCAATCAAGGGTCGCGGCGCGGTCAGCAACGCCGGCGGTCGTTTCGAGTCGCGCCGCCACGAGGCCTTCGACGACGGCTGGGACGGCCCGCCCGACGACTCGCGGCCGCCGACCCAGGTCGAGATCGATCGCAGCCGCAGCCTGCTGACCTTCAACCAGTCGCCGGACATCCCTTTCGACCGCTCGATCAACCCGTATCGCGGTTGCGAGCACGGATGCATCTACTGCTTCGCGCGCCCGACCCATGCCTATCTCGGCCTGTCGCCCGGGCTCGACTTCGAGACCCGGCTGTTCAGCAAACCCGACGCGGCACAACTGATCGAGGCGGCGTTGCGCAAACCCGGTTACGACTGCCAACCCATCGCACTCGGCGTCAACACCGACGCCTACCAGCCGGTCGAGCGCCGACTCGGGATCACGCGCTCGCTGCTCGAGGTCATGCGCCGCTACCGCCACCCGGTCTCGATCATCACCAAGTCGGCGCTGGTCGAGCGCGATCTCGATATCCTGCACGCGCTCGCCGCCGACAACCTGGTGTCGGTGTATCTCAGTATTACGACGCTCGATCGCGAACTCGCGCGCAAGCTCGAGCCGCGCGCCGCGGCGCCGCATCGTCGCCTCGAAACGATTCGCCGCCTCGCCGACGCCGGCGTTCCGGTGTCGGCGCTGGTCGCGCCGGTGATCCCGGTGCTGACCGACCCCGAGCTCGAATCGATTCTCGCCGCGGTCGGGGACGCTGGCGCGCAGTCCGCCGGTTATATCCTGCTGCGCCTGCCGCTCGAGGTCAGCGAGTTGTTTCAGCAGTGGTTACGGACGCACTATCCGCTCAAGGCCGAGCACGTCATGACGCGGGTGCGCGACACCCGCGGCGGCAAGGATTACGACAGCCGCTTCGGCGTGCGCCTGAAGGGCACCGGCGCGTTCGCGGACGCAATCGCACAACGATTCGCACTGGCGTGCCGGCGTCTCGGCCTGAAGCCGCGCGAGGACGCGCTCGATTGCACCCGGTTTCGCGTGCCGCCGCAAAGCGGCGACCAGCTCGGCCTTTTCTGAACGATCGACGAAATTTGCCGATTATTGCAATTTGCAGGTCATTGCGAGGCGGCGTAGCCGACGAAGCAATCTCCTGAATCTTGCCCGATTCCGGGAGATTGCTTCGCTTCGCTCGCGATGACGGCGTATCATTCGGTCTCCACCGAAAACTTGTACACGCCATGACCGACCTGACAGGAAAAACCGCGCTCGTCACCGGCTCGACCTCCGGTATCGGCCTCGGCATTGCCCGGGAGCTGGCCGCGGCCGGCGCCAACGTCGTCCTGAACGGTCTCGGCGACGCTGAAGACATCGAGCGCATCCGCGCCGGACTCGACGACGACTCGAGCGGCGAAGTCGTATTCGAAGGTGCCGATATGACCCGCCCCGACGAAATAGAGCGCATGGTGCGCAACGCCGAATCGAAATTCGGCGCGATCGATGTTCTCGTCAACAACGCCGGAATTCAGCTGGTGTCGCCGATCGACGAGTTCCCTCCCGAGCGCTGGGACGCGATCATCGCGATCGACATGAATTCGGCTTTTCACACGATTCGCGGCGCGCTGCCGGCGATGAAGGCCGCGGGCTGGGGCCGCATCATCAACATCGCTTCGGCGCACGGTCTGGTCGCGTCGCCGTTCAAGGCCGCCTACGTCACCGCCAAGCACGGCATCGTCGGTATGAGCAAGACCGTTGCGCTCGAAGTCGCCGAGGCGAACATCACCTGCAACGCAATCTGCCCGGGCTATGTGCTGACCCCACTGGTCGAGAAACAGATCCCGGATACCGCGAAGGCGCGCGGAATCACCGAGGACGAGGTGGTTCGCGACGTCTTGCTCGCCGCGCAATGGACCAAGAAATTCGTCACCATCGAGCAGATCGCCGGCGTCGCGCTGTTCCTGTGCTCGGACGCGGCCGAGAACATTACCGGCGCGGCGCTGCCGGTCGACGGCGGCTGGACCGCCGCCTGAACCCTGTGGCGATACTTCCAGGTGACAGTTACCTGGTTTCGCTTTTCCGTCGAGCGAACTCGATCGGCGTGACGCCCGCTCAGCCAGGCTACACGAAAGGTCAACCAGGGTAACTGTCACCGAAAATCAAGAGCCGAAAACGTCCATGAACACGAGCCACGACCCGCTGCTGCAACCGCTGCAGTTGAAACAGCTGACGCTGCGCAATCGCATCATGTCGACCAGTCACGCCTGCGGCCTCGAGGATCGCGACGCGATGCCGGGCGAGGTCTACCAACGCTACCACGAGGAGAAGGCAAAGGGCGGGCTCGCGCTGACGATGTTCGGGGGTTCGGCCTACGTCGCGCCGGATTCGACCTGGGCCACCGGCCAGCTCAATTTGTCGACCGACGCGGTGCTGCCCTACCTCGAATCCTTCAGTGAACGAATTCACGCGCACGGCGCCGCGTTGATGATCCAGCTGACTCACCTCGGCCGCCGCGCCGAAACCCTTTCGCAAAACTGGCTGCCGGCGATCGGGCCGTCACCGGTCCGCGAGACCTTGCACCGGGCATGGCCGCGCGAAATGGATCGCAACGACATCGATCGTGTCGTCCACGCTTTCGGCGACGCGGCGGAACGGGCGTATAAAGGTGGCCTCGACGGCATGGAAACGATGGTCGGCGGCCACCTGATCGGGCAGTTCCTGTCGCCGGTCACGAATCACCGCAACGACGAGTTCGGCGGTTCGCTCGAAAACCGCTGCCGATTCGGCCTGCGGGTGCACGAGGAGATTCGCCGACGGGTCGGCGACGCGTTCATCGTCGGCATGCGCTTCCCGATCGACGAGGCGGTCGACGGCGGCATGGATTTCGACGCCTGCCTCGAGGCGGCGCAGATTTTCGAGCGCTCCGGGCTGATCGATTTCTTCAACGCCAATTACGGCCGGCTCGACATCATGATGCGCATGGTCACCGACTGCATGCCGAATATGGCCTCGCCGATCGCGCCGTGGCTCGAAATCGCCGGCCGTTTCCGCAACGCCGTCCAGCTGCCGGTGTTCCATGCCGCTCGCATCACCGACCTCGCCACCGCGCGCCACGCCATTCGCGACGGCCTGCTCGATATGGTCGCAATGACCCGCGCCCACATTGCCGATCCCCAAATCGTCAACAAGCTCACGCGCGGCGACGAAGACCGAATCCGCCCCTGCGTCGGCGCGACGCATTGCATGGGCGCGAATCGCCCGACCTGCGTGCACAACCCCGCGAGCGGTCGCGAAACGCGCTGGGCCCAGGTCATCGAGCGATCGCCGAGTCCCGGCCGGGTCGCGACCGTGGTCGGCGCCGGGCCAGCCGGGCTGGAGGCGGCGCGAATCCTCGCCGAACGCGGTCATCGGGTAACGCTTTACGAAGCCACCGACCGTCCCGGTGGCCAGCTGCGGCTCGCGCTCGCGGCGAGCTGGCGCAAGGACGTCATCGGCATCGTCGACTGGCGTATTGCCGAGCTCGATCGGCTCGGCGTCAGCGTGCATTACAACCGTTACGTCGAAGCCGACGACGTGCTCGCGACCGCGCCCGACCTCGTCATCATCGCGACCGGCGGCCTGCCCGATCTCGACTGGCTACCCGGCAACGAGTTCGCCACGCCGGTCTGGGATCTGCTGTCGGGTTCGGCGCCGATTCGCGATGACGTGATCGTCTTCGACGGCAGCGGCCGCCACCCGGCGGCGACCGCGGCGGAACGCTGTTTCGACGCTGGCAGCCGCGTGCGTTTCGTCACCATCGACGAGCAGCCGGTTGCCGAGCTGGACTACGCCGAGCAGGCGACCTGGCGCCGCGAGTTCGCACGCCGCGGCATCGTACCGGTATTCGAGCACCGCCTGCGCGAACTGCGTCAGCGCGAAGCGCGCATCGAGGCGGTCTTCGTCAGCGACCTGACCGAGCGAGAGCTGGTGCTCGATGCCGAGCAGATCGTCGTCGAACACGGCACCCTGCCGGCCGACGAGATCTTTCACGCACTGCGTCCGCACGCCAGCAACGACGGCATGACCGATATCGCCGCGCTGCTCGACGGGCGACCGCAACCGGCCGCGGGTAGCGGGTTCGCCCTGCACCGCATCGGCGACGCAGCGTCGAGCCGCAACCTCGCCGCGGCAATGTTCGACGCGCTGCGCCTGTGCTCGGTGATCTGACCGGATCATTTGCAGCATCGAAACGTCCGCGACTGCTCGAACCGAATTTCGCCGAGCGATTGAATCGATCGAAATCGGGGTCCGACAAAATCCCCTGCGGATTCCATAAAGGGGTTTGCGGCCCGGCAACGAATGGCCTGGGACAGGAATGAGCCGGGCCTGTCAGTAAATTTGCTTACCCGTTAGTTTTCGAGTCGGGGGGGTCGTCCGGCGCAGGCGCGAACGCGGCCTGTATTTTTCACTTTTCCATTACGTTTCATCAACTTGGTTGAGTCTGACCCCGATAAATAACGACCGAATCCGGCGACAGGTTTGGACATTTGCTGCGGTGAGGAGTATAAGTAGCAACCCAGAAGAAAAAGGAAAAAGCCAAACCCGTCGAAAGGCGGTGGCGGAAAGAAACGGGTCCTCGCGATCTCCGAGCCGATGCGGAGGATTTCAGGATCGCCGGTCTGCCCTTTATAACCAAAACAAGGCGGGGGACGGCCATGAATTCGCACAACTGGTTCGCGTCACGAATTTCAAGCACCTTTCAGCGCACCGCTGCCAACGATTGCTGCCGGTCGCGCGCCGGCAGCACCCGGCAATCAGGATTCACCCTCGTCGAAATCATGATCGTCCTCGTTATTATCGGGCTGCTCTTCGGCGGCGTGCTGAAGGCCCGGGACATGATGCTAAACGCGCAGCTGAAGCGGCTCGACAATGACAATGGCGATGTTTCGGCGGCAATACTGGTCTACAAGGATCGCTACAAGCAGCTACCGGGCGATCACGACAGAGCGGACCAGACTTTTTCGGTTTATACGGATGGAATCAACGATCCCCTGCCGGTCGAAATCAACGGCGACAACAGCGGCACCATCGACGGTACCTGGATCGGTGCGCCCAACACCGAAACCTCGAATATCTGGAAACATTTGCGCGCCGCGGATTTGATGTCGGGAAACCCCGATGACGACACGTCGCCGTTCAATGCTTACGGCGGCAGAATCGGTGTTCGCGACGGTTCACTGCTGATTGCGGGGCATGTAACGATACTCGGCTCGATCGATGGCAAGGCCGCGAAAATCCTCGAGGCCAAGAATGACGATGGCTTACCCACCAGCGGCTTCGTTCAATCCGACGTCACCGCCGCCCTGATGGATGGCACGGTGATCAGCTCGAGCCCGGACTATCTCGAGTCGACGCGCTACTTCATGGCCTTTCGAATGTAACGATTTCGATTAGCGCGACGGTGCGGACCCGATCGTCCAACCGAAAATACAGGCGCATCGGTCCGCGTTAGCCGGCTCGAGGGCAAATTGCAGAACCAGGTGACCCGAGAGCGGATACCGGCTCGCGATGATCAGGGAGAAAAAATGGTGGGCCGTGTGCGACTCGAACGCACGACCACCTGATTAAAAGTCAGATGCTCTACCAACTGAGCTAACGGCCCCCGAAGGAACCGGGAATGATACCCATCCCCGGGTCGATTTCAAGGCTATTCTGGGGCGCCGCGAGAGGCCGCGATCAATGCCCCTCCTTGCGGATGCGGTCGAGGCGCTTGGTCGCGAGTCGCGCCGCGGTCGCACTCGGAAATCGCTCGCGCAAGTCGTTGAGAATCGCCTTGGCCTCGTCGAACTGCTTGAGTTCGTAGAAAGTGTATCCCAGCTTCAGCATCGCATCCGGCACCTTGTTGCTGTTCGGGTACTGCGACAGGACTTTCTGGAATTCGTCGATACCCTCGTTGAAACTGCGCGTCACGTAGTGCGCCTCGCCGAGCCAGTACTGCGCGTTGCCGGCGTAACTGCTATTCGGATACTTGCCCAGAAAAGTTTTCAACTCGACCTTGGCCTGGCGGTAGCGACCCTCCTTGAGCGTATCGAATGCCGCCTGGTAGGCCGCTTTTTCTTCGCTCTGCGTCACCGACGTCGCCGGCGCGAGCGACGCGGTGGTCTGGTTGCTCGATGCCGCCGGCGCGCTCGGCGTCGACGGTGCCGCCGGTGCCTGGCTGCCGGCGCTGGCCGTCGTGGAGCCGGCCGAAGTATCGACCTGCGGCACGCTGATCTGGCCGGCCGGCGCCTGCGACACCGCGCCGCTCTCGAGATCGCGCAGGCGGCGATCGATATCGAGATAGAGTTCGCGCTGCTGCTTCTTGATCTCGGCAATGTCGAAGGTCTGTTGTTCGATCTGCCCATTGAGCAGGTTGATCTCGGCCGACATTTCTTCGACGACCTGCATCATCTCGAGCATTGCCTGGTTGTCGACCAGCCGGCCGACGCGACCGACTTCGTCGACCAGTCGTTGCATCTGCCCCTCGATCTTCTCCAGCGAGGCGCCCTGGCGCTGAACCCGCAGGCTCAGCTGTTCCGGCGTCAGCGCGCTTTGCGCCAGCGCCGCGTTGGGTGCGATCACGAGGCCGAGCCCGAACGCCAACAGGACGCGGCCAAAGCATGCGGTCATCGATTTCATCTCAGTTCACCGTGTATATCAGTTCGACGCGACGGTTCTTCGCCCAGGCTTCCTCGGTGTGGCCGAGGGCGGCCGGGCGTTCCTCGCCGTAGCTGACCGTGTCGATCTGGTCGACCGCGGCACCCTGAAACAGCAGCACGCGGCGCACCGACTGCGCGCGCCGGTCGCCGAGCCCGATATTGTACTCGCGGCTGCCGCGCTCGTCGGCATGCCCCTCGAGGCGCACGCTGACGCTGCCGTTGCCGGCGATGAAGTTGCCGTGGGATTCGAGAATCCTGAGCGATTCGTCGCTGAGCTTGGCGCTGTCGTACTCGAAGTAGACGACGCGAATCGAAAGATCCCCATCGGTCTGCTCGAGCCGCTCGACCGCGCTCATCGACGCGCCGTCGTCGCCGACGATGCTGGTAAACGCGCCGTCGTCAGTGCCGTCGAGCGCGCTCGCGTCGGCGCCGCTGCCGTCGTCGACGCCGCCCTGCATCTGCATCCCGTCGTCCGGCGGCGGACCGTCGAGAATTTCGTCCTGCGTTGTCGCGCAGGCAGAGGCCAACAGGGTTGCAAGCGCGACGAGCATCCAGGGTTTGGTCATGAGATACGGTTTCATGGGTTCCTGCTCCACTTCGAATCGGGGTTCATTTGCTTTTGAAAGGTCCCCAGACCGGCTCGCGTATGTCGCCGCTCTGGGCCGAAATCTTGTGTCTGGCGCGGCCGTCGATCGTCACCGCGAACAAGAAGCCGTTGTTGCCGCTGGTCGACGCGTAAATAACCATCTTGCCATTGGGTGAAAACGACGGCGATTCGTCGAGTGAATCGTCGGTCAGCACGGTCAGCGTGCCGGTGTCGCGCTCCAGCTGCGCAATTCTATATTGCCCCCGGTCGCCGTGCACCATCGCGAGGTAACGCCCATCCGGCGACAGCGTCGCGCCGGCGTTGTAGCGCCCCTCGAAGGTAATCCGCCGCGGCCGGCCGCCGTCGACGTCGATTTCGTAGAGTTGCGGCGTGCCGGAACGGTCCGAGGTGAAAATGATCTTGCGCCCGTCCGGGGTCCAGACCGGCTCGGTATCGATCGCGCGGTGGCTGGTCAAGCGCTTCAGCCGCTTGGTCGCGGTGTTGAGCGTGTAGACGTCGGGGCTGCCGTCCTTCGACAGCACCAGCGCGAGAAACTTGCCGTCCGGCGACCACGCCGGCGCGCTGTTCATACCGCGAAAGCTTGCGATCCGGGTGCGGCGCGCGGTCGCGAGGTGCTGGATGTAGATTTCCGGGCGCTGGTTCTCGAACGACACGTAGGCCAGCGAGCTGCCGTCGGGCGACCACGCCGGCGACAGGATCGGCTCGTCCGACTCGAGCACGCTTTGTTCGTTGAAGCCGTCGGCATCGGCGACCAGCAACGTGTATTCGCGCGCAGCGTCCTTTTGCGCGCGCACGTAGGCGATGCGGGTGTCGAAGGCGCCCTTCGTGCCGGTGATCTGTTCGTAAATGAAATCGCTGACCTGGTGTGCCCGCGAGCGAAAGTTGCGCGTGCGCGTCGGCATGCTGATGCCGAGCAGTTGCTTTTGCTTGAGCACGTCGAGCAACTGGAACTGGATCTCGTAGTTGCCCGGCGATTCCTCGAGCAGTCGCCCGACGACGAGGTAGTCCTGTCCCGCGGCGCGCCAGCGGTCGTACTGCACCTGGCGGCTGTGGTGGGGCGTTGCCGGCAAGCGGCCGCGGTCCATCGCCTCGAGCACACCGCTGCGGTTCAGGTCGCTGGCGACGATCTCGGCGACATCGGCCGGCGGCTTGGTGGTCAGCGTCGAGATATCGAACGGCACGACCGCGATCGGCAGGGCGCCCTCGACGCCGCCGGAGATTTCAATCCGCAACGCCGATTGTGCCGGCGCCACGAGACACATCAACAACAAGGTAACGCAGCACTGAGTTGAAAATTTTCCGGGCACGGTTAGTAGTTACTCGTCAGGTCTGAAAAGAAACACGATATTGCTGTCGAACAGGGCCGGATCCGGCGGTGGCGGCAACGGATCAGCCTTGTACACCGCGTTTTCGATCGACGTGCGATAAGTCGACGTGCTGCCGCTGCAGGCGCCGAACCTCACGTCCAGAATGATACCGCCAGGCCCCTGCGTAACGAGCACCTCGCAGTCCGGCATTTTCGCACTTAGGTCCGGACTTTTCCAATTGCGTTTCACCTTTTGCGCGATCGCAGTGATGTATTGTTGACGCAGCGAATCGAGTCGCCGCTGATTTTCCTCGGCTTCGAGCCGCGCGCGCAACTCGGCCTCCTTGCGACGCTGCTCTTCCTCGGCGAGACGGCGGGCCTCGGCTTCCTGGCGTTTGCGTTCCTCTTCGGCGCGCCGGGCCTCCTCGGCCTTGCGTTTTTCCTCGGCGATGCGGGCTTCCTCGGCCTTGCGCTTTTCCTCGGCGATGCGGGCTTCCTCGGCCTTGCGCTTTTCCTCGGCGATGCGGGCTTC
>JBPEYE010000395.1:0-2116 GCA_052030825.1 Gammaproteobacteria bacterium | reverse complement strand
CGGCGCCTACCTCGACCGCGACTTCCAGCGCGCCGGCGCCGAACTCAAGATCCTGTTCGGCCCGGTGCACCGCAGCTGGGCGCAGTGCGATCGCCTGTTCGACGAAACCATCTACCCGGTCGCGAACCGCGAGCTCGCGCGCTCGATCCGCGGCGTCGACGATTTGCTCGACCAGCGGCTGATTCAGATCTCGACGCATCGCATCAACTGGAACCAGATTCTGCAGCGGGCCGGCGTCGAATCGATCCCGACGCGGCAGTTGTGTTTCACCGAGAACACGCCAATGGCGCTCGCGATGGCCGCGTCCGGCTACGGTATCGCGCTGGCGCGCGCGCCGACCACCGACGACCTGGTCGACAAGCTCGACCTCGAGCCCGTGACCGTCGCCCCGGCGCTCGACAGCAGCGAAGCCTATTACCTCGTCTACCAGAACGTCGAGAGCCTGTCGCCCGCGGCAACGCAGTTTCGCGACTGGCTGCTGCAGCGGGTCGCCGGACAGCCGCGTCAATGAGGCGAGTTCGGGGGAATCAGAGGCCGTTGAATGGATTCGAAGTGATCGAGTGCCAACGTGATTCACCCGACCCCGAGCGGACGGTCAGTCGTCGCTCGGCGGCGCGAGCCGTACGCAGGCGACGATGAGCTTGGAGACATAGTCGGAGGGTGCGCGCGGGTCGAGCCGATCGCCCGCCCTGGCGACGGCTTCGATCCGGGCCTGCAGGTTCGCCCGGTGGGATTCGGCCGGGTAGGATTCGATCCCGGTCAGCTCGCGCACGTCGGCGGAGACAGCCGGATCGGGCTCGAACTCCAGCTGGCTTTCGTCGATCTGCTGCAATAGATCGAGCGCTCTCTCGAGGTCGGCCAGCAGGGTATGGTTCGCCATATTCGTCTCTCCCGAATCACGGTACCGGATCGTCGCGGTGACAGTTTACTGGTCTCGGGCCGGTTTCTCTATTGCTGCCGATTCGATCATGCGTCGCAATCCGAATGCTGCACCAGGCTTTGCAGATCTGGAATATTGCGGAATTGCGTCGCCCCGAATGAGCAACGAAGCGCCGCCAAAGCGATTGCCCCGTCGCGCGATGCGTCGATGTCGCCGGGTTCGATGGTTGTCGTCACATGCCTGATCGTCGAGCCGGCGGCGCGCGCTTTCCCAATTCCGGATGTTTATGCTCTAATTTGCCCCCCCGATAAAAATAGATAAATCCAATCAATACCAGGGAGGATTCGATGAAAGAACGACTGCCAATGGTGGCATTGGCCAGCCCGTTGTCGCGAATCGCGGCAGCGGCATGACGATGACCCGCGCGACGGCGGTGCTAACGCGTTACGCCACCGGTCGAAACGCGCCCGGCGGATTGCGTCGGGTGCGGCCCGCTCGGTCCCTGGTAGCAATCTCCCCCGCGGTGCGGCAACCGGTAACGCGCCGGGCCGGATCGAATCGCATGCCCCCAACGGCGCTGAAGTTGTCGGCGGCAACCCTGGCGTTAACTTGTGCCTTACCGGCGCTCTGCGCGGCCCAGGAAAGCAGCCTGGGCACGATTACGATCAACGCAACCCGCGTCGAGAAGCCGGCCGACGAGATCCCGGCGGCGGTCAGCGTCGTCGGCCAGGACGACATTCAGCTCGGCAACGAACAGCTCGGCCTGGATGAATCCCTCGGCGGCGTGCCCGGCCTGTTCATGCTCAACCGATACAATTTTGCCCAGGATCTGCGCGCGTCGATCCGGGGGTTCGGCGCGCGCTCGAGTTTCGGTATTCGCGGCATCAAGATTATCGTCGACGGTATTCCCGAGACGCTGCCCGACGGGCAGGGGTCGGTAGACGGCATCGATATCGGCTCGGCCCGCCAGATCACCGTGATTCGCGGGCCGGCGTCCTCGCTGTACGGCAATGCGTCGGGCGGCGCGATCTTGATCGAATCCGAAAAAGGGCCCGTCGTGCCGTTCGCGAGCGGGCGCGCCACCGTCGGCGATTTCGGCTTCAACAATACACAGTTGAAAACCGGCGGCGAGTCCGGCCGGCTGAACTACCTCGTGAACCTGTCGGACACATCCACCGATGGCTACCGCGATCACAGCGAATACGAAAATACCCAGCTCAACGGCCGATTCGAATT
>JBPEYE010000394.1:0-11631 GCA_052030825.1 Gammaproteobacteria bacterium | reverse complement strand
CGCACCGCGCCCCAGTAATCGCCGTCCCGGGCGAGCTCGTCGCGAAACCGGTGCACGTAGTGGATCGAGTTGTCGACGCCGATACCGATGCTGATCGCCGCGATGGTGATCGTCATGATGTCGAGCGGAATGCCGATCCAGCCCATCAGGCCGAGCACCAGGCCGGCGGCGATGATATTCGGCACGATGGCGGCGAACGACAGCCGCAGCGCGCGGAACAGCACGATGAACATTGCCAGGATCGCCGCGAACACCGCGCCGATGGTCAGGATTTGCGAGCGAAACAAGCTTTGCAGCAGGTTGTTGTAGAGCACCGCCATTCCCGAAATCGTCACCTGCTCGGGGTCGAGGCCGAAGTCCTCGGTCAGGCCGAAATAGACTTTGTCGAGCAGCGCCTGGCGCCGCAGCGCGCGATCCGATTCGTAAAGCCGGATACTGAAGCGCAGCTGATTGCCGTCGTCGGACAGGTAGGGTTCGATCAGCGCACGCTTGACTTCGTCGGGCAGGCGCTTGTAGACCACCGCGAGTTTGAAGTCACTGAACGGTTTGCCTTCGTTCAATATCTCGAGCATCCGGATCGCGGTGTGCACTGACAGCACCTTGCCGGTTTCCGGCAGCGCGTCGATGAATGCGTGAAACTCGGCGGCATCGCGCAGGCCGTCGCGGTTGAACCAGTAGCTGGTCGCGGTGATGTCGCCGCCGAAGTCGTCGCCGTTGAGCAATTCGTCTTCGGGCGCGTCGATGATGACGTCCATCGGCGTCGTGCCGCCGAGCTTCGAATCGATCAGGGTCATGCCCTGGTAAATCTCGGTATCGTCCTTGAAGTAATCGATGAAACGATTTTCGACCGACAGCTTCGGTATCCCGGTTAGTGCGATCAGCACCATCGCGACGAAGATCAGCACCGCCTGCGCCGTGCGTTGCCGAATGAATTCCGCCAACGCGCCGGTGACCCGGCCGGTCAGGTCTTGCCGGCTTTCGGCATCGAGCCGCGGCAGCAGCATCAGCACCGCCGGGAACAGCGTGAACGCGAGGACGAAGGATATCGTGATACCGATCACCATCATCCAGCCGAAATCGATGACCGGGCGGATGCCGCTGACGATCAGCGAGCCGAACGCGACCATCGTCGTGATCGCGGTATAGAAACACGGCACGACTTTGCTTGCGACCGTTTCGCGCACGAGTTGCAGCTGGTCGGCCTCGGGCTCGAGCCGCGCGAGCTCGCGATAACGCACGATCAGGTGGATGATCAGCGAGAGCGTGATGATCAGCAGCAGCGAAATGAAATTCGACGACACCACCGTGACCGGCCACTCGACGAAGCCGAGGTAGCCCATCATCGTTGCCGCGCTCAGCAGGCAGACGCCGAGCGGCAGTACCACCCAGCGCACGTGGCGGAACGAGGCCGCGAGAATGACGACGATGAACGCGATGACACCGGCGCCGAAGACCCGGAGATCGTTGCGGATAAAGCGGATCGAGTCGCTCGCGATCATCGGTACGCCGCCGAGGTAGAGCGTCGCGCGGTCGCGGTAGGCATCCATGATCGCGCGCACCGCGCCGATGGTCTGCTCGACGCGTGCCTTGCGTTGCAGGTTTTCACGCTTGATTTCGGCCGACAGCTCGTCGAGCCGGGTGCGCGCGTCGGGCAGGGTGCCGAGTTTTTCGTAGAGCTTGTCGCGATTCGCGATCAGATCCTCGAGGCGTTCGTTGCGGACCAGGTTGACCTGCATCGCGGTGGTGTCGCCGGCGCTGTTGACCAGCAGGTTTTCGTAAAGCGGGCTGGTCGTCATTTCCACCGCGGCCAGTTCGAGGTCGGCATCGGGGCTTTCGAGCGTGCGCACGCTGCGCGAGATTTCGACGAGGGTCATCGGTGGGCTCTCGAGCAGCGGTACGTCGAGCAGGCTGGTGACCGACGCGACCATGTCGTGTGCCGCGAGTTCGTCGCGCAAACTGGCGATGTCGGCGAGTACCGCCTCGCTGAACAGCGGGTCATGCGGGCTGTAGGTCACGATCAGGAAATCGTCGGCGCCGTAACGCTCGCGAATCGAGCGGTAGTATTTCAGGCTGGCGTCGTTCTCGAGGATCAGCGAATCGGCCGACGCGTCGAGCTCGAAATCGTCGACGTGGAACAGGAAAAAGCCGATCACGAAGATCGCGGCGACGAGGGTGACGAGCGGGCGTTCTAGCACGAAGCGGTAATACGCGGCGGACAAGCTTGCGAGCATGAGCTACTTTCCTTGACCGGTTGACGCGTAGGCGCTGCTGGCAAAGCGCCGGTAACCCCACTGGTATTGTTCGATAGTGTCGACCGCCAGCCGTTCGATCCGGTCGTTGAGGTATTGCGCGCTGGCGGTCGCTTCGGCCGCGAGCCGGGCGTGTTCGAGCGGTTCGATGCGCAGGCCGAATTCGCCCGGCGGTGTACTGCGATAGATAGTAGCAATAAATACGTCGCATGCCACCTTGCTGCACAGATTGTGTACCAGGGTCGTTGTCGGCGCGCTGACGCCGAACAGCGTCGACTCGATTTGCGCCTTGCTGCGCCGTGGGCGCTGGTCTGGCAGGATCATCAAAGTGCCGCCTGATTTCAGTTCGACCAGCAGCTTGCGCAAGCCCTGTTTCTTGATCGGCACCGGGGTGCCGCCGGCGCGTGCGCGCGCTTCGAACACGAAGCGGTCGAAAGCGGGCGGATTGCGCGGCTTGTACAGGATCATCGCCTCGCGGTGTCGGCCCAGCCACAGCACCAGCGTCTCCCAGCTGCCGAGATGCGGCGCGAGCACGATGCGCCCGCGCCCGCCACCTTCGAATTCGGTGCAGATATCCGCGCGCGTGATCCGCGCGAGCACCGCGTCGACCGGCCAGCACCAGATCGCGGCGAGTTCGGTCATCGCGTAACAGGTTTGTCGGATCGAGTCTCGATACAGGCGCGCGCGCCAGTCGTGCGGCCGGTCGGCAAAACAGAGATCGATGTTTTCGCGGGTCTGGCGCGCGACCCGGTTCGGCACCAGCCGCAGGCCCACGGCGAGCACCCGGGCGAGGCGATACTGGGTCGGTAACGAGCAGCGCGCCAGCAGCTCGAGGCCGCGCTGAATCGCGGGCTTTGCCATCTAGCCCCGCTGCTCGATCTTGGTCCAGCTGTCGCGCAGCGTCATCGTTCGGTTGAACAGCGGCGCATCGGGCGCCGAGTCGTAATCGGCGACGAAATACCCGAGTCGTTCGAACTGGTACGGCAAGCCGTGATCGGTACACTCGATCGCCGGTTCGAGCTTGGCGTCCGGCATGACGATCATCGAGTCGGGGTTGAGCGCCTCGTGAAAATCGGCCGCGGCGCCCGGGTTGGGCACGTTGAACAGGCGATCGTAAAGCCGCACGGTCGCGTCGACCGCGTGGCGCGCGCTGACCCAGTGCAGGGTCCCCTTGACCTTGCGGCCGTCGGGGCTCGAGCCGCCGCGACTTGCGGGATCGTAGCTGCAAATCAGCGACTCGATTTCGCCGGCGTCGTTCCTGATCACGTCGGTGCAGGTAATGTAGTAGGCGAAGCGCAGGCGCACCTCGCGCCCGGGACCGAGGCGAAAGAACTTTTTCGGCGGGTCTTCCATGAAGTCGGCGCGCTCGATGTAGAGCTCGCGCGAGAACGGCACCTGGCGCGTGCCGAAGTCGGGATTCTGCGGATGGTTGACGCCTTCGAACCATTCCTCCTCGTCTTCGGGGTAGTTCTCGATGATCACCTTGAGCGGGTCGATGACTGCCATGCGGCGCGCCGCGCGCGTATTAAGATCGTCGCGCAGCGCGTTCTCGAGCACGCCCATCTCGATCGTCGCGTCTTTCTTGGTGATGCCGATCGCGTCGCAGAAGGCGACGATCGATTCGGGCGTGAAGCCGCGCCGGCGCATGCCCGAAATCGTCAACATGCGCGGATCGTCCCAGCCGTCGACGATGCCCTCGCTGACGATCTGGTTGAGTTTGCGCTTGCTGGTCAGCGTGTACTCGAGCTGCAGCCGCGCGAATTCGATCTGTACCGGCCGCGACGGCGTCTCGAGGTTGTCGAGAATCCAGTCGTAGAGCGGCCGGTGATCCTCGAACTCGAGCGTGCACAGCGAGTGGGTCACGCCCTCGATCGCATCCGACAGCCCGTGGGTGAAGTCATAGAGCGGGTAGATGCACCAGGTATCGCCGGTGTTGTGGTGGGTGGCGTGCAGGATCCGGTAAAGCACCGGGTCGCGCAGGTTGATGTTGGGCGACGCCATGTCGATCTTCGCCCGCAACACGTGTTCGCCGTCGGCGAATTCGTCGTTCTTCATGCCCTCGAACAGCTTCAGGTTTTCGTCGACACTGCGATCGCGGTACGGGCTGTCGACGCCGGGCTCGGTCAGCGTGCCCCGGTTGGCCCGAATCTCGTCGGCACTCTGGCTGTCGACGTAAGCCTTGCCCTGCTCGATCAGGTCGATCGCCCAGGCGTACAGCCGATCGAAATAGTCCGACGCGAACGGATTGGCGTGCCATTCGAAGCCGAGCCATTCGACGTCGCGGCGGATCGCGTTGACGTACTCGACGCTTTCCTTTTCCGGGTTGGTGTCGTCGAAACGCAGGTTGCAGTGGCCGCCGTAGTCACGCGCGATACCGAAGTTCAAACAGATCGACTTGGCGTGGCCGATGTGCAGGTAACCGTTGGGCTCGGGCGGGAAGCGGGTGACGACCGCGGTGACCTTGCCCGAGGCGAGATCGGCGTCGATGATGTCGCGGATGAAGTTGGAAGGTTCGCCGGCGCGGGTCTCGGACATGGGCGTCTGCTGCGGAGTCGAATCGCGGGATGATACCCGATACGCCGGCAAAGCTGAATCGGTTTGGTGCGGCCGGCGCACCGGGGGCCGGCCTTCCGGCGGCCGGCTATATTCCGCTCAGTCCGAAAACCTGTCGCAACAGGTAGCCGGTGTAAAACGCGAGACCGGCCGCCGTACCCCCGGTCAGCAGCGAGCGCAAACCCGAAATGATTCGGGGCTGATCGAGCATCACGCTCTTGGCAACGCCGATGAGGAAAAACATCGCCGCGGCGATGGCCGCGCTCGTCATGAAGTTGACTTGCGCGTCCGTCCCGGCGCGCAGAAACGGCAACAACGGCATGGTCCCGACACCGACGAAAGCGGCAAAAGTCACCGCTCCCGATACCAGTGGCCGTGCCTGGCTTTTCTGCAGCCCGTGCTCCTCGGCAAGCATGGTTTCGATCCACAACTCGCGATCCTGCGTGATCGTCGCGACGATTGTCTCGAGCACGTCACCGTCGAAACCCTTGGCGCGATAGATTTGCCTGATCTCCTCGCGTTCTCCCTCGGGCACGACGTCGATGTGCCGTTCCTCCATTCGCCGCAGGCTGTCGAGATACTCGCGCCGCGAGCGATGCGACTCGTAATTGCTGACACCCATGCTGAAACCGTCGGCGATCAGGTTGGCGAAACCGAGGATCACCGCGACCGCCGAGGGCAGACCGGCGCCGACCACCCCGGATACGATCGCGAAGGTCGTCACGCAGCCGTCGATTCCGCCGAGTACCGCATCCGACACCGTTTCCGACCTGGGCGTCTGCTGCAGGCGCTGGCGAATCAGCTCGGGGCTGTGTCGCCGGTGGATTTCGGCATCGCTTTGACGCTTCACGGAGTGCACGAGTTGCTGCGGGGAATCGTGCCGGTTCCGGCTATTCCCAGTAACTCAGAAAGTCGTCGACGGCGGGCAGTTCGCGCGGCGGCAGTGCGGTCGCCGGCGTGCCGAGGTAGACGAAGGCGACGATGCGCTCGTTATCGGCCAGCCCGAGTTCGGCGCGCACGAACGGATCGTAGGCGTTGTCGCCGGTCAGCCAGATCGAGCCGAAGCCGAGCGCGTTGGCGGCGAGCAGGATACCGTGCGCGGCCGCGCCGGCGCTGTGCAACTGTTCGATCTCGGGAACCTTGGGATTTTCCGACAGCCGCGCGACGACGACGACAATCATCGGCGAGCGCAGCGGCTTGTCGCGCTGCTTCTTGATGTAGACGGGGTCCACGTCCGGATCGCGCCGCGCGACCGCTTCGCCGAAGATGTCCGACAGCTTGTAACGCGCATCGCCCCGGATCACGATGAAGCGGTACGGCCGCAAGCGACCGTGATCCGGCGCCGACATCGCGATTTCGAGGATTTTTTTCAATTGCTCGTCGTCCGGCGCCGGATCGTTGAGCAACTTGGCCGGAGTGGAGTAGCGTTGCAGCAATTGCAGCGAGTCGTTCATGCGGGGGCGTCGGGATTTGGCGTCGATGGCGGCAATGATACACTTCGGCCTCGCTCGATGCTTGCCTTTACCGATGATTCGATACCAGATCACCAGCGCCGATCCCGCGAGCCACACCTTCGACGTGCGCGTCGTGATCGACGCGCCTGCCGCCGACGGCCAGGCGTTTCGGCTGCCGAACTGGATTCCGGGCAGCTATAAGATCCGCGATTTCGCGCGCAACCTGCTCGAGTTGCGCGCCGCCTGCGCCGACGAGCCGGTCGCGCTCGAGCAGCTCGACAAATCGAACTGGCGCGCGGCGCCCTGCGCCGGCCCGCTGGAACTGACCTACAGGGTCTACGCGAAAGATCTTTCGGTGCGCGCGGCGTATCTCGATTCTACCCACGGCTACTACAACGGCAGCAGCGTGTTCGTCGAAATCGTCGGCCGCGCCGACGAGCCTTGCGCGGTGTCGATCGAGCGGCCCGCGCCCGACCACTGCGCCGACTGGCGGGTCGCGACCGCGCTGCCGCGCGCCGGCGCCGAGGCGTTCGGCTTCGGCGCTTACCGCGCCGCCGACTATGCCGAGCTGATCGATCACCCGGTCGAGATGGGAACGTTTACACGCCTGTCGTTCGAGGCCTGCGGCGTGCCGCATGACGTCATTCTGACCGGACGCTTCGATTGTGATGGCGAGCGGCTCGTCGCCGACCTCGCGAAAATCTGTGAACACCACATCCGCTTTTTCGGCGAGCCGGCGCCGATGGATTACTACCAGTTCCAGGTGCTCGTCGTCGGCGACGGCTACGGCGGGCTCGAACACCGCGCGAGCACCAGCCTGATCGCGAGCCGCAAGAGCTTGCCGCAGCCGGGCGCAAGCGAGGTTTCCGATGACTACCGCGATTTCCTCGGCCTCTGCAGCCACGAGTATTTTCACACCTGGAACGTCAAGCGCATCAAGCCCGACGTGTTCGAGCCCTACGACCTGCAGCGCGAGGTTTACACCTCGCTGTTGTGGGCATTCGAAGGCATCACCTCGTACTACGACGAACTCGCACTGGTGCGGGCCGGGCTGATCGACGAGGCAAGCTATCTGGAACTGCTGGGTCAGGCGATGACGCGCGTCGCGCGCGGGATCGGCCGCAGGCGCCAGTCGGTCGCCGAATCGAGTTTCAACGCCTGGACCAAGTTTTACCAGCAGGACGAAAACGCCGCCAACGCGATCGTCAGTTACTACACCAAGGGTGCGCTGGTGGCGGCCTGCATCGATCTGCGGCTGCGCCAGGCAAGCGCGGGCCGTCACGGTCTCGACGACGTCATGCGCCGCCTTTGGCGGGCGTGGAACGATGGCGATCGCGGCGTCGTACCGGGGCAGATCCAGGCACTGGTCAACGAACTGGCGGGCGAAGACTTGACGCCACTGCTCGACGCGTGGATCGACGGCACCGACGAGTTGCCGCTGCCCGACCTGCTGCACGGCGTGGGCGTCGAGGTCGAGACGCGCACCGCGAGCAACGCTCAGGACAAGGGCGGCAAGCCGGCGGACGGCGAACTGCCGACCGCTGCGATCGGCGCCGTGTTGAAAGATGGCGACTACGGCGTCGCGATCCAGCGTGTCGACGAGGGCGGCGCGGCGCAGCGCGCCGGGCTCGCCGCCGGTGACGAAATCGTCGCCGTCGACGGGCTCCGGTTCAGGCTCGCGTCGCTGGAATTGAAACTGCTGCGTGCGCCGCCGGGCACGCGCTGGCAGGTGCACGCCTTCCGCCGTGACGAGCTGCATGTCTTCGACGTGGAGCTGCAGCCGGCGCCGGCGACGACGATCGTGTTGCGCGCAACCGACGCCAACGCCGACGCGCGGCGGGCCTGGCTGCAGGCGCGATGACCGTCGCGCCGATCGACGCCGAGCGAGTCGGCGAACGGGTCGAACGCCTCGGCCTCGACTGGCACTACCGCGATTCGACCGGCTCGACCAACGCCGACGCGCTGCGCCTGCACGCCGAGACGCCGCGCGATCTGGTCGTGTTCGCCGAGCAGCAGAGCGCCGGTCGCGGTCGGCGCGGCCGCGAATGGCGCTCGCCCCCGGCGCACAATATCTACTGCACGGTCGGCCTCGCGCGCGAACTGCCGCCGCCGTCGCAGGGGTTGCTGAGTCTGGTCACCGCGCTGGCGCTGCGCGCGGCGCTCAAAAATGGCGCCGATGTCGATATCGACCTGAAATGGCCCAACGACCTCTTGCACGACGGGCGCAAGCTCGGCGGTATCCTGATCGAGTCGCGCACCCTCGATGCCGGTCGCTTCCTGTTCGCGATCGGCTTCGGCATCAACGTGCACATGCCGGACGCGGAACTGGCGGCGCTCGATGTTCCTGCGACCAGCGTCGCCGCGGTTGCGCCGCGCCCGGTCGACCGCGGCGAGATCCTGCTGGCCGCGGTCGCCGCCGTCACCGACGCGGTGCGCGGTTTCGATCCGGCCGACGCGTCCCGCTGGATCGCCGAGTTCGAGCGCAGCGACGCCTTTCACGGCGGCGAGATCGAAATCGTCAGCGGCGACGAACGCATCCGCGGAACCTACGACGGCATCGATCCGGACGGCCGCCTGCGGCTCGCGACCGCCGACGGCATCGCCCGCTACGCGGCCGCCGAAATCTCGCTCAGGACGACGCGGTGATTCTGCTCGATTGCGGCAACAGCCAGCTGAAAGCGCAGGCCTGGCGAGACGAGCGTCTCGTCGCCAGCTGCGCGATCGCGTATCGCCGGCCATGGGTCGAGCGCTTTTCGCATTGGCTCGATGCGCAGGACGCCCGCCATTGCTATCTCGCTTCGGTGCTTGCCGGCGAGCGGCAGGCGGCGCTCGACGCCTGCCTCGCGGCGCGCTTCGACGACGCGGTCACGCGTTTCACGTCGCAGGCCGAAGCGCTCGGCGTGCATAGCGCCTACGCCGAGCCGGCGACGCTCGGGGTCGACCGCTGGCTTGCGCTGATCGGCGCCGCCGGGCTCGGCGTCGGCGATTGCTATATCATCGACGCCGGCAGCGCGATCACGCTCGATTTGCTGCGTGCCGATGGCACGCACCTCGGTGGCGCGATTTTGCCCGGGGTGAATACGTCGCGCGAAGATTTCGCGCGAATCTTTCATACGCTCGATCTTTCCGACCCGGCGATGGGCCGCGTCGCCGCGCCGGCCAACGCAACTGCCGCCGCCATTCATGTACACTATGCTCGCGATTCGCTTGAGGAACTCTGCATGCTGGTGCAGCGCTGGCAGAATTACCTCGTTAAGGACGCGCCCGCATTGCTCGCGGGCGGAGACGCGCCGCGGGTTCTACGCGCGCTCGACCATCCCGCTCGTCTCGTGCCGGATCTCGTGTTTCGTGGCATGCGCAGGCTGGCGTCGGCATGAAAGTCGCGCGAGGTCGGCTGCTGTTGCTGACCTTCGTGCTTACCGCTTTGCCGGTGCCGTTGCCATTCGTGCTAATCCACGCTGCCGAGAATGCCGGTGAATCGCCAGGCGAAACCCGCTCCGGCGACGACACCGCCACGCGACGAACCTGTTTTGCGATCGGCTCCGTTCGGGATCACGCGCACGCGCTCGATATCAGCGGCCGATACGCCGCGAGGCAAGTGAAAACCAGGCTCAAAACGAGTCTCGACAAGCACTATCTCGGCGTCATGGTGTACGTCGATGGCCATGCGTCGCGCGCCGAAGCGAGGCAAACCGCCACCCTGCTGGCGGCGAATGGAATCCGCGACCATATCATCATCAATCCGGAAGGCCGTCTCCACCTGTTGTCGCTGGGCGTGTTCAGTAATAGGCGCAACGCCGAACGTTTGCGGGCGCGGGCCGAGCGTCACGGGGTTGCGGCCAAACTCGAACAGCGCTTTCGCGAACACACCGTCTATTTCGTCTTCGGCGAATGGACAGGCAGAGGCGGGTTACCCGAGCTGCTCGACGGGCGCGACGTGGCCGAAGGCATCGTTCGGTTTCCGATCCCGTGTTCGTCCCGATGACGAGGTATCGGGTAGGGCGTGAAAAGTCCGCGCGGGCGGGTTCGCCCGCCGGTTCAACCGCTGCCGCAATTCATATAGACTACACGCGGGATACGCTCGAGGAATTGACCGCCCTGGTGCTGCGCTGGCAACCTCATCTCGCGCCGGACGCGACCATTCTGCTCGCCGGCGGCGACGCGCCGCGCGTGTTGCGCGCGCTCGACCGCCGCGCGCGTCTCGTCCCCGACCTCGTTTTGCGCGGCCTGCGCCGCCTGGCGACGGCGTGAAAGTTTTCTTCGGATTGCTGCTGATCGTGAACGTCGCGTTCGCGGCGTTCCAGTGGTTCGTGCCGTACGAGCAGCTGTTCGCCGAAGCGCCCCGAATCGCCGCGGCCGAACAACTGCAACTACTCGACGAGGTCGGAGATCCACCGCCGGCCGCGCCGGCGCCCGACGTCGTCGCCGAGGTCGAAGCCGAGACCGACGCGATTGCCGAGGCGGTCGCGCGCATCGAGCAGGAAATCGCGAGCCAGCGCGAGCCGCTGGTGACCGAGGACACCAGCAACCAACGCATGTGTTACACGATCGGCCCGATCAAGGACAAGGCGCGCGCGATCGAGATCAGCGGCCGCTACCAGAGCCGCGAGGTCGGCACCGAGCTCAAGTCGAGCCTCGACAAACAGTATCTCGGCATGATGGTGTTCATCGACGGTCACGAGACTCGCGCCGCCGCGGTCAATACCGCGAACGATCTGTCGGCCAAAGGTATCCGCGATCACATCATCGTCAACCAGGAAGACCGGCCGAATCTGCTGTCGCTCGGCGTGTTCGGCCTCAAGCGCAACGCCGATCGGCTGAAGGCGCGGGTCGAGAAGCTTGGTTTTCCGGTCGAGACCGAGGCGCGCTATCGCGAACGCACTATTTACTGGCTTTATGGCGAGCAATCGAGCGACAGCGAGATGCTCGAACTGCTCGACGAGCAGGATCTCGGCGAGGGCATCAGCCAGATCCCGACCCAGTGCTTGCCGGCGTAGCTTGGCAATAAAGTATCTGCTCCGGAATAGCCGGCTCCGATGGGTCTGCTCGCTGCCATACCGAAGCCGATGCGTCTCCCCGTGACATCGGTAAACAACTGATGCGGATCAATACCGCAAAGGGAAAATCCGGTAACTTGCCCGATTTCGATTCGATGCCCGTGGTGCTACCGTCTGGATGCCGGCGTCGGGCGCAAACCCCGTGGGCACGGAGACCGATTCTCCGGGAGTCATATGGATAAACGAAGCGGAACCGCCCTGGCTGTGCGAGGAATGCACCCCATATTGCTGCTTTGTGCGTACATTTTGCTGGCGTTGATGCCCCTGGGGCTCGCCGCGTGGCAGGATTTGCCGCCGCGACCTTTTCGCGACGAGCTT
>JBPEYE010000393.1:0-14140 GCA_052030825.1 Gammaproteobacteria bacterium | reverse complement strand
CCGGGCGAGGAAAGCGTCATGACCATGTTTTTCCTGCAATCCGCTTTTCTGTTGTTGCTGTGTTTCCTGGGCGGTTATGTCGTTGCCAGGCTGGCCAAGCGACGCTTGTGCAGCCGGGCGGCGTCGCGGATGGGATCGGCTGACTCCGATCGCGGCGGGCGTCCTACTCCGGCTCGTGCACGTCGTTAACGGGCTCCATGCGCGGAACCCTCAGGCAGAAACTCGAACCTTTGCCCGGTTCGCTTTCGACCTCCACGCGCCCCGAGTGACGCCGCGCTACCGCATCGACGAAAGCCAGGCCGAGCCCGATGCCGTATTGGCGCTCGACGCCCGCCCCGCGGGTGCGCCTGAACATCTCGAACAGGTGCGGCAATTCCTCGGCCGCAATCCCGGATCCGCGATCGATGACGCAGCAGGCAATCTCGTTTTGTATGAGGCGCACCGTTACTGTCACGCTGGCGCCGGCGGCGCTGTGTTTGATCGCGTTGGACAACAGGTTGATGATCGCGCGCTCCAGCAAGTCCGGTTCGGCATGCGTCCACAATTCCTCGCGGTCGAATTCGCGCTCGATGGTGACCTGCATCTGTTTCGACAGCGCCCAGATCTGGTCGATCGCGTTCAATACCACGCTGTTGAAGTCGATATCGTGAAACTTGATATTTTCATCGGCATTGGCGCGCGACAGCTGCAGGAATTGCTCGGCGAGATGGAGCGTCTTGTGCGTATTCTTTTCCATGTTGCCGAGCATCGCGCGCATGTCGTCGATACCGGTTTTGTTCTTGGCCAGCTCGATCAGCGCGATCATCGATGACAACGGCGAGCGCAGGTCGTGGGAAAGAAAATTGAGCGTCTCGTTGCGCTTTTGTTCGCTGGCCCTGAGCAGGCTGATATCGGTGAAATTGATCACGAAACCATCGAAGACATCGCCGATAAGGCGCAACGGGCTGATCTCGATCAAAAGCTCGCGCCCCGATTCGTGACGCGCGTTGGCCAGCACGCGTTCGTGTCCGAACAAGACCTTTTGCAACAACGATTGCCAGCTGGCACCGTCTTTGAGTCGGATCGGCTGGACGATGTCGATAAACGATTCACCGTTGAGTGCCGCGTTGTCGTCATCGCACAAGTACCAGCCGGCCCGCGGGTTGGAAAGCATGACCTGGCCACGACTGCTGCAGATCAGCAAGCCGTCGGCCATGCCCGATAGACTGTCGTCGATGATGCGTCTGAGTTCCTCGTATTCCTTGCCGAGTGCCTGCACCTGGGTGATTTTCGATTGCAGTACATCCTCGACCTGGGCGCGCCGGGCCGATTCGGCTTCCCAGGGTGAGTTGACGAGGCTGTTCAGCAGGCGTGATTCCTCGTTCGTCAATTTCACGTCCGGCCCGATGTTCAATCCCAGCCGGCAGGGCTTGCCGTCGTAGCGTACCGGGGCCCAGTATTGGCCGCCATCGACCAACCAGCCGTCGGATTCCAGTTCGCGCAACCTGAATTCGGGCACGGCGCCTTCCGCCACGATATCAGCGCCGTTGTCATCCTGTAACACCCAGCCGTCGAGCGGAATGAACTGGCTGATAAACCTGATTTCGTCGATCACGTCGCGGTCGGCGTGCACGCTCAATTCCTGCTGCCTGGCCGTTAACCGGTTCAACTCGACGTTGATGTGACGCATCGCCAGCACCAGCCTGCGCCAGCTCCACAGCGGATAACTGATGACCTGGAACAGCAGGATGGTGGAAACCGGTACCCAGATCTTGAACAGCCACAGCAGCAGCGCCACCAGGCCGAGGCTGCCGGCGACGATCGTGCACAACACGAGCAGGGTATGGGCCGGGTTCACGTAGGGGTAAATCAGCATCGGCAACGCTACCAGCAAAGCGGTAATCAATATCAGCCACGGCGTTTCCAGCTCGGTAATGCGCAAATCATTGAGAATCGCATCGATGATGTTGGCAATAATTTCGACACCCGGCATTCGACCGCTGTCGCTCGACAGGGGAGTCGGCAGGGCGTCGCTCAGACCCTCGGCCGTGGTGCCGATCAGCACGATCTTGTCGCGAAACAGGTCTTTGGGGTAATGCCCCGACAAGACCTGGGCGTAGCCGATGCGCGGGAAATGGCCTGTCGGGCCGGCAAACGGAATCAGGAACGGGTACTCCCTGTACCATCGCATCGATGAATATTGTTGCTGGCTGCTGGCGCTATCGACCTTGCGTTCGAGCTCGGGAGCAGCGCCGGTAATGCCCAATAATGCCAGACTGAAATGCGTCCAGAAGGGTTTGCCGATTCCCTCTTTCAGGTAAACCCGGCGCGCAATTCCGTCCTCGCCGATATCCATGTGAACGTGTCCCAGTGCCGCGGCGTTGTTGGCCAGCTCGGGCAAAGGCAGGGCTTCGATGGGAAAGGAGTTGCTGCTTTTCCGGGACATGAAAACCGGCAGCACGACCTTGCCGCTGGCCTCGATCGCGCGCGCGAGTAACGCGTCCGAGTCCGGGTCGACGGAGTCGGGCTCACTGAAAATTATATCCAGCCCAATTGCGCGCGGCGACTCGCGATCGAGTCGATCGATCAGTCTTGCGTGGATGGATCTGGGCCAGGGCCAGCGCCCCAGTTCGCGCAGGCTTTCGTCATCGATAGCAACGATGACGATTTCGTCGGAAACGTTTCGATTCCAGAACGACAGCTGGGCATCGTACAGGAGATTATCCCAGCGCCAAAGCAGGCTTTGATGCACGAAAAGGCCGGCAACGAAGGCCAGCAGCGAGACCAGTATCAGGTGTTCGAGAGCGCTCGAGGGGTCGGTCCTGATTCTCAGAAACCTCACAGGGAAAGGAGAAGTATTCCGATCGGCACCAGGATCATCCAGGCGTAGAAATCTTCGTCGGAAGGCGCTTCGACGACGTATCTTCGGTCCGCGTCAAATCCCTCCAGTCCGAGCTGGTCGATACCCCTGACCCGCAGGAAGTAAGCGCCGGGAGACAGTTCACCCAGGACCAGTTCATTCGCTTCGGTACTGTCTTCGGTGATGACCTGATCGAAATTGGCATCGGTCGCGACGGCGTAACGATAGGAGACCGCGCCATCCAGCTCCAGCCATGACACCTCCAGCTCGTTATCATTGGTGGACGTGTTGGCGCCAATCTCCGTGGCGGGGAGCAATTTAACCGGGTCGGGTAGCGGCTTGCCCGCCTCGGCGACGATCCCGAAGCCCTCGTTGACGCCTTTCTCGTCATCGCCGGCCGCGATGGCGACGAGGCCTTCGGTCACCTCGGCGCGGCTTATCTCGCTGCTTGCGGCCGACAGGCGAAAGTCGGTGCCCCGTACCGCGGTGATTGCCGACGGCGTCCTGATCTCGTAGCGATTGCCCTGTTTTTGTTCCCGCACCCGGGTTTCGACGCGCCCCGAATTCAGGCGAACACGGGTATCGACCATGCCGCTGTGTTTGAACTGACTGAGCTTGTCGAGCACGACTTCACTATTGGCCTGTACCTGTAGCTCCGACTCGTCGGCAAACTGCAGGCGCAGGCTTTGACCGTCTCCGGTAATGACGCGATCCCCGCTGAACAATTCCGTGCCGACGGCAATTTCGGCCGTTTGCCCGTCGGCACGCACCAGGCTGACCGCGCCGGTCACTGCGACGACTCGGGCCGGGGCCGGCTGCAGCTTCAGCATCGAAATCGGAATCACGATGCGCGTGCCCGGAAGAACGGCTCGCTCCGCGCTCTTGTCGACGCTGTTGATGCGCAGCAGCTCGCCCCAGTTGTTGACCGAATCGGTATATCTTTCGGCAATTTTCCAGAAGCTGTCGCCGGGCCGGATCGTGTATTCCCAGTACTCTTCGGCAGCCGTGACCAGATTCGGCAGACTGAACGCGAGCGCCAACAGCAGCTTGAGTATCGGGCGGCGCATGACGGACTACTGTTCGCCTACCCTGAATAGCCGGTAACCACGTTGATAGATGCTGCTCAGCTGCCATCCGACCGCGGGGTTGATCCCGAGCTTGGTGCGAATGCGACTGACGTGGGTATCGACCGTACGCGTATTCAGATCCGCCCGGGTGCCCCAGAGGAACTCGAGTAGATAATCGCGTGAAACCAGGCTGCCGGCGTTCTTGAACAGGTAGACGGCCAGTTCGAATTCCTTGTTGGTGAGCTTGACGGCTTCACCGTTAATCGAAATGCGGCGCTCCGACTCGTTGATTTCGTAGGGATCGTATAACTCGGTTTCCGGCCCGTCTTCGACGCTGGATGCGATGCCGCTGGCAGCGTCCCGAATCTTGTTGCGTCGCTCCAGAGCTTTGATCCGGGCCAGCGTAATACTCTTTTTTACCGGTTTGACCATGTAGTCGTCGGCCCCGTGATCGAGCGCCTCGATGACGCTTTCTTCGCTATCGCGACTGGTAATGAAGATAACCGGAGTATCGGAGGCCTGCTCGGCGCGCAACCAGTCGAGCTCCTCGATGCCCGTGGTATCGGGCAGGTGCCAGTCGAGCACCAGCAGATCGAATTTTTCCGTGGCCATCGCTTCACGAAAACTTTTCCCCGTCGTGAATGACTGCAGTTGGTCGCCTGCCTCGTGTGCCCACAGGCCAATCAGTTCGATTTGACTCAGGTCGTCTTCCAGCAATCCAATGCGCACGAAACGTACACCTCCGAGCTTAAAAATTTGTCAAATGTTGCCACAACTAGCTTACCAATGATGGGACGAGATCGTTAACAAATGTAAATTTTCGGGTACCTTCACCGGCTAATAGCTCAGCGAGGTTTTGACCCTCATCAGGGCGCAGTTTGCGCGAGCAACGGTTGTCGCTTGTTGAAACCGACCACACTTTTCGAAATTTTTACTCACGGGCGCTTGTCGTCGATAACCGGAGTGCGATTTCGGCCGCAAGTGGGCGCTCGCGTTTGGTTTTCCGAGCTCGATCAATGGCACAACGAAAAAGGGAAGCGCAAAGACGCTTCCCTTCAGGTCCTAGTTGATGATGTGGAGTTCCACGCGTCGGTTTTGAGCGCGTCCCTCGGAAGTCGAGTTATCGGCAATTGGGCTGCTCTCGCCATAGCCTCTTGCCGTCATCCGATTGGCGGCCACACCGGACGACCGCAGGTATGCCCTGACCGCTTCGGCACGTTTTTGCGACAGGCTCTGGTTGAAACTCGAACTACCCCGGTCGTCGGTGTATCCGGCGACTTCGATATTGAGCTCTCGGTTCCTGATCAGGGTCTCGGCCACTCGATCCAGCACACTCCTGGATGCATCCGTGATCTCGTCGGACCCGGTGATGAATTTGACGCCTTCGAGCACGAACGACTTCTTCAGCTCACATCCGTCGGCATCGACATTCACACCCGGTTTCGAATTCGGGCAGCGATCGTTCAGATCGGCGATACCGTCGTTGTCGGAGTCTTTCGGCTTGGGTGGCGCGATAACGATTGCACATCCGGAATTATTCACCGCTACACCGGATGCCGTACCCGGACAATTGTCGGCTGAATCGACGATTCCATCGTTATCCGAATCCTTTTCGCAGCCTCTTGCGTCGACCATGATGCCTGCCGGAGTGCCGGGGCAATTGTCGCTATTGTCGGCAATGCCGTCCTGATCGGCATCGGCAACTTTGGCTTCCTCGACACCTTCACACTCCGGTATCGCCAATTCGGCGGTCCAGCTACTGGTCCTGATACATTCCCCAAGGCTATTGACGATTAACTCGCCGTTCCTGTCGTGGAGATATCCAAAGTTTTTGTCGTGAGCCTGCAGCGGAGCATGGAACATACCCGTCAGCGCCAACAGGCAAACCAGTGTTTTTGAATTACGCATAAATTTACCCTCTTTGGCCGATTTCATGTTGTCCTCGGGCCAGTGTTTTATTCATGGATACGAGCCAGCTAGATTGAGTGGCCCGGCTGCGCAACCCTAATGGGGTCTTATTGAAGTCACAATAGCTCGCGACGATGTTTAACAGTTCTTAACAATTCAGGCCGGTTTGTCGGTCGCCAACTTTGCGATTAGGGCGCCGCGCTCGAGATCAGGCGTTAAACAAATTGATGGGATTAGCCGGCTCAGATAACCATGAATTCTAGCGATGAATGACCATTGCGCTCGGACACCCGATACCATGCCTGGTCGGTGTTTGCGCGGTTACGTCGTTGGCGGCGGCTTCGTTTTCGGCGGCGCGTTGCGCGTCCATGGCCGCTGCGCGAGCGTTGAGCACGACCGTCCCTGCCTCGGCCGGCCGCGGGTAGACGCCGAGGCTATTGCCGGCAACCGGTTGAGCGCGCGGGGGATGCGGATGAATTCGTGTACCACTATCGGGCCGATGCCGCGTCGCCTGAAGGCGAAAAATCCCGATCTGCGATGGTGGGGGATGGCGCTTCGAGCGAGAACGTAACAGGCCCCGCTAGTTTTCGGTCCCCCGGTCGCTACTGATGCGCTTGCCGACGATGACCCGGGTGCCGTCATAGCGCTCGTCTTTTCCGCCGATTCTGAAGGTATCGATAAAGGCAACGTCGGCATCGTCCTCATACACGATGGCGTAACCGGCGTCGGCGAATTCGGCCTTGGCCTTGGCCGCCCCTTCGGCGTCGTCCCTGTATACGATCTTGATCGCAATCATGTCAATCGTCGACCTCTCCGAAGTTCGTTTTGCCGATCCGGTAAAGCATTCACCTCGAGGTCGTACCGCCATCGATCGCGCTTGCGATCAGACCGGCTCGGAACGCGCGCTTGCCGGAACGCAATGGTTAACGGTTGCTTACTCACAACGTTACGGGTTGCAACATACCTCTAAAAAGAAGCCCTGCATGCAGCCTTGGGAGAACAGCCTGCAGGGCAACTGTGGTGCCGCTTTCCCTAAATACCAAAGTCGTCGGGGAAAGGATACGGCGCCGCGCGCGATTCCGAATTTCTCACGCTTTTTTGACGGTTTTCTCACGCATGCCTGCTGTCGCGGGCCCTGGTGCCCGCGGCCGGCGCGGCGATGACGGCAGCGACCGGAACGGCGGGAAACGGGATTATTTTGTCGCGGAAACCGGCGGATCGGGGCGCCGGGAGACCGATTGGCCGACGCCGGCCTTGCGCAAGCCGTCGATGTAATGCTCGCGGTCGGTCTCCCGTTTGAACGGGTAGACCTTGGCGACCTGGTCGATGCCGAACTCGGGATCGAGCTGCGACAGCTTGTCGATGTAAACCGCCGCCTCTTCGGTTTTGCCGAGGTGGCCGAGGCAGCTGATGATCGGTTTGTAACCGTTGGTGAAACTGGGCGTGTCGCCGATGCATTTCTTGCCCCATTCGACGCCGAGTTCGTAATCGCGGTTGAAGGTATGCGTAATCGAATGGGCGAGGTAGTACAGGAACTTGTGCCGTTCTTCGAATTCGACCAGCTCGTTGAGCTCCGCCAGGCGCTCGAGGGCGCGTTCAGGGTCGCCGCGGTAGGAAAAGGTAAACGAGTTCAGCAACAGCACCATCGACGAAAAGGGATTCAAGCGGTACGCCTTGTCGTGCAGTTCCAGCGCCGATTCGAAATCGTGTTCGACGAATGCCAGGAAATGGCCTTTCATCGCCAGCACCAGCGCGTCGTCGGGGTCGCGCTTCAAGGCTTCCTTGGCGAACCGGTTCACTTTCTCGAGTTCCTCGGCCGGATGCTCGACCCAGCTCTGGCCGAAGAGGAAGATTTCCCGGTAGATTTGCCAGGTGTAGACGGCGGCAAACTCGGGGTCCAGTTCGGTGGCGCGCGCGAACAGTTCCTCGGCCTGGCGGAACGACTCGGGCGTCATTTCGGGAATCATCGACACGGCGCGGATGACGCAGTCGTAGGCGCTGTACTCGTCCGGGGGGAGACTGCGCACGCGCTCGACTTCCTTTTGCCTGAGCTTGACGTCGAGCTGGCTGATGATTCGGGCCGCGGTGCGCTCGAGCGACCGGTTGTCGTCGAGGTCGATGTCGTAATCCTGGTTCCAGCTGATGGTCGATTTGGCGTCGTCGATGATATCGATCAGTTCGATCGCAAGCCGGCCGCCCTGGCTGCCGAATTCGATATAGCCGTCGACGACATAGCGGACGTCGAGGTCGCGCAACAATTTTTGATGGCTAGCGGTCTTGCTCGCTTCACCCGGGTTCACGTAGCGCGACGCCACCGATAACCAGCTGAATCGCGACAGGCCATTGCGCACGTCGCGCGCGAGCTTGAAGCCGAGCCCGGTGTCGTGGTCGGGGCTGCCGATTTCGCTGAACGGGAAAACGGCCACCGACAAGCCATAGGTTCGCGGTGGAAGGTTGACTTCGGGCTGGCTTTTGCGGGTGTGAATCTGGCTGCCGGGTTCGGTGGTGCGAATACGCTCGTAGAGGTCCTTCATTTCCTGCGACGGCGGCGCATCGATTTCCCGTTGCAGCAGGTCGCAGCACAGCCGGTACTGGCGGATCGCCTTGGCCTTGCCGCCGTCTTCGTTGAAGTAGCATTTCATCAGCGCCATGTGCGCGGTTTCCGAGCAGAGGTCCGATTCCAGCAGCTTGAACGCGATGTGCTTGGTTTCCTCCGCGTCGCCCCGGGGGTCGAGCTCGATCAGCAGGTCATTCAAGATGCCCTGGTAGATGTCGTTGTAGTGCAGCCGGCGCGCGTAGACCCAGTCCTCGAACGCCGGGTCGTGAATATTCAGGCCCTTCAGGAACTCGCCCTCGCAGTGGTCGGCGAAACGGATCTTTTCCGCAATGCTGTTGCTCGCGGCGACGCCGACGATTTCGTCGACATCGAGAATGATTTCATCGAGCGCAACGGAAATATCGCGGCGACTGGTGATCAGCTCGACGTTGGAAAAGCCGTCGAGCTGCTCGCGCAGTTCGCTCAGGCTCTGGCGCAGACTGGCCTTGGCCTGGTGGGTCGACCGCTGACTCCAAAGCAGGGCTTCGGCGGTGCCGCGATTGATGCGTTTTTCGGGTTCCAGCAGTATGCTGGCGAGGAGGGCCGCATTCTTTTTGCCGCGGATGGCGACATCCTCGTCATCGGTCGTATGCAGGCGGAAATCGCCCAGCAAGGAGACCTTATCGATTGTGCTTTTGCCCATTTCCCGTCCGATCGCGGCAATTCCGGTACCTGCGGCTTACTTCCTCGTCGTGACAGCCCGCATCTGCGCTGCCCCAGAGGGGTTGCAACGCCAGTCCGGAGTGTTCCGTAAATACCATAACTGACATAGCGAGTAAATATTGGCCGGTCCGGAGTTTGCGAAACAGACGATTAATTTACGATGCATTTACGCAACACCGTCCCTTTTAATGACGCTGCAAGATTAGTATCGGCGGTATTTCCGATGCGATCGGCCGGGTGAAACAAGAGGGGTTCATGGCAGCCGTTCAGTATTCGAATTGGGGTTTCTCGTGGAGTTCATCGGGAAGTGTCAACAGGAAGGTCGTCCCGATCCTTCCGATCTCGTGTAGCCAGCATCAATCGCTACGCATCATTAACTCAGGAGACATCTGAACATGACAAGCGTCACCAGCAAATCAAGCGATTTTGAAATCAAACTGCAAACCGATCCCGCCGTCGTCGATCGCAAAAAAGTGCGCCTCGGCGGGGGCCGAAAGCCGTTCCAGGTAAAGCGGGATCCCGACCAGCGCACGGCCGACAACAAGCAGGTCCGACTCGGCGGAGGCCGGAAGCCATTCAACGTCAAGCGGGATCCGGACAAAAGCACGGCCGACAACAAGCAGGTGCGCCTCGGCGGGGGGCGGAAGCCGTTCCAGGTCAAACTGAATCCGTCGCAAAGCACGGCCGACAAGAAGCAGGTCAGGATCGGCGGCGGCAGGGCGCCGCTGAAGAAATAGGGCGCAACGGGGGAACTGACGCGATGGTCAAATTTTTTCGAATCTTGCCTGGTAGCAGTTTTCCCCAACGTGCTGACAAGTCAGCGGGCGGAACCTTGCCGGTCAGGGCATACCGGTATTGCGAAGCCGTGCGCACCGCGTCTGCCTTTGGCTGGTATGTTTTTCCGCCTGCTGACTTCAATCTCGCCTGGGATGGCGTCGACACGATCTGGAAGTTCGGTTACGAGGAAAACTGGACGGTGCTGGACAGCGTCCAGTACCCCGATTACATGCGGACGTTCAACCGCCGGTGTCCGCCGGACCTGACCGATGCGGTACCGCCGTTTCTGACCGCCGGCGCCGAACCGGGAATGGTGCAGATCTGGAGCGGGTTGTTCGTCCGGACCGACCCCGGATGGAGCCTGCTCGTGCGCGCGCCGGCCAACCTGCCCAAGAGCAACAATCACGACCACTACGAGGGCATCATCGAAACCGACAAGTGGTTCGGCCCGCTGTTCACCAACATCCGGTTATCGAAGACGGATATCCCGATTACCTTCGACGTGGGCTACCCGCTGATGCAGATCCAGCCGCTGCAGCAATCGACCTACAGCGAGCAGGTGTTCGAATCGGTCGATACGGCCAATGGCGTCGAGGAATTCTCCGAGGCCGACTGGGAGAACTATCGTCAGACCATCGTGAAGCCGGGGCTGGGCTTCGAGCGGGAAAAAGGCGTTTACGCGAAGATGATTCGCCGCGAGAAAAGCAGTGCCTGAATCCTGCCCTAAACGACTGATCGGAATCGACGCGCCGTGTTAGGGGTACTGAACAAGGGCACCTTGCTTTACCTGCTCGCGGTCGTGATGCTGGCGGTCATGGACGCGTCGGCCAAGTGGTTGACCGACGATTACAGCGTGTTCCAGATCGCGCTGATCCGGTCGTTTTTCGCGTTCCTGCCGATCCTGGGCCTCGCGATCTGGAATCAGAAGCGGCAGGTCAATTTCCGCGTTTCCCGCGGCCGCGTGCTGTCGCACATGGTGCGCGGTTGCCTGTTCGCGATCACCTTCGGCTCGTTCGTCTGGAGCCTGAAATGGCTGCCGCTGGCGGAAGCCACCGGCATCTCGCTGGTCGGCCCGATTTTCATGGTTTTGCTCGGCGGCATATTGCTCAAGGAGAGCATCGGCTGGCAAAAATGGCTGGCGATCGCGATCGGCCTGGCCGGCGTGCTGCTGATCTTTCAGCCGGGCGCGGGCGGTCCGCTGTTCGCCAAGGCGCTGGCGCTGCTGTCGGCGCTGAGCTTCGCGCTCGTCGCCATCTGGACGCGACGGCTGTCGTCGCACGATTCATCCGAGACCATCGCGTTTTGGACCAATACCACGCTGATGGCGATCGGCGGCGCCGGCGTGCTGTTCTACTCCGGCTGGTTCACGCCCAGCGCCAATGACCTGTGGGTGTTCCTGATCATGGGACTGGCCGGGGGCATCGCGAACCTGCTCTTCGTCATCGCGCTGCGCCTGTCCGAAGTCTCGCTGGTAGCGGCGCTGGAGTACACGATATTCATCTGGGCGGTGCTGTTCGGGGTCATCCTGTTTGCCGAGGTGCCGACCGTCAACGTCTGGATCGGGGTCGCGGTCATTGCGGTCGCCGGTATCTACACGACGACGCGGAAACCGTCGGCACCGTGATCGTTGCCCAATAAACCCGCGCTCTAACACCGTCACCCGATCAATAAAATGTGGTGACAGTTACCAAATGTGGCCAAATGTGGTGACAGTTACCTTAACCTAGCGGGATGATCGAATTTAGGTAACTGTCACCATAATTGAATCAAGGTAACTGTCACCATAATTTGGATCGAGTCCGAGGCTGCCTTTTTCGATCGAAACGCTTGTAGAATAAGGGCTTTGACTCGGTACGTTAATCTTCGCAAAACGCGTCATTGCGAGGAGCGTAGCGACGAAGCAATCTCCGGGTTTATGCAACCAGGCCAGCGAGATTGCTTCGCTTCGCTCGCAATGACGTCAGATCGGAAGCTTGCGGAGATCCGTCGTTCGAGAAATCCGGAAAGCCATTTGACGCACAACTACGGGAACCATGTCTTCGTTACAGGAACAATTGCTCAAGGCCGGCCTGGTCGATGAAAAAAAACTGGCGAAGGCCGAGCAGGAAAAGAACAAGCGGGCCAATGCCGCGCGCAAGCAGCGCGGTAAGAAGGCAGCGAAATCGAAACCGGCACGGCCGCAGGTGCAGAATAAAAAGGCCCAGCGCGATCGCGAACTGAATCAACAGCGCCAGCAGGAAAGGCAGCGCAGGGAGCGGGCCGCGCAGGCGAAGCAGCTGATCGACGGCAATCGGCAGGATCGCTCGAACGGCGAGATTCCCTATGGTTTCGCCTACCGCGGCAAGGTCAAGAAAATCCACGTGACCGAGGCGCAGCGCGACCAGCTTGTCGCCGGCAAGCTCGGCATCGTCACCTGGGTCAGCAATAACGAGGGCCGGCGCTTCGAACTGGTGCCGAAAGCGGTCGCCGAAAAAATTCGCGCGCGCGACGAGACGTCGTTCGTCTTCCTCGACCAGCCGGCGCAATCGCAACCGGACGAAACCGATCCCTACGCGGACTACCAGGTGCCCGACGACCTGATCTGGTAGTTATGCGCGCCGCGTTTCGGCGGGTGCCGCAGTACCCGCCGAGCTGGAAATGACGCGAAAGCGCAAGAGTTTTTTCTGATGCGCCGCGGGCCGCCCGAAATCATTCTCGACGAGAGTTTCGTGCGCGAAGTGGAAAAAACCTTCACGGCGGCGATGCCGCTGATGGAACAGATCGGTTACGCGCAGGACATCGAGATACGAAAAAAAGGACGGAGTGATTCTGGTTTGATCCCTCCGTCCCGGTTTGCGCCGATTGCCCGGCGCCGATTTACGGATGTTACCGCGCAATACCGAAGCCGACCTAGATGGCCGGCGACAGCCTGAGTTGTGCCAGCATCTGTGCGGTATCCATTACGCCCCAGTGTTCGCGCAGCTTGCCGTCCTGTACCCGCAGGATGTCGACGCCCTCGATTGCGAACGCCCGCCCCGACGCCTTGTTGCCCATGAATTCGCCGTGCTGGGTGCCGCTGACGCGGACCACCGCGGCAACCTTGTCGTCTTCCTCGAGCAGTTTGAGCGGCTCGATTTTGAGATCGGGAAAGGCGGCCCGCATCTCGGCGGTGCCGGCCTGGAATCCTTCTCGGGTCGCGGGATGGCCGGGCCAGGGCGCATGGTCGATGAAATCATCGGCCATCATCAGGCTGGCCGCATCGATATCGCCAGATTGAAAGACGGTTTCGTAAAAGCTTTTAACGGTTTCGGTCGGTGTGGGTTGCATGTCTGTTTCCTCCGCAGTGAGAAGCGCCGAAATCGGCCAGTGAGGATCAGCCTAATACAGTGCAAATCCGCAATCCAGACTTAATATTGCGAAATAAATTTGCAATAATGCAAAGCATGCGTTGGGACGATCTAAAATATGTACTGGCCCTGCATCGTGCCGGCACGCTGGTCGGCGCCGGCAAGCTGCTGAACGTGAATACCAGTACCGTCGGGCGCCGCGTGCTGGCGCTGGAGCAGGCGCTCGGCGCGCGGCTGTTCGATCGCATGGGCGGAGAATATCGGCCCACGCCGACCGCCAGGCGGGTCGTGGCCTGCGCCGAGGAAATGGAACTGCAGGCGGCCGCGCTGACGCGCCAGGTCGAGGGTAGCGACAGTCGCGTCGAGGGGCCCGTGCGAATCACGGCGCTCGATAACTTCCTCGACCGGCTCGTCGTGCCGGCACTGCCGGAATTACTGCAATCGCACCCGGGACTCGAAATAACGCTCGAATCGGATCTGCGGCTGTTCGAGCTTGCGCGCGGCGAAGCGGACATCGCGATTCGCAACGTCGAACCGACGCACCCGGAAATGGTCGGCCGCAAACTGGGCAGGCAGGACACGGCCTTCTACCAGGCCGCCGGGCGGACCTGGCCGAATCAGCTGCCTTTGATCGCGCTCCCCGACACGTCGAATAACCGGGGTTACAACGATCTGATTACCCGTAACGTACCGGGCGGCCGGGTCGTTGCCCGGGCCAATACCGAGGCGCGAATCACCGATCTCGTGCGGCGCGGTCTCGGCATTGGCTTCGTCGATTGTTTTGTCGGCGAGCTGGATCCTGCCCTCGAACGGCTGCCCGGGCTCGGCAAGATCGAGAGTACGCTCTGGGCCGTGGCCCACGTCGAGATGCGTCGCTCGGCACGGGTGCGGACCGTACTCGATTTTCTGACCGACCTGGTCGCGGGCGTCCCGATGCTGCTCGCCAAAGATTGACTCGGGAATT
>JBPEYE010000392.1:0-76048 GCA_052030825.1 Gammaproteobacteria bacterium | reverse complement strand
AAAACCCGCCGCAGCAGCTTGGTCGTACACGCGGTCGGGTTGGCGCGGATCCGCGCTTCCTCGTCGGCGATCAGCACAAACAGCCCGTCGATCGCCCGTTCGATCGCGTAGTCGGCGAGGTCGGGCTCGATATCGGGGGTCAGCGGTAGCGCATTGTATGTCTCGGCGATCTCTTCGTAATAGCGCGTCGCGCGGGTCTCACCGAGCGCATCGCGCACGACCGGGCCGAACGAGGCGCGCAGTTCGCCGCGGGTTTCGCGTCGCAGGTAGCGCGTTGCCGCGTCGGCGGGTCCGTTCAGGATTTCGAAGGCATCGTCGATCGACATCGCCGTGATCGCCTTGATGAAGATCGGCTTGGCGCGCGCCGCGGCGCGTTCGGCGGCGCGATTGAGCTGGCGTTCGAAGCGGTCGACCTGGTCGCCGAAACCGATCTTGCGCAAGGTTGCCGCGGCACGCTCGGCATCCGGCGGAAATGCGATGCGTAACCGCGGGTCGCCGAAGAAACCGTTCTCGCGCGCCGCCTGTGCGGCGCCGAGCGACGCGCCGCGGGCGAGTACATCGCGCAGCGCGGCGGCGACCTCGGGTTCGGTCAGCGGCACCTCGGCGGCGTTCGCGTTGATAATCTCGTAGGTGCGTCGCAGGTCTTTTTCGGAACAGGCCGCGAGCAGCAACGCGCACAGCGCGATCGTGATCAGTCTCATAGCTTTCCTTCAGAGGTAGTCGATGATTTCGCCGAGGCTTTCGACCCGGATGTCGGTGACCGCCGACCAGTCGACGTTACCACGCGTATCGAGGTGCACGGTGGCGACGCCGGCACCCTTGCCGGCTTCGAGGTCATAGAGGTAATCGCCTACCATGACCGTGTCGGCGGCCGCCGCCTGCCAGAATTCGAGCAATCGGATAACGCCGTCGGGAGATGGTTTCGGAATGCAGGCGTCGCGATCGAGAATGTGCTCGAGCGGGAAGAAATGGTCCAGCCGGCAGGTTTCGAGCGTCTGCCTGACCACCGGCATCGTGTTGCGCGTCAGGATCGCAAGCCGGCGCCCATCGTCGTGCAGTCGCTGCAGCAACTCGGGCGCGCCCTCCATCAGCGACGCCTTGCCGGCGTAATAGAATTCGAGCTCGTTGAGCTGATCCCAGAGCGGCGCGGCCTCTTCCGGCGGCATCGCGCCCAGCGCTTCGAGAATCGGCGTTTGCGGTTCGAGCCCGAGCTCGCGGCGCATGTGATCGAAATCGTGGGCGCTGACCGTTAGCGTGCCGTCGAGGTCGAAAATCCAGTGGTTGCGGTGCCTGAGCAGGTCTGAGTCCGGCGTCATCGTCGGTGGCTTTGGGAAATGTGTCATTCAGGGTAATATCGGCGCGTGAAATTTAACAACAGGGGACGGTAATGGCAATCCAGGTAGGCGACAAACTGCCGACGGTCGACTTGTGGTACAAAGACGGCGAAGGGGTACATAAAATCAGCAGCGACGAGCTGTTTCGCGGACACAAGGTGGTCGCGTTCGGATTGCCCGGGGCATTTACGCCGACCTGCTCGGCGGCGCACCTGCCCGGCTTCGTCGTCCACGCCGACGAAATATTGGCCAAAGGCGTCGATCGGATCGTCTGCCTTTCGGTCAACGACGCCCACGTAATGCATGCCTGGGGCGAGCACAACAACGTCGACGGCAAGATCGCAATGATTGCCGACGGTAACGCCGAATTCAATCGCGCCATCGGTCTCGAGCTGGATCGCACCGAGGGTGGCATGGGCATACGCTCGCAGCGCTACGCGATGATCGTCGACGATGGCGTCGTCACTACGCTTAACGTCGAGGCGCCGGGCAAGTTCGAGGTCAGCAGCGCCGAAGCGATCCTCGCGCATCTCTGAGCCGAACTCGATGGCCGAGCCCAAGGGACCCAACGCATTCGTCAGCGAGGCATACAGTCTCGAGGACGAGGCCGGGATGATCGATTTTTACCGCAAGTGGGCGCGCGACTACGATCACCAGATGCTCGATGAGCTCGGCTACGTCGCGGCCGAGGAAGTTGCGCGCCGGCTTGCCGATCAGCTGCCGGACCGGCAATCGGCGATCTTCGACATCGGTTGCGGCACCGGCCTGACCTGCGTCTACCTCGCCGATCACGGCTATGACCGGCTCGATGGCATCGACCTGTCGCCCGACATGGTGCGAGTCGCCGGCGAACGCGGCATCTACCGCGAGCTACTGGTCGGCGACGTGACCGCGCCGCTCGAGCGCGACGATGCGAGCTACGACGGCGTGATTTCGTCGGGTACGTTTACCCACGGTCACGTCGGCCCAGAGCCGCTCGACGAGATCTTGCGCATCCTCAAGCCCGCCGGCGTACTCGCCTGCACCGTGCACCACGAACTGTGGGACACGCGCGGATTCGCGGCCAAATTCGCCGCGCTCGAAGCCGCCGGCCAGGCGCGGTGCGTCAGTCGCGAGCTGCTGCCCTACTATCGCGGCGGTGCGCCCGAGGGCTGGTTCTGCGTCTATCGCAAACCCGGCGCGTCCGGGTCCTCGTCGGCGGCAACGATGAAATGATCGAGCAGGCTGGTGAGATAGCAGCCCGACGCCAGCCGCAGCTTCAGTTCCAGCGTCCGCGACGCGTCGTCGTGGCGATATTCCAAGTCTTTCGCGACCGCACGCAGCGCACGCCATTGCGCTTTCACTCCGGCTTCGGCCAGGCGCGCGGTAATCTCGGGATAATCGGCGTAAACTCCCTGCTCGGCGCGCTCGGCCGCGCCGCCAAGCGGTTCCCGATCGGGTCCGTATAGCGACCCCACGGAATGGATGTCGAGCGCGGCGAAACGGGCGCGGATGGTCGCGTCGAGCGGTGCGCGGAACACCGAGCGGCTGCCGTCGAGCATATAGGCATCGCCATCGAGCGGCGCATCCCATTGGCCTGCGGCGATACGCCGCGACAGGATTTCGTTGAACAGAAATCCGCGCAGCGACGACAGCAATAGCCCGCGCCGCCGCCGACCCGACCGCTCACGGCCGAGCGTCGCCAGCGCCTGGGCGACGTTATCCCCCTGGCGACCGAAGCGCTGACGGCCGAAATAATTGGCGAAACCCGATTGCCGGATCCGTTCGAGCCGGGCTCGCGCGAGCGCGTCGAAGCCGTCAAGCTCGCGCACGCGCAAACGGAAGCGGTTGCCGCGATGGGTGCCGATTCTGAGTTTGCGCCGATTCCACGTGGCGGCCAGCACGCGATATCCGTCGCCGTCGGCGACGCGGTGTTCGCGCGCCGCGCCGGGCAGATGCAGGCTTAGCCACTGCCGGGTCAGCGCGCGCCGGTCCTTGAGGCCGCTGTAGCCGATCCGCCCCGGTTTCAGCCCCTGCTCGCGGGCGACGCGACGGATCAGCTCGGGGGTATCGATATCCCGCTTCTCGACCCGGAGCCAGAGATGCTCGCCACCCCCGCCGGGTTCGAAACCGAGTTCCTCGTCGACCTCGAAATCCTCGGCCACGAGCTTGATGCGGCCGGTTGCCGCCGGCGCGCCGTACGGAACGGCGATCACCCCGGTGCCTTGTCGGCAACCCGCTGGCGCAAATAATTGATCGTGATGCCGTCCGCCGCAACGCCACCACCGGCCAGCGCATCGCGGCGCGCAAGCGCGAGGAGCGCACGCGCGTGCGGTAACAGGTCCGGGGCGCAGGGGCATTCGGCCCGCGCGCGCAGTTCGTCGGTCCATCCGTGACCGACGCCGATGTCGAGGTCAGCCGGGATGGGCACCGCGGTCGCCGCGTCAAGACCTTCGCAACCGTGCAGTTCGGCGCAACCGTCGGCGCCGCGAACGTAAACCGCCCAGTAGATTTCATTCATGCGCGCATCGAGCGCGGCGAGCAGCTTGCGCGATTCGGCCCGCTCGAAGTGCGTCTGCGCGAGCACCGCCAGGGTCGAAACCGGCAGCAGCGGGATATCGAGGGCGACACCGATCCCCTGCGCCTGCGCGGCGGCAATGCGAATTCCGGTGAATGCGCCCGGACCGTTGGCAAAGGCGCAATAGTCGAGCTCGCTACGCGCGACGCCGGCCGCCGCGAGCACCGTATCCATCATTTCGGGCAGCAGCGTCGCGTGCCTCCGCGGGGCAACCTCGAAGGTATCGAAAACGCCACCGTCGGTGCGCAACAGTGCCGCCGAGCAGGCTTCGGTCGAAGTGTCGATCGCGAGCAGGTTCACGCTCGCCATGATAGGCAACTGCGCGGGCGACACAAGCCCGGGTCACGATTCGCCCGGGCCGGCCGCGGTCAATTGAGCGCGTCGATGACCTGGCGGGCGTCCGGGGCGAGCGGGTGGTTGGGATTCTCGTCGAGGAACTGCCGCATCGCGGTGCGCGCCGCTTCGCTGTCACCGGCGCCGGCAAGGCTCAGGCTTTTGCCGAACAGCGCGTTGGGGCGCAGGCTGCTGTCACCGTGTACCTCGAGAAAGCGGTCGAAGGCATCGATCGCCGCCGATAGTTCGCCCTGGTCCATGCGCGCCTGCGCTAGGCTGAAAGCCTTGAGCTGGGTCTGGAAGGCGGGATCCTCGGTCAGGTCATTCTTCCAGTAGGGCTTGAGCAGGGTATCGGTGGCCTCGGCGCCGCGTAATCCGGCGGTGTAGACCTGTTCGGCGTTGGCAGATTCTTTCTGCGAAGGGCTCAATTCGCGCAATCGCGCCCACACCGACTTGAACAGGCCGGTGAAAACGCTGTGCGAAGCGCCCTCGACGATCGTCGTCGTACCCTGGGTTGCGGACACCGGGGCGGTTGCAACCGCGCCCAGGCAGCAGAGTATCAATAGTGTCTTTCTCATGGTGTGCCCTTACTGGCTCAGCAATTTACTGAATGCATCGTACCGAGTGCCTAGATTAGCATTCAATTGCACGGCTTTGATGTAATTATTTCTCGCTTTTTCGACATCGCCGAGTCGATACTGGGCCATCGCGAGGTTTATCCAGATACCGCCGTCGTCGCCGTCGAGCTCGGTTGCGAGCCGATACTGCTCGATCGCACCCGAGTAGTTCTGCTGCAAAAAGTACAGGTTGCCGAGATTGGTCCTGACCGCGCTGTCGTCTGGCGCGAGCTCCTTGAGCGCCTCGAAGGCAATTTCGGCATCCTCGTAGAGTCCGTAACGCGAATACAGGATCGCGATCTGCAGGCGCGCGGCGACATTGTCCGGATCGTTGGCCACCATGGCCACGAAGGGCAGCACCAGCCGATCGATACTCTTGGCCAACAGGCGCTTGCGCGCCTGTTGCACGAGGCTTTCGGTACGTCGTGGTTCCGGGAGCTCGATCGTGTAACCGGCCTTTTGCAGGGTCACGGGCTTGTATTGCTGCCAGGCCGTTTCGAGATCGACGATACCGAGTTCCTCGGCGGCCAGCGCCTGCTGGTATTTGCGCGCGCCCTCGGCCCAGGCCTCGTTGAAACTGGTGTTGATCATCGTTGCCTCGAGCGGAATCCAGATCCGCCCGTTGCGAAACGCGAGCAGGCTGGGGTCTTGACTGATCAGCCCGGCGTCTTCGACGTTGAGCCCGGTATCGAACATCACGAAAAGATGCCCGGGCACTTCGATCAGCGCGGTTCGGATACCGAGATTTTCGAGTCCCGCGCTGATCAACACCGACAGATCGTCGCAGTCACCGCTCTTGAGGCGCAGGGTTTCGCGCGGGAACTGCACGTAGTCGATCTGGTCGTCGCGCAGCTCGGCAAACGGTGTATTCGGATCGACGATGTAGTTGATCCCGGCGGCGGTCAGGCTGCTGAAATAAGCCATCGCCGCGACCAGCTTGTCGTTCAGCGGTCCGGGGTCGGGTTGATAGCGATTGATCACCTGGCGCACGTAATCGCGCAGCGTATCGTCCTTCGGCGTCACGAACGAGCCGATCATCTGCGCTTCCCGCCAGACGATTGCGTTCTTGCCGTAAATCGTCATCGGCTGGGTCAGCGAGATAGCGTCTTTCTGCCCGTCACGCAGAAAAACGAGGCGAGCTTCGACCTGCACGCCGGTATCCTCGTCGACCTCGAGTATCCGGTTGTTGAAGGTCGCGGTAATGGGTATTTCGAGCGTCTCGCCGCCCTTGATTTTGGCAATCGGCACCTGCGTCGGAAAATCCATGAATTCGCGAATCTGGAACGACAGCGTCAGGTTACCGTAGTCGGTCGCGCTGATGTTTTGCAGTTTGATCGAACCGATCGGCTTGTCCTGGTATTTCTTGTAAGCCGCCGAAAACACGCGCTGCAGGTTGAGATCGGACAGCACCAGCTGCGGCGCGTTGCTCGCGAACTCGAGCGACTTCTTGCGCTCGGCGAAGGCCAGATTGAGCAGCGCACGATTGGCCTCGGAAGGCTTGCGCTCGACCGCCTGCTCGAAGGCGGCGACCGCGTCGTCGAAGCGGCGGCGCTCGCGGTAGAGGTTGCCCAGTGCAACCCACGGATCGTCCCAATCGGGCCGAATCGCCGCCGCCTGCTCGAATTGCGCCTGCGCCAGGTCGAACAGATTGGCATCCTGGTAGACCCGGCCGATGCGGTACTTCAGATCGGGCGACGCCGGATCGAGGCTGATCGCGGTTTTGAGATGCTCGATCGCCGAACCGGTCTTGCCCTGCTGATTGGCGATGTCCGCCTGCAGCACGAGCACTTCGATATCACGGGGAGCAATGCGCGCCGCGGCGTCGGCATGGATTGCGGCGGAGCGGTAATTGCGCGTCGCGAACAGCCCGCGCGAATACAGGATGCGCGCCGGCAGTGATTGCGGGTTTAGCGCGACGGCCGCTTCGAGACGGGCATTGGCCTCGGCGTAGCGCTCGCGTTCGAGTTCGATCCGCCCGGCAAGGAGCTGGAGCTCGAAGGCTTGCGGGTTGCGCTCGATGCCCTGCGCCAGGGTCTCGATCGCCTTGCCGCGCTGATTGATCTCGACGTAGGCCTGCGCCAGCGAAAGCCAGTTGTCGACGAGATTGGGGCTGTCCTTGCCGGCACGCGTCAGGCGCAACACGGCTTCCTTGTAGCGGTTCTGCCGCAACGCGATCTTGCCGAGCAGATAGTAACCGTCACCGCGGGTTTCGCGATTGCCGGACAGCTTGACCGCGATCGCCTTGGCTTCCTCGTCGCGATCGAGCCGAATCAGCGACCGCGCCTTGCCGACTGCCGCCAGCCCGGGGTTTGCCGCGGCCTCGACGAGCGCGTCGTATTCCTTCAACGCGTCCTCGTAGCGCCCGAGTCGATAGAGATCGTCGGCGATTCGCATTCGCAGGTCGTGCCGTCCGGGATGGGATTCGATCACCCGCGCGAATGCCTGCAGCCCGTCCTCGGCGATACCCGCCTCGATGTAGGCGCGGCCCAGCAGATAGCGCAGATCGGCATGGCGGGGATGCCGGTCGAGACCTTCCTCGGCGCAACCCACCGCGCCGATCGAGTCGGCCAGGTCGAGGCTCAGTCGCGCGCAGACCAGGTAAGGCTCGGCATCGGGCGGTTCGGCCTCGATGAGACGATCGGCGATCGCCCGTGCATCGAGCAGTTGCCCCAGTTCGTAGTACGCCTGTACCTGGTAACGCAGGGCCTGGTCGTGATAGGCCGCAACCGATTCGAGACGCTTGAATTCGGTGATGGCGCGCGTGTAATCGCCGAGACGATACAGGCTGAGCGCCAGTAACTCGCGCGCGTCGGCATTATCGGGGTCGATCCTCAGCAAACGGTCGGCGAGCCGGACCGCGTCGCCGTATGCGCCGCGCTCGAAGTCGCCGGCGATGATCTTGAACAGGTTCTGCTTCGGGGTCGACGCCGGTGCACGCAATCCGCGGGCGCTGACCGAAACGACGCGAAACCAGCTGTAATCACCCCACTCCTCGTTCTTCAGCTGCAGTTCCCGGTCCGTGGTGTGCGCGACCCGGACGTATTCGCCGTCCCGCTCGCGGGCCGCCTCGACTACGTAATGATCGATCAACGGCGATTTCGAGCTGATCCAGGCGAGGCCGATCGTTTGCCGGTTGGCGGCGATTCCGAGGCCGAAGGCGGCATCCGGGTACTCGAACAGCTCGAAGCGATGGCCGTGACCTCGCTCCCGATCGTTGACGTAAATCCGGTTGATCGCCCCCGAGTAAACCGACAACGACGATGCCTCGGAGAACGCGGCCAGCGTAGCGCTATCGCCACCCGCGCCGAATCGCCGGTAAGGCTGCAAGTCACTGTAGATGCCGACCCAGTAATCATTGGCTTCCGACCCCGCGAGCACGTAGAGCCGATCCTGACGGTCGACGTCGAGCGCGTAAAAGCGCCTGAAGCGGTGAATGGAATCATCGCCGGCGCCGATCTGCGCCACCCGTCTGCGCGTTCGATCGATGACCTGGATAACGCGCTCGGCACCGCGATCGGCAACGTAGAGCCGGCCCTCGCTGTCGACCGCGATCTGGCCGACCTTGTCGAACAGGCGTTCGCCGCCCTGCTCGCCCCTGATTTCCTCGACGAACTGGCCGTCGCCGGAAAATACCTGGATCCGGTTGTTGCCGAAATCGGACACGTAGTAATGGCCTTCGTGCACGAACACGTCGCCGGGATCGATGAAACCGCCGGGCGCAGTACCGTAGCGACCGATCGCAAACAGCTCGCCGCCGTCACGATGAAACACCCGCAGCAGGTTGCGATCCAGCACGGCGACCGTGAATTCGCCGACGTGAACCGCGGTCGGCGTGGTTGCGGTCTCGGCAAAACGAACCGCTTGCGAGCCGTCGGCCGAGACGAGGAAAATGCCGCTGCCGGAGCGCAGGCACAAGATGCGCTCGCGGTCGAAGGCATAGATCGCGTCGCAATCCCCGCCGATCGCTATACCGTACTCGATGCGGTCGGCGACTTGCGGCGGTCGATAGGTTTCGCTATCGAGCCTGAAAACCTCGACCTTGCCGTTCTTGCGATCGAGAATCGCCAGCTGGCTGCGATTGTTGACGCTCAGCGCGGTGATGTCGAGATACTGGGTGCGCGACTGACCGAGCGCGCCGAACTGGTTACGAATCTCGCGCGCGCGCCAGTCGAATTCCGAGATCCGGCTGGAACTGCGGTCACCGAGATACAGGATTCCGGAGAGATCCGCGGTCATCGCGCTGAACTCCGGTACGCCGCCGAATATCTCGCGCAACGTGTCGACTTCGAAACGTTCGATCAAGCCGCCGTCACGGTTGAAAATCGAAACCCGGGTCGGGCCTTCGAGCACGTAGACGTTCTCTTCGGCATCGATGGCGATATGCTCGACGCCCTCGAGGTCGTATGCGCGGATGCCGCGACGGCCGATGCTGAACAAATACAGACCCTGGTCGTTGAAAACGCTGATTCGGCGGTTGCGCGCATCGCCGACATAGATCCGGCCGTTGACCGACGCCGCCACCGGGCCGGGACGCTTGAGTTCACCGGCTTCGTCGCCGGTCCGCGAAAACAGCGTTCGCGGCTTGATCGCGTAATCGAAAATGCCGACCTGGCCGCTGCCCTCGTTGACGACGACCAGCGATCCGTCCGCGAGCAAATCGATACCGCCGAGATCGGCATCGACAAAAACCGACGGCCACAGCGAAAAGGTCTCGATCCGGGACTCGCCGATCCGCAACAGGGTGCCTTCGCGCTGGCTGCTGACGTAAATGACGCCGTCGTCGGTCAGCTTGACCGCGCCGGCCTCGCCGATGATCGCGGCGAAATCGACATCGACGACCGAGCGCAGCAGATCCTGGCCCCGCGCAGGGGCGGCCAGGCTAATGCAAAGGCAGAGGCAGAGGATGCCTGCCCAAAACTGTAATCGCGCTCTTACGTCCATACTCTTCGGTCTGTTATGTCTTGCGCCTGCCCTGGCGCCGCCGGCCGCGAATCCGCTAGCTGGCGATCCCTCTTTTGCTGTCGCGGACGAAGCGGACGAACTCTTCGACCTCGGGATATTTATCACACAATGGCTTCAGATTATCAATCGCGTCACTCTTGGACCGCTTCGACTTTAATAGTTCACGAAAGGATTTGTGCAAGGCGCGGATCAGGTCGTCGGCGAATCCGCTGCGCCGCAACCCCTCCTTGTTGATCCCCACGGTACGCGCGCGATTGCCGGCGGCGGTGCAAAATGGCGGCACATCCTGGGTGACCACCGAGCCGAGGCCACAAAATGCCCGCCCACCGATCTGGGTAAACTGATGAACCGACGTGAATCCGCCGAGAATCGCGTAGTCGCCGACCTCGACGTGACCCGAGAGCGACGCCGCATTGGCGAAAATCGTGTGATCGCCGACGATGCAGTCGTGCGCGACGTGGCTATAGGCCATGAACAGATTATCGTTGCCGATGACGGTTTTGCCGTTGCCGTCGTTGGTACCCCGGTTCAGGGTCACGTACTCGCGAATCACGTTGTCGTCGCCGATGTGCAGCGACGTCGGTTCGCCGCCATACTTCTTGTCCTGCGGCGCTTCGCCAACCGAGGCGAACTGGAAAACACGATTGTTGCGGCCGATACGCGTCGGCCCCATGATGACGACATGCGGACCGACGACGGTACCGACATCGATTTCGACGCCCGCGCCGATGACGCTGTACGGCCCGACCGCGACGTCGGCGGCGAGGCGGGCCTGCGGATCGACGATCGCGGTGGCGTGGATCACGCGTCGCGATCCTGCGACGAGCACATCATTTCGGCTTCGGCCGCGAGTTCGCCATCGACCCTCGCCTCGCACTGGTAAAAGCCGATCCCGCGCATCTTGCGCTTCAGCGCGATCTTGAGCACCAGCTGGTCACCGGGCACGACCTGGCCGCGAAAGCGCGCCTTGTCGATGCCGACCAGCATATAGAGCTTGGTCCGATGCTCGGGGCCCATTTCGGAAAACGCGAGCAGACCGGTCGCCTGCGCCATCGCCTCGAGCACCAGGACTCCCGGCATGACCGGGCGACCCGGAAAATGACCGCCGAAGAAAGGCTCGTTGATGGTCACGTTCTTCAGCGCGGTCAGGCTCTGGCCCGCCTCGAGATCGATCACGCGATCGATCAGCAGGAACGGGTACCGGTGCGGCAACAGTTCCATTACCTGGTTGATATCGAAGTTCACGCCTGCGCCTCGGTTACTGGTTGAGCTGTCCAAACTATCGCCTACCTTTCGTCTTTTGCAGCCGGGCAACGCTGCGCGCGAGCTCGTCGAGCGTCTTGTAGCGCGCATTGTTGCGATGCCACAGCCGGTTTTCGAGTAGCGGGGTACCCGACGAGTAAACCCCGGATTTCTTGATGTCCTTGGTCACGAGCGACATCGCGGTAATCGTCACGTGATCGGCGACACTGAGATGCCCGAGTACCACCGCGGCGCCGGCAATTTTACAGTAGCGCCCGATGGTCGCGCTACCGGCGATGCCGACGCAGGCCGCGACCGCGGTGTGCGCGCCGATGCGGACGTTGTGCGCAACCTGGATCAGGTTATCGAGCTTGCAGCCGGCCTCGATCACGGTATCGTCGAGCGCACCGCGGTCGATGGTCGTGTTGGCGCCGATCTCGACGTCGTCGCCGATTTCGACGCCGCCGAGATGCGGAATCTTGACCCAGGCGTCGTCGTGCATCAGCAGACCGAAACCATCGGCTCCGATCACCGCTCCGGCATGAAGCTCGCAGCGATCACCGATGCGTACCGCACGCGCCAGCGTTACCCGGCTATGGATTCGGCAATCGCGGCCGATGCGAACGTCACGCTCGATGACGGCGCCGGCGCCAATCGTCGTACCGTCGCCGATCTCGACGCCGTCACCGACAACCGCCAGCGGGCCGATCGCGACCCCGTTGCCAACCCGTGCGCCGGCGTCGACGCGTGCCGAGTCATCGACCGACGCCGCCGCCGGCGTCGTCGGTCGTATCAGGGCGATAGCCTGGATGAAACTGTAATAGGGATCGGCCGCCACCAGGTGCGGCCGATCGCCGGCTTCGGCGGCGAGATCCGACGGCAGGATGACCGCGGCACAACGACTTGCGGCCAGTTGCCCGAGGTAATTGCGGTCCTGGATGAAACAGAGATCGCCGGCAGTCGCCGACGGCAGCGAAGCGACGCCACTGATCTCGACTGCCGCGGTGCCGCGCAGTTCGAGCCCGAGCCGTTCGGCAAGCGTTTGCAGATCGATGCTCATCGCAGAATTCGGCGATTGACCGGGCGCCCGTCAACGCGTCGCGCGCGGCGCGCTACTGGGCTTCCTCGCCCGATTCCGCGAGTTCTTTCAGCATCTCGATGGTCTGCGACGTGATGTCGATGCGATCGGAGACATAGCTGACGCCCTCGGTCAGGATGAGATCGAACTGGCCCGCGTCGCCCTGCATTTTAAGGACGTTCGAAATGACTTGCTGCAGTTCGCGGATTTCCTCGTTGCGACGCAGATTCTGATCCTCGCGAAATTCCTGCTCGAGAAACTTGAGCTGGCTGACCTTGAGTCGAATTTCGCGTTCGAGTTTACGTCGCGCCGTGCTGCCCAGCGTCGGCTCGGATTTGAGCTGTTCCTCGAGCTGGAGAATTTCCTGGCGCTTCTCCTTGAGTTGCGCCTCGCGCGGCTCGAACTCGGACTTGAGGCGCTCCTCGACGCGCAACGCCTGCGGCGCCTCCTTCAAAACCCGCGCGGTATTGACGAAGCCGATCTTGAACGGTGCCTGCTGCGCAATCGCGCCGGGTGCCGCGATTGCGCCGATCAGCAGCGTAAGCGTGATTCGCGATAGCCTGGTCAATGTTTCTCTCTAAAACGCCGCCCCGAGGGCGAACTGGAAATTCCGGGTATCGTCACCGGATTCTTCATTCAACGGAACCGCGTAGCTGAATTCGATCGGACCTATCAACGAAAACCATTTGGCCGAGATTCCGAGCGACTGACGCAGCTCGTCCGATTCGAACGAATCGACGTCGGCAAACACGTTGCCGACGTCGAAGTATAACCCAAGCCTGAAGGTTTCTGAACTGCCCAGGGCTTCGATCGGAAACAGAAACTCGGCGGTCGATATCACCTGCAAATTACCGCCGAACGGATCGCCATTGCTGTCCAGCGGCCCCAGGCTGTTGAATTCGTAGCCGCGCACCGAGCGCACGCCACCGGCGTTGAATTTCTCGAATATCGGCAAGTCGTCGGTTTCGCCGTAGCTGTCGCCGTAGCCGACGCGACCGCTGAAGGCGAAGGTGATGTCGTCGGTGACCGCAAACGCGCTCTGGTGCCGGTAGCGTGCCCGGTAAAAATCCAGGTCGCCGCCGTGCAGCTCGAGACTGACGCTGTTGAGATGGCCCGAACTCGCGAAAATGCGTCGGTTGCGCGTATCCTTGGCAAAGCTGATCGCACCGAACAAGGTATCGAAGATGGCCTTGTCGATCTCCGAGCGCGGCGTCGATTCGTCGAAGTCGTCGCTGTTGGCGATGAGGAAGTCGAACACTTCGTCGGACGACGCGTCGGTCGTCTCGAGTTCGTTGCGCAGCACGCCGAACTCGAGGCGCAGGGTATTGAACTCGGAGAGCGGAATCCCGTACTCCATCGACAGGTTGATCCGATTGAGCAGGTAATTACTGGTATTGTTCTCGGAGGCATCGGTCTCGGTAAACGAAAAATTGAAGCCGCGGCTGATCCCGTCGCTGGTGTAGTACGGGTTGACGTACCGGAACCGGTAGCGCTCGGACGCCGCCGAATTGTCGAAAGTCAGGTCAATGGTTTTACCGGTACCGAGAATATTCTCGTGGGAGAATCCGAGATTGACGATCGCGCCCTGCACCTGGGAATAGCCGATGCCGAGCTGCAGGTTTCCCGAAAATCGCTCGGTGACGGTGACGTTGATATCGAGCAGGTCCTCGCTGCCCGGTACCCGTTCGAGCGCGAAGTTGACCTGGCCGAGATAGTTGAGGCGTTGCAATCGCACCCGCGAACGATCGACTTTCGAGCGCTGGTACAGTTCACCCTCGAATTGTCGCATCTCGCGGCGCAGTACGATATCGCGAGTCTTTTCGTTACCCGAGAAGTTGATGTAGCGGACCCGCATTCGGTTGCCCGGCTGAACCAGAAATTGCAGCGCAACCGTGTTTTCGGCTTCGTTGATGTCGTTGTCGACGCGGATCTCCGCGTAGGCGTAGCCGTCCTCGCCCAGCCGCTTCTGCATCGCGCTGATGACATCGCTGACGACCTTTCGCGAAAAGATCTCACCCTCGCGGAAGCTGACCAGCGCGCGCAACTCGGCCTCGTCGACAACCATCTCGCCGGCAATCGCGATGCTGCTCACGCGAAACGGCTCGCCCTCGGAAACGTTGATCGTCAGGTTGATATCCTTGCGATCGGGGCTGATCGTGACCTGTTGCGAGTCGACCCGAAACTGGATGTAGCCGCGATCGAGGTAAAACGACTTGAGCGCTTCGAGATCCGCCGCCAGCTTGGAGCTCGAATACTCGTCATTCGGAAACCAGCCCTCGCTGGACGGCTCGAGCTCGAAAATGTCGAGCAACTCGTCTTCGTCGAAATCGCGATTGCCGGTAATGTTGATCGATTTGATCGTCGCCGAGACGCCTTCCGAGATCTTGATGTCGATGGCGACCCGGTCTTCGTCGAGCGCGCGCCAACTGGCCTCGATGCGCGCGGCGTATTTGCCGAGCGAGTAATACACCTGCTGCAATTCGAGCTTGAGGCGATCGAGCTTGTGCTCGTCGAAAATCCGTCCCTTGGCCATGCCGATACCGTCGAGCGCCTGCTCCAGGGTCTCGTCCTCGATGTCCTTGTTGCCTTCGAAATTGACCTCGGCGATCGACGGCCGTTCGCTGACCTTGATGACCAGCACGTTGTCACGCCGCAACAGCTCGATGTCGTCGAAAAATCCGGTGGAGTAGAGTTCGCGAATAATCTCGGGGCTGCGATCGAGATCGAAACTCTCACCGACGTTGATCGGCAGGTAGCTGAATACCGTGCCGATCGTAATTTTCTTGATGCCGATGACCTCGATGTTTTCAACGACGAAACTGTCCGCGCGCGCCGTGGCGCTCACCAGCAGCAACAACAGTGCACTGAGTCGGATCCAGCCGTTCAAAGTTACTCGACCAGGCGCAACAAGTCGTTGTAGATCGCAACCGACATCAGGCAAAACAGCACCAGGATGCCGATTTTCTGGCCGATGATCTCGGTTTGCTCCGAAACGGGGCTGCCCTTGAAGATTTCGATCAGGTAATAGAGAAGATGTCCGCCGTCGAGCATCGGCACCGGCAGCAAATTGAGAACCCCGAGGCTGATGCTGATGATGGCGAGAAAGCCGAGAAACGGCTCGAGTCCGATTTGCGCCGAGAGTCCCGCATAGTGCGCGATCGTTATCGGCCCGCTCAGGTTTCTGAAACTGGCTTCGCCGGTTACCAGCTTGCCGAGTACGCGCAGCGTCAGCCAGGTCATTCTCCAGGTCTTGTCGAACGCGTTGACGAGACCCTCGACCGGCCCGTAGCGCTCGGTCACGAGCATCTCGCTGCGAATCGATTCGGGCAGATCGACGCGATTGCGCACGCCGATATAGCCGTAGGTCGCGTCGCCGTCGGTGCGGGTTTCAGGCACGATGCGCAGCTCGACCTCGTCGCCGCCGCGCCTGACCCGCAACGGCATCTCGCGACCCGGATTGGCGCGGATCAGCTCGACCCACTGGGTCGCGCTTTCGATGCTGACGCCGTCGAGCGCGACGATCAGATCTTCGTCGCGCAATCCCGCGCGCGCCGCCGCGCCGTCGGCGAGCACCTCGTCGATGGTCGGCGGAATTCGCGGTCGCCATTGCGACAGTCCGAGATCGCGCAGCAGATCGATCTGCTCGTCCTGCAACAGGTTCAGTCCGCGTATGTCGAGCACTTTTTCCTCGATACCCAGGCGCGAAGTCTGTACTTCGAGCCTGATTTCATCGGCACCCACCGCCTCGTCGAGCAACGTGAATCGTGCCTTTTCCCAGGTCGTCGTTTCGATGCCGTTGACCGAAAGTATCATGTCACCCGCCTGAACCCCCGCTGTATGCGCCGGGCTCGGCGCGGCGATATCGCCGATGACCGGCTTGACGCCACTGACGCCGGCGAGAAATATCAGGTAATAGGCGAGAATGGCGAACAGGAAATTGAACGCCGGGCCGGCAGCGACGATCGCGATGCGACGGCCTACCGACTTGCGATTGAAGGCGCGATCGAGTTCCCGCGCCTCGACCTCGCCCTCGCGCTCGTCGAGCATCTTGACGTAGCCGCCCAGCGGAATTGCCGCAATCACGTACTCGGTCTGGTCGGGACCCGCGCGCCTGAGCCACAGCGGCTTGCCGAAACCGACCGAAAAGCGCAACACCTTGACCCCGAGTCGCCGGGCAACCCAGAAATGACCAAATTCGTGGACCGTCACCAGCACGCCGATCGCGACGATGAAGGCCAGCACGCTGTAGACAAAACTCAAAAAATCCATACGTTCAGAATTGCTCGCTCAAGCGTTCGCGCGCCAGTTTACGCGCTTTGTCGTCGGCGTCCAGAATTGCGTCGAGGCTTGCGGCGGGCGCGCCGCGGCTGCGCTCGAGAACGGCCTCGATGACACGCGCGATCCCGGTGAAGGGAATATCTCCGTCGAGAAACGCGGCCACCGCGACTTCATTGGCCGCGTTCAGTATTGCCGGCGCGGTACCGCCGCGGTGCCAGGCTTCACGGGCCAGCGCGAGGCACGGATAGCGACGCTCGTCGGCCGGCATGAAATCAAGTGATCCGACCTGCAACAGATCCAGAGGTTCAACCCCGCTATCGATGCGTTCCGGCCATGCCAGCGCGTTGGCGATCGGCGTCCGCATATCGGGATTGCCGAGTTGTGCGATGACCGAGCCATCGCGATAGGCCACCATCGAATGCACAATGCTCTGCCGATGCAGCACGATATCGATGCGCGACTGATCGACCGCAAACAACCAGCAGGCTTCGATCATTTCGAGGCCCTTGTTCATCATCGTTGCCGAATCCACCGAAATCTTCGGCCCCATGTCCCAGTTCGGGTGGGCGCAGGCCTCGGCCGGCGTAACCCGCTCGAGCGCGGCAAGATCAAGGTCGCGAAACGGCCCGCCGGAACCGGTCAGGATGATCCGTTCGACGCCGGCGGCTTCGATTCCGTCCCCGATCGCCACCGACGGCAGGCACTGGAAGATCGCGTTGTGTTCGCTGTCCAGCGGCAGTAACTCGGCGCCGTGGCGGTGCAATTCGCGCATGAACAGATCGCCGGCCATGACCAGCGCCTCCTTGTTGGCGAGCAGCACCCGCTTGGCGGCCGTGACCGCGGCCAGCGTCGGCAGCAATCCGCCGGCACCGACGATCCCGGCGACCACCGTATCGACTTCGCCCGCCGCCGCGACCTCGCACAGTCCGGCCTCCCCGGTGAGTACGCGGGTCGACGCGTTGCCGAGGGCATCGGCCAGTTCGGTCGCGCTGCGTGGATCGCGCATCACCGCGAATGCCGGTTCGAATTCTCGACACAGATCGAACAGGGCATCGACCCGGGTGTCGGCGGTCAATGCATGAATCGTGAAGCGCGCGCGGTGCCGGCGCACGATATCGAGCGTCGACTGGCCGATCGATCCAGTAGCGCCCAGCAGCGTCAGGCGGGTCATGCCGCGCCCGCCAGCAGCCAGCCGGCGGCGAATACCGGCGCCGCGGCGATGATACTGTCGATGCGATCGAGCACGCCGCCGTGTCCGGGCAGCAGCTTGCCACTGTCCTTGACCCCGGCCTCGCGCTTGAGCACGCTGATTGCGAGATCGCCGCCGATCGACAATAATGCTGCCGCAAGGCTGATCGCAGCGAAGGTAACGACGCCGAGCCCGAAGCCGTTGGCAACGATATAGATAGTCGCGATCCAGACGAGATTGGCCAGCACTGCGCCGAGCACACCCTCGCGCGTCTTGCCGGGACTGATCGCCGGCGCGAGCTTGTGCTTACCGAATCGCCGACCGCTGAAATAGGCACCGATGTCGGCGATCCATACCAGGGAAAGCGCGTAGAGCAGCAGCCAGCCACCGGCCGATTCCGCGTGCAGGAAAACGAGCGCGTGCCCGCAGATCCACAGCAGGTCGAGGCCGAATCCCAGCGCCAGCACCCTCGCCAACAGCGGCCAATGACCGCTGTGGCGGTAAAGCGGCAATGCGAGCGTGATCAGACACCACGCGACCGCGCCGGTGAGCGTCTGCCAGTAAAGCCAGTCCGGGCCCGTCTTCAAAACCGGCAGCGACCACCAGAAGACCAGCGTGAAGATCGCGGCCAGCAGGCTGCTGGCGACGAGCTGGGCGGTCAGCGTCAGCGCGACGAGCTCGCGCGCGGCCGAAAACAGAACCACCGCGAACAGGATGCTGACCCACAGGTTCGAGCCGTAATGAATGGCACCGACGAATAAAATGGCGAGAACTGCGCCGGTAATGACCCGCTGTTTGAGCATCAGGACGCGCCTTCGAGCTGTTCGCCGGTTTTGCCGAAGCGGCGTTGCCGGTTGGCGAACTCGTCGAGCGCCTGCTGCATTTCCGCCTCACCGAAATCCGGCCACAGCGTATCGCAAAAGTAGAATTCGGCGTACGCCAGTTGCCACGGCAGGAAATTGCTGATCCGCTGCTCGCCGCCGGTCCGAATGAACAAATCAGCCTCGGGACAGTCGCCGAGCGCGAGTTCGGCGGCAAAGCTCGCGTCGTCGATCGAGTCGGCATCCAGTTCGCCGGCGGCCGCGCGGCGCGCCAGCTTGCGCGCCGCCTGTACCAGGTCCCAGTGGCCGCCGTAGTTGACCGCGACGTTTACCGTCAGCCGACGGTTGTCGCGGGTGAGACGCTCGGATTCCTGCAGCTGCGCGCGAAGCTTTGCGTCGAAGCGGTCGCGATCGCCGATGAATCGAATGCGGATCTCCTGCGCGCAGAGTTCGGCCGTATTATTCTCGAGCGATTGCAGAAACAGCTCCATGAGCTGGCTGACTTCGTCGGCGGGACGATTCCAGTTTTCGCTGCTGAAGGCATAAAGCGTCAGGTGCTCGACCCCGGCGCGGGCGAAAAACTCGATCGCGCCGCGGGTCGCGTCGACGCCCTTGCGATGGCCGAAACTGCGCGGCATCAGCCGCTTTCGCGCCCAGCGCCCATTGCCGTCCATGATGATGCAGACGTGGCGCGGTGGCGCCTGCAAACCAGAATTCATCTCGTGCTGCGCACCGGCCTCAGATCTCCATCAGTTCCTTTTCTTTCTGCTGCAACAGCGCGTCGATCTCCTCGACCGATTCGTCGGTTACCTTTTGCACGAGTTCCTGGCCGCGATGCTCGTCGTCCTCGGAGATGTCCTTGTCCTTGGCCAGATCCTTCAAATCATGGTTGGCGTCGCGGCGAATGTTACGCACCGCGACGCGCGCGTTTTCCGCCAGTTCGCGAACGACCCGGACCAGTTCCTTGCGTCGTTCCTCGGTCAACGGTGGCATCGGCACGCGAATGACGTTGCCCGCGGTCGACGGGTTGAGCCCGAGGTCCGAGGTCAAAATCGCTTTCTCGATGACCGCGACCATCGACTTGTCCCACGGCGTGACCGCCAGCGTGCGGGCATCCTCGACCGTGATATTGGCGGCCTGGCCGATCGGCACCTCGCTGCCGTAGTAGTCCACCTGGACATGGTTAAGCAGGCTCGGGTGCGCGCGGCCGGTGCGGATCTTGGAAAGCTCGGCCTGAAACGCCTCGATGCTCTTGTGCATCCGCGTGCGAGCGTCTTGCTTGATATCTTCGATCATCGTGTTACCTCTTTGCAGGTGACCCGGGTGCCGATGGCCTTGCCCTGCGCGAGACCCAGCAAAGCACCTGACTGGTTGATGTCGCAAACCACCAAGTCTAACCCGTTATCATTACATAAAATCATGGCCGCCACATCCATGACCGCGAGCCTGCGATCGATGGCTTCGTCGAAATCGAGAATATCGAAACGCTGCGCGTCGGGGTACTCGAGCGGGTCCCGGTCGTAGATTCCGTCGACCCGCGTGGCCTTGATCATCAGGTCGGCCCGGATTTCGATCGCGCGCAGGCTGGCAGCGGTATCGGTCGTGAAATAAGGACTGCCGGTGCCGGCGGCGAATATCAGGATTTCGCCGGCGGCAATTCGCCGGCGCGCATCGCGCTGGGTGTAGCGATCGCAGATCTGCGGCATATCGAGCCCCGACATAACCGCCGCGTCGGCGCCCCGGCGGCGCAGGTTGTCGGCCAGCGCCAGTGCATTCATGACCGTCGCCAGCATTCCCATCTGGTCGCCGGTGACCCGGTCGAGTCCGCCCGCGGCGAGCCCGGCACCGCGAAACAGGTTGCCACCCCCGATGACGCAACCGACTTCGACACCGGCCTCGGCGAGCGCCTGCAGCTCGACGGCGAGCCGGTCGAGCATGGCCGGGTCGATGCCTGCCGCGCGCTGGCCGAGCAACGCCTCGCCACTGAGCTTGACCAGGAGCCGTCGATGTTTGAGCTTTTTCATCCGTACCTCTCGAGCGCGTCGGGCCCGGGCGCTGGCGCAGGCCGTCCGCAGGGCGCGAGTTTAGCCGTTATGCGACGGGATATTAAGCGCAATAGCCCGCCCTTGCGGTCACCGCCAAAAAAAAGGCCGCGATTTTCGCGGCCGGCACCGATCAGGACTTGAGCTGCGAGGCCACCTCGGCGGCGAAGTCCTCGACCTTCTTGTCGATGCCTTCGCCGACTTCGTAGCGCACGTAGCGCTTGACGTTCGCATTGGCAGCCTTCAGCAACTCGCCCACGGTCTGGTCCGGATCCTTGACGAACGGCTGTCCGAGCAGCGTGATCTCGCCGAGAAACTTGTTGAGTCGGCCCTGAATCATCTTCTCGATGATTTCCGGCGGCTTGCCGCTCGACTCCGCCTGGGCGACGAGGATCGCCTTTTCCTTGTCGACAAACTCGGCCGGAATCGAGTTCCGGTCGACGAATTGCGGGCTCGACGCGGCAATATGCATCGCGATGTCACGCGCCAGCTCCGCGTCGGCATCGGAATCGACGAGCACACCGATTCGAGCGCCGTGCAAATACGATGCGATCTTGCCGGTGGCGGTGACGATTTCGAACCGCCGCAGCTGGATGTTCTCGCCAACCTTGCCGATCAACGCCTGGCGCGCCGCTTCGACGCTCTGGCCGTCGGCCATCGACAACGCCAGCAGGGCTTCGACCGAATCCGGTCGCTCGGCGAGCGACAGCGCGGCGGCCGCATCGGCAAAAGCCTGGAAATTCTCGTCCTTGGCGACGAAATCGGTTTCGGAATTCACTTCGAGAATCACCGCGGTTTTTCCGTCATCGCTGACGCTGACCTTGATCGCGCCGTCGGCGGCGACCCGCCCCGCCTTCTTGTCGGCCTTGGCGGCGCCGGACTTGCGCATCAATTCCGCGGCGGCCTCGATGTCGCCGTCGGTTTCCTGGAGCGCCTTCTTGCACTCCATCATGCCGGCGCCGGTGCGTTCGCGCAGTTCCTTGACTAATGCTGCTGTGATTGTCACTTCGATACCTCGTGTTTGGTCGCCGTTTCGGCGGATCCCGATTAATCCTTGGTCGCCGCCTTCTTGGTGGCGGCTTTCTTGCTTGCTGCCTTCTTGGTCGCCGCCTTCTTGGTGGCGGCTTTCTTGGTCGCCGCCTTCTTGGTGGCGGCCTTCTTGGTGGCGGCTTTCTTGGGCGCGGCCGCCGCGGGTTCGGCGTCTTCGTCCGCGCCGGTCTCGGTGGCGGCCTGCGGTTCGGGTTCGGCGGCCGGCTCGGTTTCGTCGGAGGCTTCGGCTTCGACGGCCGACTCGGCTTCCGCGACCGGCTTGGTTTCCGCGACCGGCTCGGTTTCAGCGGCCGGCTTGGTTTCAACCGCCGGCTCGGGTTCGGCGGCCGGCTCGGGTTCGGCTGGCGCCTCGACCTCGGTCGCGGCGGCTTGCGCCGATGTCGCGCTCGGCTCGGCGGTTTCGCCGTCGTCGCCGCTCGCGGCCTCGAGTTCGGCCTCGGCGACCGCCGCGGCGGGATCGAGCGCTTCGCTCTTGGCCGCTCCGGCGGCCGGGACCTTGCTACTGATCTTGACCCGGGGCGCGGCCTCGGCTTCGCCTTCGACCTCGATCAATTCGTCGTCACCGTCGACGCCGGCGACGATGCTCTGCTTGCCTTCGAGAATCGCGTCGGCGGCGAGGCGCGCGTACAGGCGTATGGCCCGCATCGAGTCGTCGTTACCCGGGATGATGTAGTCGATCTCATCGGGCGAATTATTGGTGTCGACGACGCCGACAACCGGGATACCGAGCTTGACCGCTTCCTGAACTGCAATCTTTTCGTAGCCGACATCGATGACGAACAGCGCGTCGGGCAGGCCACCCATGTCCTTGATCCCGCCGAGCGTTTTCTCGAGCTTTTCCTGCTCGCGCGACAGCTGCAGGATTTCCTTCTTGTTGATCTTTTCGTAGGAATTGCTCTCGGCCATTTCCTCGAGTTCCTTGAGGCGCTTGATCGACGCGCGCACGGTGCGGAAATTGGTCAGCATGCCGCCAAGCCAGCGATGGTTGACGTACGGCATTCCGCAGCGCTGGGCTTCCTCGCGGAGCGCGTCGCTGGCGGCACGCTTGGTGCCGACGAACAGGATCTTGCCCTTTTTCGACGCGACCTTGCCGAGATAATTGGTCGCATCCTTGCACAGCGGCAGGGTCTGCTCGAGATTGATGATGTGAATCTTGTTGCGCTCGCCGAAAATGAACGGTGCCATCTTCGGGTTCCAGAAACGGGTCTGGTGACCGAAATGCACGCCCGCTTCCAACATTTCACGCATCGTGAAATTAGACATGGTTGCTCCAGATGTCAGTTGGTCGGCAATTTGCCGACCGGGGTTAAGCCTCCACATGCCCGCCGCACACGACCCGCTCACTGGTATCACGGGCACCCATGAGGGCGTTGTCGGCATGTGTGTGTCGTTAATTGGCCGCCGGCCGGCGGGTTCCGGGCGAATCCGGACCCCGCGGTTGCCGAGGGCGCGCGCTTTATAACATAATCGCGGTTTCGCAACAACCGGCTGGCGGCAGATTGGTGGGCGTGACGATCAAGACCTCGGACGAAATCGAAAAGATGCGCGTCGCCGGCCGGCTCGCGGCCGACGTGCTGCGCATGATCGAGCCGCACGTCGAGCCCGGGATCACGACCGAGACGCTCGATCGCATCTGCCACGACTACATGGTCGACGAGCTCGGCGTCATTCCGGCACCGCTCAACTATCGCGGCTTCCCGAAATCGATTTGCACCTCGGTCAACCATGTCGTCTGCCACGGCATTCCGAGCGACAAGAAGCTCAAGCACGGCGACATCATCAACATCGATATCACCGTGATCAAGGACGGCTACCACGGCGATACCAGCCGCATGTTCCAGGTCGGCAAACCCACCGTTCAGGGCGAACGAATTTGCCGCATTGCCTACGAATGCATGAAAATCGGCATCGAAATGATTCGGCCCGGCATCCGCCTCGGCGATATCGGCCACGCGATCCAGAGCCATGCCGAGCGCAATAATTGCTCGATCGTGCGCGAGTACTGCGGCCACGGCATCGGCAAGGTGTTTCACGAAGATCCGCAGGTGCTGCACTACGGCAAGCCGGGCACCGGGCTGATGCTCGAGCCGGGCATGACCTTCACCGTCGAGCCGATGGTCAACCTTGGCCGCCGGCAGGTCAAGCTGCTGCCCGACGACTGGACCGTGGTGACCAAGGACCACAGTCTGTCGGCACAGTGGGAGCATACCAACCTGGTCACCGAAGACGGCTTCGAAGTGCTGACTCTGCATCCCGACTACGGGTTCTGAAGTGGGACCTCTGGAAATCATCGACGCGGCGCTCGCGCGCGCGGACGCGAACGCGCTGTCGCGACCGGCGCCGCTGGCCGCCGCGCTCGAGCAGGCGCGCGCGCGAATTTACCAGGATTTCGACGCCGGCGTCGACACCGCCGAACTGGTACATGTCGGCGCCGGGGTCATCGATCGCCTGCTGCGCTTCTGTTTCGATCACTTTTTCGGCAGCTCGCGGGCACGCGGGCCGGCGCTCGTCGCGGTCGGCGGCTACGGTCGCTCGGAGATCCTGCCCGGCTCCGACATCGACCTGATGATCCTGCTCGAGAAGAAAGCAGACCGCGAGCTCGAACGCAAGATCGCGGCATTTCTGACGCTGCTCTGGGACCTCGGCCTCGAGGTCGGACACAGCGTGCGCAGCGTGCGCGATTGCGTTGCCCAGGGCAAGGCCGACGTCACCGTCATGACCAACATGATCGAGTCGCGATTGGTCGACGGCAATGAGAAGCTCTACGCGAAGTTCGAGCAGGCGATCTCGCCGCGCAAGCTGTGGTCGTCGCGGCAATTTTTCGAGGCCAAGCTCGACGAGCAGCGCGCGCGCCACCAGCGTTTCAACGACACCGCCTACAACCTCGAGCCGAATATCAAGGAGGGTCCCGGCGGCTTGCGCGACATCCAGATCATCGGCTGGGTTGCGAAACGTCATTACGGCGCCAAGTCGCTGCACGAGCTCGTCGAGCACGGATTTCTGACCGAGGCCGAGTACGCGCATCTCGACGCCGGGCAAAAACACCTGTGGCGGGTGCGTTTCGCGCTGCATCGCCTGGCCGGGCGCCGCGAGGATCGGCTGCTGTTCGATTATCAGAACCGGATCGCCGAAGCCTTCGGTTTCGTCTCCGGCGAGCACAATCTCGCGATCGAGCAATTCATGCAGCAGTATTACCGCACCATCATGGAACTCGAACGCCTGAGCGAGATGCTGCTGCAAATCTTTCGCGAAGAGATCCTCCTGTCCGGCTCGAAGGGCAAGATCAAGCCGTTGAACGAGCGCTTCCGGCTGCGCAACGACTTCATCGAAGTCACTGATCCGGAGGTCTTCAAACGACATCCGCCGGCGCTGGTCGAACTGTTCCTGCTGGTCTCGCTCAACGAGCGCTGCGCAGGCGTTACCGCGGCGACGATCCGCCTCGTGCGCGAGCACCTCTATCTCGTCGACGATGCGTTCCGTAACAATGCCGAGGTCAACCGATTGTTCATGCAGCTGATGAGCGCGCCGAGCGGCATGACCCACCAGATGCGGCGGATGAATTCCTACGGCTTCCTCGCCGCCTACATTCCGGCTTTCGGCAAGATTACCGGGCGCATGCAGTACGACCTGTTTCATGCCTATACCGTCGATCAGCACACCATCTTCGTGATTCGCAATCTGCGCCGCTTCGCGCTGAAGAAGCACGAGGACGAGTTTCCGTTTTGCAACTACGTCTACAGCAAGCTCGAAAACCCGACGCTGCTGTATATCGCCGCCCTGTTTCACGACATCGCCAAAGGACGCGGCGGCGATCACTCGATCCTCGGCGCCGAGGAGGCCACCCGTTTCTGCGTCCAGCACAAGCTCAATCGCAAGGAAACCCGGATCGTCTCGCAGCTCGTGCGCGACCACCTGCTGATGTCCGTAACCGCGCAACGCAAGGACATCAGCGATCCCGACGTGGTGCGCGAATTCGCGCGCCAGATCGGCAGCATGAACATGCTGAATTACCTGTATCTGCTGACCGTGGCCGACATTCGCAGCACCAACCCGAAGCTGTGGAACAACTGGAAGGACGCGCTGCTCAAGCAGCTCTACCAGGCGACCAAGAAGGTCATTCGCCGTGGCATCGAGCATGCGCCCGATATCGACGAAATCATCCGCGAAAATCGCGACGCGGCGATGGAGACGATGAGCGACCTGCCCTACTCGGCCGCGCAGATCGCATCGGTCTGCGACGGGGTGCCGGGCGATTACTTCCTGCGCCATCATCCGCTCGAGGTACGCTGGCACGTCGACCAGATACTGAGCCACCCGAACGAGCCGATCCTGGTCAGCGTGCGCCAGGCTCGCCATACCAAGAATACCAAGCTGTTCGTCTACGCCGACGAAGTCGCGCACGCGTTTTCGCAAGTCACCGGCACCATCGGCGCGCTCGGCCTGTCGATTCTGAACGCCGAGATTTTCACCACCAGCGACGGCAAGATCATGGATACCTTCATCATCCAGGATCAGAATAACCAGCCGGTTACCGACCCCGAACTGATCGCGCAAATCCGGCAAAAGCTGCTTGTCGCGCTGCGCTCGGACTCGATTTACGCCGGCGAGTATCACGTGCGCCCGCCGCGGCACCTCAAGGCCTTCGATCACCCGACCGAGGTCCAGTTCGAGCAGGACTACCTCAACGGCCGCACGGTGATGGAAATCAGCGCGCTCGACATGCCCGGAATGCTGTCGGTCATCGCCAATGTCATTGCCGAAATGGACATCGATATCACCCACGCCAAGATCTCGACGCTCGGCGAAAAGATCGACGATATCTTTTACCTGACGACGGCCGACGGCGAGGCGATTACCGACGAGGCGATGCTCGACGAGCTCGCGCGGAAACTGAAGCGCGCGCTCGATGCGCGCAAGGCGGCCTGATCCCGGGGCGGCGCGATGAACGGCGTGTTGGGCAACCCCTTCGAGCAGGCCACCGACGGCGAGAACAATGCGGTCGTTTTCGACGTCGGCTTCCCGTTGCGTCGCGACCTCGACGCGGCGATCCGGGCGCTCGTGGAGCGATATGGCGACGCCCTGCGCCTGTTGCCGATGTCGGGCACTTCCGGCGCCGGCGGCATATTCCAGGCGCCGAAACCGCCGGGGAGCACCGTCATCGGCCTGCGTCTCGATGCGCCACCCGAGCCCCGCGTTCGCGTCGGCGAGGTCGCCGACCCGGCCGCGCTCGAACTCGACGAAATCGTCATCGACGAAGGCCGACAACGGGTGGGCGCCGGCGCCGCGGTCACCCTCGACCAGTTGAGCCGCGCACTCGAGGAGCAGCTGGGGCGCGGCTTTCGCGTGCCCGGGGCCGATCTGACCAGCTATCAATATGCCGCGGTCGGCGCCACCTTCATGACCGGCGGCATGGGGCCGCAACGACGTTACTTCAGCGACAGCGTCGACGCGATTGCGCTGCACGACGGCGAAAAACTCACGACCGTCGACGGCGCTGCGGTTGCCGACTATGCCGGCACCTACGGCTGGAGCGGCATGATCGGCGCGCTGCGCTGCCGCTATCACCGCTTCCCGGCCAACGAAATTTCGTTCGCGCTGCCGGTCGACGACGTACCCGAAAACCTCGCGCGCCTGCTGGCGCATCTCGCCGGCCATGCCTGGCTCGAATTCGATGGCGATACGGTCGCCTCCGCAGCCGGCGACAGCGCGCTGATTCTCGGTCTCGAACACGTCAGCCGCGCGTCGATGCAGCCGCTGCTCGCGGTTGCCGACCGCAACCCGGCCGGCCCCCACGCGCGCGCGCTGGAGCGCAAGATCGCAGCCGCCGGCGCCGACGGGCTGATTTTCGTCAGCGGACTCGGTGACGGCTCGATCGACGACTTCCTCGGCACCCTGCTGGACGACGCCGAAGGCGAACGTTTTACGCTGGCCGGCATCGATCTCGAGCATGCGGAAATCTTCAACGATCCGGAAGTCATGCGCGCGGTTCGCGAGGCGATTCCCTACGCCGCGCGCATGCAGCGGCCGCCGCGCCGCCAGGTTTACAAGAATCACACCGATGCCGATATCCGCCTGCCGCTGGATAAGGTCGAAGCGGCGATGACGCGGATGTGGCAAATCAACCGCGAGTACGTCGCCGCGGTCGACGCCTATTACCGGGCTCAGGACGACATCGACGGCGAGATCCTGGTCTACGGCCATTTGAACCCGTTCGGCGTCGATCCGCACAACCGGGTGACGATGAGCGCCGACGATCCTGAACGCTTTATTGCCGCGCGTGAATTCCTCCTCGAGCGACGCGCCGACTACTACCGCGCGCTCGCCGGGCTGTGCGCCGACAGTGACGCGATCTTCGTCGGCGGCGAAAAAACCGCCGATTCGGAACTCGGCATCTACCGCGCGCTCGGTGGCCCGGATAACGCGCCGGCCGCGTTGCGCGAGCGGTTTCGCCGGCAGCGCCAACGGGTTCGCGCGGCCGCGCCGTTGTTCAACTGGCGGGCGCCGGAACCGTTCGCCTGAGGTGCGAGCACCGCCTAGGGTTTGAACTCGAGCAGCTTGCCGAGCCCCGGCAGGCTCACCGCCGGCCGCATGCCGAGCGCGCGTAGCTCATCGAGCACCGGCGCCGGCAACTCGGCGTCGGCAGTCTTCTGGTTCAGCACCCCGCCGATGACGACCGGCAGCGACAGATTCGCGCGATCGAGCCGTTCGCGCAATTGTCGCGCGTATTCGAGGGCCATGCCGTTGTGGGTACTCACCAGCAGCGCGTCAGCCGACTCGCGCAGCAACGCGGCGACGAGGTCGCCCGGCGATTGCTCGGCACCGAGCCAGACCACCCCGGCACCGGCCTCGCCGAGCAACTGCGCGAGCGCGCCGGCGGCGTGTTCGTGGACGTCGGTCGAGGCGACGACGAAGCGCCGCCCGGCGACGCGCGCGCGCATCTCGTCGCTGGCAAACAGATCGCGGTGTTCGTCGACGAGGTCGCGCGACAGCGCGCACATGTCGGTGACCAGCGCCGCGTCGAGCTCGAGATCAGCGGCGAACAGCGATTCGAAGCGCGCCGCGCCCAGTTGCTTGAGCACGTAAAGCAGGCGCAGCGGGTTTCGCGTGTCGACCCCAGCGTCGGCGAGCCCGGCGAGCGCGCGTTCGAATATGACCTGGCCGTCGCGGCAAACGGCATCGGCGAACGCCTCGGCGGCGCCGAAATCGACATGCGGGTAGAGCCGTCGCGCGCTCGCCTCGACGCGTCGGCCGAATAATTGCGCCTCGATGATCTCGTCCGCCGACGGGATGCGAAGCGCCTCGGTGACCGGCAACGGCAGCACCGCGTGGCCGCTCGGCGTATGCAGCTGGGCAAGAATATCCCAGCTCAGGTACTCGGCGGTCAGCGCGCGGTTGCGTTCGAACTCGTGGCCGAAGGACAGCGTATCGCCGTAGATCATCGAGCCGACGTGATCGCCCTGATGGATACGATCGAGCGCGATGACCCAGCCGACCCGGCGAATCGGATCGCGGGTCAGGCCGCCGATGCAGTGCGCCAGCCGTCCTCCGAGCAGCGCTTCGACGAGGTAATGCTCGAGCATCGCCCAGGCGGCGACCGTTGCGCAGTGCCGGAACAGCGCGCCGAAGCCGTCTTCGAGGTAGGAATGCAGCATCACGCCACGCTCGCGAAGCTCGGCGAGCATCAGCATCGCTTCGCAGGTTTGCCCCGCGGTTTCGGCAATATCGTCCCAGCCGGGCGCGGCAAAGCTGAAGTACTGTGACAGGTTACCGACGGTGGTACAGCCGATCTCGAGCGCGGCGACCGCGTTGGCGACCGAGGCCGGCTGGCCGATCATGAAATCGCCGAGGTGGGGCTGAATCGGCGCCGTTTGCGCCAGCGCCCGCCAGTCGCTTGCGCGCTCCAGCATCGGCCCGGTTTCCGCCGCGACCGCGGCGCGTCGGCCGGGGGGGAGGCCCATACGCCGATCGAGCGCGAAGCCGGCACGGTCGAGGCGATGACCGGACGCCGCGAGTGCTCGATGGATCGCGGCCAGCGCCGCAGTCGTCGCGTCGACATCGTTGAGGCCGATGTGCGCGTGATACATGATCTGTCCGTCGCGCATGGCCTGGCGCTTGTAGTCGAATTCGGAGTCAACGCCGTGCGCCTCGAGGAACGCCGAGCGCCCGAGACGTATTTGCGCGGCCGTTTCGCGCGCGCGGGCCCGCAAGTCGGCGACGACCGGCAATGGCGCCGCCGCGAGGCGGCGTAATGCTTCGCGAGGGTCGGCCTGCCCCTCGCTCACGACTCGTCGCCGGATTCGAGAAACTCGACCTCGCCGGTTTCGAGCGAGTACTCGGCGCCGACGATCACGAGGCGGCCGTCGTCGAGCAGCCGCTCGAGGATTTCCGAGCCATGACGCAATTGGTCGACCGATGCACGAATGTTGGCGCGCACCGCCCGCGACATCAGGCGCGCGGCATCGTCGCCCGACCCGGATTGCAACAGCGGCTCGACGGCCGGCCGGATGCGCTCGACGATTGCGCTCAGGTTCGGCGAGCGGCTGTCGCTCGGGCGCTCGAGTTCTTCGAGCGTGGCCTCGACCGCACCGCAACCGGTGTGGCCGAGCACCACCACCAGCGGCGTGCCGAAGCGTTCGGCGGCGAACTCGACGCTACCGATCTGCGACGGCGCAATGACGTTGCCGGCGACGCGGATCACGAACAGTTCGCCGAGGCCCTGATCGAAGACGATCTCGGCCGGCACGCGCGCATCGGAGCAGCCAATCACGATCGCGAACGGGCGCTGCTCGGCGACCAGCTGATAGCTCCGCGCACTCGCCGATTCGCCGAGGCCGGCGCGCAGATCGGCAACGAAGCGCCGGTTGCCGTCGACCAGGCGCTCGAGGGCTTCGTCCGCGGAAATCCCGACCACCGGTCTATTCCTCGCTGCCGGCATCCGACCAGACCGCAAGCTCGTTGCCGCTGGGTTCGGTAAAATGAAAACGACGCCCCCCGGGAAAGGCGAAGATCGGTTTGACGATCTTGCCGCCGGCGCGCTCGACGGATGCCAGGGTCGCCTCGAGGTCGTCGCTGTAGAACACCAGCAAGGCGCCGCCGGCTTGCGTGCTCGAATACAGCGGCGCGCGATAAAAGCCGCCGTCGAGACCCTGGCCGGTGAACGCGCAATAGTCGGGCCCGTATTCGTCGAAGGTCCAGCCGAAGGCGGCGCTGAAAAACCTTCGGGTCGCCTCGAGATCGCGGGCCGGGAATTCGACGTAGTCGATTTTTTCATGCTGTTTCATCAATCGTCCTCCGCCGCAGCACGAATCCAGACCGCGGTATCGTGGTAGATCGCACCGCCGTTGGGCAGCCCGGGTTCGGCCGACACCAGCGCGTTGACCCCGAGACCCTCGATGAAATCGCGATTCGGCCAGATACTCTCGACGATGACGACGCCGCGCTGCACGCCGTCGAAATGCCGCGCGTGCAGCAAGATGTCGGCCAGCCGGTTGCCGATGCGGGCGAGACCTCCGTCGACGACGCCGAGCGCGGCGGCATCGGCCGGATGAATCAACAGCGTCGGCCGGCGCTCGGCGCGGCGCGAGGTCGGGGTTTCGGTAAAGCTGGTATTGAGGAATTGCCGCGCCGGCGCCGCGACCAGGCGAAAAGGATGCTGGTCATCGGCTTCGTGCATCACCGGCAAATGATCCGGCAGCGCCGGCAGTGCCGCGTGATCCGGTCCGACCCCGCTCCAGTCGGGTTTGAAATGAAACCGGCGGTCCGGGGTTTCGAATCCGTCGAGAAAATTGGTGTGTTCGAAGTCCGTCGCGCAATCGTGCCAGTGCGCCGCGAAAAGCGTCGCCTCGTCGGGCAACCCGCTGCGCCGCAGGGCGTCGTCGATCAGCGCGCGCGGCGTTTGCTCGAACCCTGGATGGCTGTGGCCGAGGCGCCTGGCGATCTGCCCCAGCACCCAGTGATTCGATCGGCACTCGGCGAACGGCTCGATCAGCGCGCGCGTGACCTGCAGGTGGGTATGCCCGCCGGCCTGGTAAAAATCGTCGTGCTCGAGAAACATCGTCGCCGGCAGCACGATGTCGGCCTGCGCCGCGGTTTCGGTCATGAACTGCTCGTGCACGCAAACGAACAGGTCGTTGCGCGCGAAACCGTCGAGCACCTTGCGCGTCTCCGGCGCGACCACCACCGGGTTGGTGTTCTGCACCAGCAGCGCGGTGACCGGCGGTCCGTCGCCCAGATCGCGCGGATTGCCGACGAGTACGTCGCCGATGCGCGACTGGTCGAGGACACGGGTCGCCGGGTCGAGCACGTCGAGCCCCTTGATGACGGACTGATCGATGGCGTACATACCGCCGTTGGCGTAGAGTGCGCCGCCGCCCGGATATTGCCAGGCGCCGGTCAATGCCGGCAGACAGGCGGCGGCATGCATGTTGACCGCGCCATTACGCGAGCGCGTAAAACCATAGCCGAGACGCAGAAAACTGTTCGGCGTCGAGCCGTAGCAGCGCGCGAACTCGATGATTTCGGCCGCGTCGAGGCCGGTAATTTCCGCGGCCCAGGCCGGCGTGCGCGCCGCCAGATGCGCCTCGAGTTCGTCCGGCGCATCGGTATAGCGCTCGAGGTAGGCGCGGTCGACGAGATCATCGGCAAACAGCTGATGCATGACCGCGCAGGCGAGCGCGCCGTCAGTGCCCGGACACAGCATCAGGAACTGGTCCGCCTTTTGCGCGGTTGCGTTACGGTAGGTGTCGACGACGATCAGCCGCGCGCCGCGCTCACGCCGCGCGCGGGCGACGTGGTGCATTACGTTGACCTGGGTATAGACCGGGTTTCCGCCCCAGTTGACGATCAGGTCGCTGTCCGCCATTCGGCGCGGATCGGCGCCGCGCTTGATCCCGGCGCCGGCAAGCCAGCCGGCATCGGCGAGGGTGATGCAGAAAGTCGAATGCTGCCGCGACGTCTTCAGCAGGTTGCGAAACAGTTCGATGCTGTCGCGTTGCAGCAGCCCCATCGTACCGGCGTAGTGGTACGGCCACAGCGTTTCGCTGCCGTGGCGCTGAATGGCGCATGCGTATCGATCGGCGATTTCGTCGAGCGCGTCGTCCCAGCCAATTTCGACGAAGGCGTCGCGACCCTGCCCTTTGGGTCCACGCCGTCGCAAGGGTTTGCCGAGACGCTCGGGATGGTGCACGCGCTCGGCGTAACGGGCGACCTTGGCGCACAGTACCCCGGCGGTGTAGCTGTTATCGCGCGCACCGCGCACGCGCCCGACGGTGCGCGCGTCGAGCAGTTCGACTTCGAGCGCGCAGGTGCTCGGGCAGTCGTGGGGGCAGGCGGAGAAGCCCACCGCGGGATAGGCGACGGCAGCCATGCGGGCCATTGTGCAAGAAGGCAGGTGCCGGCGCCAGTGTTTCACCGCGACGCCGCCGGCTTGTGCTGTCATTGCGAAATGCTACACTGAGCGCCTTTGCCACCACCCCGAGGAGAGCCGATGAGCGGCCGCGACAAGCCCCATTTCAAGACCCGCGAGGTGCACGCCGGCGTGTCCCCCGACCCGGTCACCGGTGCGATCCTGACGCCGATCTACCAGAGCACGACCTACGTCCAGGAATCGGTCGACCAGTATCTCGCCAAGGGCTATTCCTACAGCCGCTCGGGTAATCCGACCGTGACCGCGCTCGAGGCGCGCATCACCGCGCTCGAGGGCGGCGTCGGCAGCCTGTGTTTCGCCACCGGGATGGCCGCGACCTCCTGCACGCTGATGGCGCTGCTCGACGCCGGCGATCATATCGTCCTGTCCGACGTCGTCTACGGCGGCACCCACCGGGTGACGACCAAGGTACTGAACCGCTGGGGGCTCGAGGCCAGTTTCGTCGACACCGCCGACGCCGCCAATGTCGACGCGGCGATTCGTGACAACACGAAGCTGATTTTTACCGAGACGCCGGCCAACCCGACGCTCAAGCTGACCGATATCGCCGCGGTGTCCGAGATCGCCCGCGCCCGCGGTATCCCGCACGTCGTCGACAACACCTTCCTGACGCCCTACTACCAGCGTCCGCTAGAGCTCGGCGCCGACATCACGCTGCACAGTACGACCAAGTTCATGGAAGGTCATAACATCAGCGTCGGCGGCTCGATTACCGCGTCCGACCCCGACCATCTCGAGCGCATCATGTTCGTGCGCAACTGCCTCGGCAGCAACATGTCGCCGATGGTGGCGTTCTACACCCTGCAGGGCATCAAGACGATGAGCACGCGCCTCGAGGCGCAGTCGAAAAACGCGCTCGAGGTCGGGCGCTTTCTCGAGACCCACCCGATGGTCGAGCGGGTTGCCTATCCCGGCCTCGAGTCCTTCCCGCAAAAGGAACTCGCCGACCGCCAGGCCAGCGGGCACGGCTCGATGCTGTGGTTCGAGGTCAAGGGCGGCGTCGCCGCCGGCAAGCAATTGATGGATACGCTCGAACTCTGGAGCCTCGCCGAAAATCTCGGTTCGGTCGAATCGCTGGTCACGCATTCGGTGACGATGACCCATGCCGACATGCCGGTCGAGGAACGGCTCGCCGCCGGGATCACCGACGGCCTCGTGCGGCTGTCGGCGGGGCTCGAGTCGGCCGATGACCTGATCGCCGATCTCAGGCAGGCGCTCGACCGGCTCGCCGGCTGAGATGATTATCGCCAGCATCGAGACCTTCGCCACCGAATACGTGGCGCTGGTCCGGGTGCGCAGCGACGAAGGCGACGAGGGCTGGGGACAGGTTTCGCCCTACATGGCCGATCTCACGGTCGAGGTGCTGCATCGCCAGGTCGCACCCCATGTACTCGGCATGAACGCGGCCGACATCGACGCGGTCACGCAGACCGTGCTCGAGCGCGAGCACAAGTTCCAGGGAACCTACCTGTACCGCGCGCTCGCCGGCGTCGACACCGCGTTGTGGGACATCGCCGGCAAGCGTGCCGGCAAGCGCGTGCAGCAATTGCTCGGCGGCGAACGTCGCGATTTCCCGGTCTACGCGTCGAGCATGCAGCGCGAAATTACGCCCGAAGCCGAGGCCGAACGCATGCTCGGGCTGCGCGAAGCGCACGGTTTCAGCGCCTTCAAGTTCCGCATCGGGCGCGAGTGCGGCCGCGATAGCGACCAGTGGCCGGGGCGCACCGAGGCGATCGTCAAGACGATGCGCGAGACGCTCGGCGACGACGCGACGCTGCTGGTCGATGCCAACAGCGCGTACACGCCGCAAAAGGCCATCGAAATCGGCCGGCTGCTCACCGATTACGGCATAAACCACTTCGAGGAGCCCTGTCCCTACTGGCAACTCGACTGGACGCGCGAGGTTACCGCGGCGCTCGACATCGACGTGACCGGTGGCGAACAGGACAACAACCTGATCGTGTGGCGGCAAATGATCGATACCCGCGCGGTCGACGTGATACAGCCCGACATCTGCTACATGGGGGGTATCACGCGCACCCTCGAGGTCGCCGAATACGCGCGCACCGCCGGCTTGCCGTGCACGCTGCACTCGGCCAACCTGTCGCTGGTGACGCTGTTCTCGATCCATTTCATGGCGGCGATCGAAAACGCCGGCAAGTACGTCGAGTACTCGATCGAGGGGCTCGACTATTACCCGTGGCAAGCGGGAATATTCAGTCCCGGTTACGAAATCACCGACGGCCGAGTCGAAATTTCAGACGCGCCCGGCTGGGGCATCGAGATCGATCCCGAGTGGCTCGCGCTGTCCGCCTGCCGCGTCAGTTATACTGGTTCCCGTTTCTGAGTCCGCCGCAGGAGGAGCGACCATGACCATCGTTAATTCAGTGCTCGAATTGATCGGCGAAACGCCAATCCTGAAACTCAGCAAGTTCGACACCGGCCCCTGCGAACTCTATGTCAAGATGGAGTCGGAGAATCCCGGCGGCTCGATCAAGGACCGCATCGCGGTGTGCATGATCGAAGCGGCCGAACGCGAGGGCAAGATAAAACCCGGCGGCACGATCATCGAGGCGACCGCCGGCAACACCGGCCTCGGCCTCGGCCTCGTCGCGGCGCAGAAGGGCTATCAGCTGATTCTCGTAATTCCGGACAAGATGAGCCCCGACAAGATTCGCCATATTCGCGCGATGGGCGTCGACGTGCGGCTGACGCGCTCGGACGTGCAAAAAGGTCACCCCGAGTACTACCAGGACTACGCCAAGCGCCTCGCCGCTGAAATTCCGAATTCGTACTTCATCGATCAATTCTCCAATCCGAACAACCCGAAAACCCACGAGACCGTCACCGGCCCCGAAATCCTGCGGCAGATGGACGGCCGACTCGACGCGGTGGTCGTCGGCGTCGGTTCCAGCGGCACGGTGACCGGGCTCGGTCATTTTTTCCACGAGAATCTGCCCGAGCTCGAAATGATCGTCGCCGACCCGGTCGGTTCGATTCTCGCCGACACGATCAATACCGGCACCACGCCGAAGGCCAGCTCGTGGCTGGTCGAGGGCATCGGCGAGGATTTCCTGCCGCCGATCTGCGATATCAGCCTGGTCAAGAAAGCCTATGCCATTTCCGACCGCGAAGCCTTTGCCACGCAGCGCGAGTTGCTGCGCCTCGAGGGCATCATCGCCGGGTCGTCGAGCGGCACGCTGCTGTCGGCGGCATTGCGCTACTGCCGCGAACAGACCGAACCGAAGCGCGTTCTGACCTTCGCCTGCGACACCGGCAACAAGTACCTGAACAAATCGTTCAACGATTCGTGGCTCGCCGACCAGGGCCTGCTCGAACGCGAGTCCCACGGCGACCTGCGCGATCTCATCGCGCGACCGATGGACAGCGGCGACATGGTGACGGTGACCCCGGAAGACAATCTGATCACGACCTACAAACGCATGCGCATGTTCGACGTTTCGCAGCTACCGGTGGTCGACGCCGGGCACATCGTCGGGCTGATCGACGAATCGGACATCCTGCTCGGGATTTACGAGGACAAGGACAGCTTCCAGATGGCGGTCGGCGAGGTCATGGTCAGGGATCTCGACACGATGCCGCCGAGCGCTTCGATCGACGACATCGTCACGCTGTTCAAGTCGGACAAGGTCGCGATCATTGCCGACGGGGACGTCTTCTACGGGTTGATCACGCGTATCGACCTGATCAATCATCTGCGCAAGCAGATGCTCTGAGCGGTCGGCTCCCTAGCCCGTGCTGGCGCGGCCGGCGGCCTTGCGGCGGGTGCGCTTGCCGCTGCCGATCGCGGTAACCGTCGGCCGATCCTTGCGCGCGAGTTCGCGCTCGACCTCGTGCATGTAATCGCGCGTAATCGGCAGCGCGCCCACGTCGCGCGTGATCTGCAGCTGGAACACGGTAATGTCGAGGTAGCGGAAGGTCGCCTCGCAACCGAGCAGGTAAAGCTCCCACATGCGGCAAAAGCGCTCGTCATAGAGTTCGGCAACGCGAGCCCGGTTGCTGGCGAAGCGCTCGTGCCAGCGCTTGAGCGTTTCGGCGTAGTGCAGGCGCAGATTCTCGAAATCGGTCAGCCACAATCCGGTGTTCTCGATGGCGCGGGTCAACTGTGACGCCGACGGCAGGTAGGCGCCCGGAAAGATGTACTTGCGGATCCACGCATTGATCGGCCGCGGCTTGTTCATGCGCGCGATCGTGTGGATCAGCGCAACACCGTCGGGCTCGAGCAAATCGCGGACCTTGCGGAAGTACTCGCCGTACTGGAACTGGCCGACGTGCTCGAGCATGCCGACCGAGACGACGCGGTCGAAGCGCTCGTCGAGCATCCGATAATCGCGCAATTCGAAGTGCACCCGGTCTTCCAGCCCGGCGTCGACCGCGCGCTGGCGCGACAGCTTCAACTGTTCCTCGGACAGGGTCACGCCGGTAACGCGACAATCGAACTGCTTGGCAATGTAAAGCGCAAGCCCGCCCCAGCCCGAGCCGATGTCGAGTACGCGCATCCCCGGTTTGATGTCGAGCTTGGCCGCGATGTGACGTTTCTTCAGCAACTGCGCGGTGTCGATGTCTTCGTCGCCGTGGCGAAAATAGGCACAGGAATATTGCCGGTCGGCGTCGAGAAACTGGTCATACAACTCGCCCGACAGGTCGTAGTGGTGGGCCACGTTCTTCTGCGCCCGGCCGATCGGGTTGTAATGCGCGCCGGCGGCAATGATGCTGTAAATGATGCGCTTCAGTTCGGCAATCCAGGTCGCATCGAACTGCTTGTCCGAATGCTCGAGAATCTCGAGAAACTCGGCCAGGCTGCCCTCCTCCACGACCAGGCCTCCGTCCATGTAGGCCTCGCCCCAGGCGAGCGAACTGCAGCGCAGGAGCTTGCGTTCGGTCGAGCGATCGGTGATTCGAAATACAACGGTCGGGCCCTCTCGTTCGCAGAGGCGATGGCGTTCGCCCCGGGCATCGATCATCGTTAGCCTGCCGTGGTCAAAAAAGCGTCGCAAGACGGTAGCCAAAATCACGATATCCACCCTGCCTTTTTTCTTTTCGGACCGTCCATATTACTGTTTTTAATCGATTTTTGCCATTCCGGACACGGCTTCAAGATGATCGGTGCCGGCGCTTTGACTTCACCCGGAAAACATTATTCAATACACAAGCCAAGCCCGCCGCGCCCGCCGGGCCGACCAACCGCCAGAGATCCCGCCCATGGATATGCAGCGCCTGCTTACGAGCCTCAGTTCCCGGATCATCATCCAGTTCGGCGTTGTCATCCTGGCCGCGATCGCGCTGATTGGCTGGAACCGCGACCTGATCTTCCCGTTCTACCTCGAAAATCAGCTGACCAATACCGGCGTGATCATCAACAGCGCGATCCTCGCGCTGCTCGTCATCGGGCTCGGCAATATTCTCTATCACCTGTACCGGTATCGCCGCGAGGAAGCGGCAATCGCGCTGTTCGTCAGTAACGTCGAGGCGCGCAAAACCGATTTGCTCGAGGGGTTGCCTGCCGATTCGGTGCTGGCGCGCCGTTATACGACGATGCGCTCGATCCGGCAGGCGCGCGGGGAAATCAATCACGGTGCGCTGGCGGCGATGCTGAATGCCGACGAGGCGACCCGTTTCGGACTGATCCGCTTCATCAACAACATCCTGATTCTGACCGGTGTCTTCGGCACCATCGTCGCGCTGTCGATCGCGCTGCTCGGCGCATCCGATCTGCTCGACTCGGCCGACGCCAGCCTCGGCGGCATGGGACTCGTCATCCACGGCATGTCGACCGCGCTGTCGACGACGATCACCGCGATCGTCGCCTATCTGATATTCGGTTACTTCTATACCCGCCTGGCCGACGTTCAGACCCACTTCCTCAGCGGGATCGAGCACCTGACCTCGGTCTACCTGCTGCCGCAGCACGTCAAGACCGAGGCCGAAATCGTGCACCAGATCAACGAGCTGCTCCAGTCGGTCGTCGAGGCGGCGGACAATCTCCGGCTGACGCAGGGGGTTTACCACGAGTCGGCCCTGGCGCTGCAGCAGAACATCGCCGCGAACCGCGACCAGCTCGACGCGCTCGGCGCGGAAATCGACGGCATCAAGCAAATCCTGCGCGAGGGTTTCCGCCTGCCGCCGGAGCGCCGTCCCGGCTAGGCCGATGCACGCGGACTTCCCTCCGATCGGCGGCAGCCACGCGGGAATCGGCGGCGAGAACAGCTTCTGGCCGTCGTTCACCGACGTCATGATGGTCATCACGCTGATCTTCCTGATGGCGACGAGCCTGCTGGTCGTGCGCAACTGGCAACTGGTCGCCGAGCTTCAGGAAAGCGTCGCCGCTGAACGCCTCGCGGCACAGATCATCGAATCGACGACCCAGGAAAACGTGACTCTGGAGGAACGCCTCGCCAATGCCGAGCAGGCCAACTCGATCCTGCGCCTGCGGCTGCTAAAGCGCGACGAGGAGCTCGCCAGCGCGCAAACCAGGATTCGCGCGCAGGCGGCGGACCTTGCATCGCTCGAGCGGTCCAACGTCGATCTGCGGCAAACGCTGGATCAGACCCGGGCCCGCCTCGAGACCGCCAACCTCGAAATCGATGCGATGGCGGCGCAATCCCAGGAGTTGTCCGCCCGGCTCGACGATCTCCGACAGCGTCTCGCGCAACAGGAACTGGCGAGCGAACAGACCCGCGAAAGCCTTACCGCGGCGCGTCAGGAAATCGCCGCGCTGGTCGCCTCGAGCGAGAATCAACAGCGCAATATCGCGCTGCTGACCGAGGAACGCGACCAGCTGGCGCGCGAGAAATCCCTGCTGAACGACGAAATCGCAGCCTACAATCGACAACTGCTGACGCTCAAGGGCGAGTACGAAACGGTCAAGTCGAAGTACGAGGAACTGATCAAGCCTGCGCGCAGCGCGAGGGGCAAGTACATCGCCGAGGTTTACTACATCAAGGGCGAAGACGGCAACATCATCCGCTATCGCGAGCCCGGCGGCGACTTCAGCCGCTTGAACCTGGCCGAGGTCGAGCGCCGACTCGGCCGCCTGAAACAGGAAAAAGGCAAGGACCTCTATGTCAAGATCATCATTCCGCAGGACAGCGGGCTGACTTACAACGAGGCGTGGGATTTCATGCGCAATCTGCTGGTCAAGTACGACTATTACTACCAGGAATGATGCGCCGAACCGGTGCCAGCTGTTAGAATCAACACGCCGTGTCCCCGTGGCACAACTGGATAGCGCGACGCCCTCCTAAGGCGTAGGTTGCAGGTTCGAGTCCTGCCGGGGACGCCAACGTTTCTCGCTGGTTCGACACCAGCGACCCTCGCTGCTGCGGATACCTACAGCGCGGCCGGGCCGGTTTCGCCGGTGCGGATGCGAACGACGGCTTCGAGCGGCGTAACGAAAATCTTGCCGTCGCCGATCTTGCCGGTGCGCGCGGCCTCGACGATCGCGTCGATCACCGCGTCGACGCGATCGTCGTCGACGGCGACATCGATCTTGACCTTCGGAATGTAATCGACGACATATTCGGCGCCGCGATAGAGCTCGGTATGACCCTTTTGCCGGCCGAAGCCCTTGACCTCGTAGACGGTCAGGCCGGCGATGCCGATGTCGGATAGCGCGGCGCGGACGTCGTCGAGCTTGAACGGTTTGATGACGGCGCTGACGATTTTCACCTTACCCCCGGGCTCAGCGGGCAAACACCGCCATCGATTCGACATGCGCGGTCTGCGGAAACATGTCCATGACCCCGAGATGCGTCAGGCGGTAGCCCTGATCGCGGATGATAGCAGCATCGCGTACCAGGCTGGAAGGCTGGCACGAGACGTAGACGATGCGGCGTGCATCGAAGCGGCCGATGGCAGTGGCGATCTCGCGCGCGCCCGAGCGTGGCGGATCGAGCAGCAGCTTGTCCCAGGACCGGTGCATCCACGGATTCGCCGGATCCGGGGCTCCCAGGTCGGCCCGATGAAACTCGACGTTGTCGATACCGTTAACTCGCGCCGCGTCGCGCGCGCGCTCGACCATCGCCGCATCACCCTCGACGCCGCAGACCGACGCGCAGTCGCGTGCCAGCGGCAGAGTGAAATTACCGAGCCCGCAGAAAAGATCGAGCACCCGGTCGTCCGCCTCGAGTTCGAGCAGGCGAATCGCCTGCGCAACCATTTGCTGATTGATCGCGCGGTTGACCTGGACGAAATCGAGCGCTCGAAACGGGATCCGGATCGAGCCGTCTGCGAGGGGCTCGAGGGTGAGGGTCTGCTCGTCGGGAAACAGGTTGTGAACGCTGTCGGGACCGCCCGGTTGCAGTTGAACGAAGCAATCGTGCGCGCGGGCGAAGTCGGTGAGCCGTTCGAGGTCGGTCGGCGAAAGCGGGTCGAGATGGCGAAACACCAACTGCAGGTGCTCGCGGTCGGCAGCAACCTCGATCTGCGGAATTCGCGCGCGCGCGTCGAGCCCGTCGATCAGCGCGGCGAGGGCTTCGAGTCGTGCGCCGACGCGCGGCAGCAGCACGTCGCAGCGACGCATGTCGGTGATGAACGGCGAGCGACGCTCGCGAAACCCGACCAGCACGCGACCCTTGCGGGCAACGTACTTGACGCCGAGCCGCGCCTTGTCGCGATAGCCCCAGGCCGCGTCGCGCAGCGGCGGCAGGATCTCGCCAACATCGATGCCGGCATGCGCCAATTGCGTCAGCAGACTTTGCTGCTTGATCGCAACCTGCGCATCGCCATCGACGTGCTGCAGGCTGCAACCGCCGCAGATGCCGAAAACCGGGCAACGCGGTTCGATGCGCTGCGGCGACGCCCGGAGCACGTCGACGACGTCGGCTTCGTCGAACTGGCGCGCGCGCCGCCGGACCTGGATGCGTACGCGTTCGCCGGCGAGAGCGCCGAATACGAAGACGGTCTTGCCGCCGACGCGCGCGATTCCGCGACCCTCGTGCGACAGGGTCTCGATCTCGACTTCCAGCGGTTCGCCCGAACGCTCCGTGTGTCTACGCCGCGCCATCGATCCAGGCGGATTCGAACTCGAGCAGATGGGGCGCAGCGGAAGCTTTCAGTTCGTCACGCACCCGTCGGCACTCGGCGCGGTAGGCTTCGATATCGAGGTTGCCGCGATTTCGCTCGTAATTGAGGTAGACCAGATAGGTATTGAGCACGTCGGTCTCGCAGTAGTTGCGAATCGCCGCGATCTCGCCGCGCTGGTAAGCGTCCCACACCTTTGCGCCGCTCATACCCATCTTGCCCGGAAAGCCGCACAGCGCGGCGATTTCGTCGAGTGCGGCACTGGCCCGCGGCTGATAGCCGGCGAGCACATCCATCAGGTCGGTGTGGCGATCGTGGTAGCGACTCAGGTAATTGTTGTAGCGGAAATTGTTGTCGTTGTGGCCGGTTTCCCAGTAATGCGCGGCATCGATCGGGTACAGCAGGCTACGATAGTGAATCACCGGCAGGTCGAAACCGCCACCGTTCCACGAAACGAGGCGCGGTGTGTACCGTTCGATGCCGCTGAAGAAGCGTTGCAGCAGGTCGCGCTCATCCGAATCCTCGCTCCCCAGCGACCAGACCTTGAATTGCCTGGCAGTACGCAGTACCGCCGAGATCGCGACGATGCGGTGCAGATGATGGCGCAAAAACTCGCCGCCCGATTGCTGTCGCCGCAGCTGGTAGACCGCACGCGCGACGTCGTCGTCGGACAGCCCGTGCAAATCGTAGATCCGCCGGCAGCCTTCGATATCGGGAATCGTTTCGATATCGAAAACGAAGACGTTCATCGACACTCGGCTGGCCGGACGCGGCGTCGCGCCGTGCGCAGATTGGCGGGCGCCACGATCGCCGACGATGAAGACAACGCACGCATGGCGCAGCGCGACGGCCGGGCACCGCGGGCCGTTCGGCGAAATCCGGCAACACCGGTTCGCTTTGCGTATCGGTAGATCGTCAAGACGATCGGGCCGATCGGCCGAAATGTAACCCGCGGGGTGTTTTCGATATAATCCTGCAAAACCATAAAAAATCCGTCTTCCCGAGACGGTTTGGCCAGGGTTTTACAGTTTACTGTAATGGCGAATCGCCGATAAGCGATTTTCTCGACAATGGAGGCCAGGCGTGCAATCACAACGGGGCGCGACACAGCCAACGACGCCGGCGCAACAAGCGACCGATCGCGTCTCCGCGCGCACGCGCGCCGGCAAAGGCTGAGATCATGCGCCGGCCCGGTATCCAGTCGCAAATCCTGCTGATCACGCTGATCCCGGTCGTGCTGATCGATTTGCTGTTCACCTACAAGCATATCGACGGCAGCATCGAGCAGGCCGGCGATTTGCTCCACAGCAAGGGACAGATCATCGCTCAACAGATTGCCGGCGCCTCCGAGTACAATCTTTTTAACGGTAACCACGCGCAAATCCAGTACCTGCTTTCGCAATCGGTCGACCACAATGAAATCGTGCGGGCGACAGTTTTCGACCGCGACGGTCGGCGCGTCGCCGAAGCGGTTTCGGCGAACTGGGAGTCAGACGCCACCGCCGACTACCGCTACCTGCGCCAGCCGATTCTGTCGCACAGTATCCGGCTCCCCGTGGTATTCGCGCCCGGTGGCGCCAAGGCGATCGACGACATCGAAACCCTCGGTTGGGTGCATCTCTATCTGTCGCGTTCGCAGCTCGAGCAAACCGCCCGGCGCATCATCGCCGATTCGATCCTGTTCTTCATCGCGATCCTGATTATGGCGGTTATCGTCGTTACCGTTATCAGCCGACGCATCACGCGGCCGATCTACCGGCTGATTGAACACCTCAGGGAAGTCGAAACCGGCCAGCTCGGCAAGTCGATCGAGCCGGTCGAAGGCAACGAGATTGGCGCCGTGCAGCAGGGTTTCAATCGCATGACCCAGGCCTTGCTGGCCAACCGCCGGCATCTCAACCAGCGCATTCAGCAGGCGACCCAGCAACTCAACGCGGCCATTACCGACCTCGAAACCAAGAATCGTGAACTCGGGCTGGCACGCGACGAGGCGCAAAAGGCCAACCGGATCAAGTCCGAGTTTCTGGCCAACATGAGTCACGAGATACGCACCCCGATCAACGGCATCAAGGGGTTCATCAGTCTGTTGGGCCAGTCGAAGCTCGACGCGACCCAGCAGCGTTACGTCGAAATCGTGCTCAAATCGACCGGAGACCTGACCAGTATCGTCAACGAGATTCTCGACTTTTCGAAGATGGAGTCGGGCAAGCTTCATCTCGTCGACGAGGCCTTCGATCTCTACGAAGTCATCGAGCAAACCCGCGATATCCTGTTCATCAACCTGCTCACCAAGAATATCGATCTGAACCTGATCATTTACAGCGACACGCCGCGCCGGGTCGTCGGCGACAAGCTCCGCCTCAAACAGGTCCTGCTCAACCTCATCGGTAACGCGATCAAGTTCACCGACGAGGGCCGGGTTGCGATCCGGGTGCAGGTCGAATCGGAGCGCGATGACGAGATCGACCTGGCAATCTCGGTCGAGGATACCGGCATCGGGATCTCCCCCGCCGACCAGGATCGATTGTTCAAGGCTTTCAGTCAGATCGAGCGCTCGGACAGCCGGCGATTCACCGGTACCGGCCTTGGCCTCGTCATCAGCAAGAATCTGGCGACGTTGATGGGAGGCGATATCGTGATGCGCTCGGAGCCCGGAGTCGGCTCCGAGTTCACCCTGCACCTGCGGCTGAAAAAGTCGCACGACGACTCGCCATCTCCCGCAAGAACGGCACTGCGGGCGCTCGTATTTGCCGCTGACAAGCTCTGCCTGATGGAAACCCGCAGCCTCTACGAGCGCGCCGGCGTCGACGTCGAAAGCAGCCTGGTCGACGCGGCGACCGATGCCGCCTCGATCACCGAGAATATCCACCGCTGCCTGCCGTACATCGATATCCTGGTATTCGACCAGCGCCATTCAACGCTCGATCTCGACGTCATTCTGAGCGCCGAAATCCTGGCCGCGGTCCGCGTCATTCGCATGGATTACGATGCGCGCCCGGAACCCGAGGGTGACGCCGGTCGCGGCGAATTCGTTTCCGTCGTCAACACCAGCCGCGCGCTGGCGCGCCTCCTCGAAACCGGCACGGCAGCGCCGGTGCCGTCGCCGTCAAAGCCGGCCCCGTCTACCGGCAACGGGAAACGGGTGTTGCTGGTCGACGACAATCCGATCAACCTGAAACTCGCGAGCGAACTGATCCGCCTATGGGGCCACGAGGTCACCGAAGCCGAACACGGCGAAGCGGCACTGCAGTGCTTTCGCGATGACAGCTTCGATCTCATCGTCCTCGACATCCAGATGCCGGATATCGACGGGGTCGAATTATTGCGCCGGATGCGCGCGGCGAAACCCGCCGCGCGGACTCCGGCGGTTGCGCTGACCGCCAATATGCTCGACGGCGAGGCCGAACGACTGCTCGACGAGGGTTTCGATTTCTTTCTCGGCAAACCGATCGACGAATCCCGCTTTCGCTCGGTGCTCGAGCGCAGTGGCCCGCGTATCGCTGTCGCCGCGCCCGCCGACGCAAGCCCGGCCGCGACGCCGATTTGCACGCTCGATCTCGACCGCTCGCTGGCCCTCGCCGCCGATAACGCCGACCTGCTCCGGCAGATTTTCGAGATCCTCGAACGCGACCTGCCGGATCACCGGGCGCAACTGCTGCAAGCGCTGGCGAGCGGGGATCGCGAGCGACTGGGCGCACTGGCGCACAAGCTGCATGGCGTCACCTGTTACGCCAGCCTGCCGCGCCTGCGCCGCTCGGTCCTCGCGCTGCAGCAGGGTCTCGCGCGGCAGGAAGCTATCGGCGAGACCGGGCTGGTTGACGAAATCGTGGCTGAAATCGACGCCATCGTAAGCGAGGTCGAAGCGCATCTGGCGCACTTGTCCGCCGCGTCACCCGGCGACTGAGGCGGTCGGCGACGAAACCGGGCCGCCGGGGTTCGGGCGGTTCAGGCCTCGAGGACGACCATCGCGACGACGTAGTGTTTCTCGTCGGAGAGTGATAACAGGGCGTTGCGAATCCCGCGTTGCGCGGCCAGTCGCTCGCCCGCGGCGACAAAACGCAGCAGCGGGCGCCCGCGATCGTCGTTGTCGACCTGCACCGACTGAAACGACAGATCACGCCCGATGCCGGTGCCGAGCGCCTTGGCCACCGCTTCCTTGGCGGCGAAACGGGTCGCGAGGTAGGCGGCCGACCGGCGTCGGCGCTCGAACTCGGCGCGCTCGGGCTCGGTCAGCACCCGCCGCGCGAAACGCTCGCCGTAACGCGCGAGCACGGCTTCGAATCGGGCGGTCTCGGCAATGTCGACGCCGATGCCCGCGATCATGATCCCCGCGCCCGGGCGTCCAGCATCAGCTGCTTGATGTCCGCCACCGCCCGCGCGAAACCGACGAATACCGCGTCGGCGACGATCGCGTGACCGATGTTGAGCTCGGTGATCTGCGGGTTGGCAGCGATCGGCCGGACGTTGTGCCGGTTGAGACCGTGACCCGCGTTAACCTGCAGGCCGCGCTCGCTGGCGTAGGCCACGGCCTCGTTGATGCCGGCAAGCAACGCGTCGCGTTCCGCGCCGCGGGCGTCGGCGTAATGGCCGGTGTGGATCTCGATACAGGGTGCGCCGCACTCGACCACCGCATCGATTTGCTCGCGGCTGGCGTCGATGAACGGCGAGACGCGTGTACCGACCTCGGCCAGACGCGCGCAGGCTGCCCTGACCTGCTCGAGCTGACCGGCGACGTCGAGGCCACCCTCGGTGGTCAGTTCCTCGCGTTTTTCGGGCACCAGGCAAACGTCCTCGGCGCGCAACTCGCAGGCGAATTCGAGCATCTCGGCGGTAACCGCCATCTCGAGATTGAGCTTGGTGTTGACCACCTGCTTGAGCAGCAGCGCATCGCGTTCCTGGATATGGCGCCGATCTTCGCGCAGGTGAAAGGTGATCGAGTCGGCACCGGCATATTCGGCGATCTGGGCCGCGTAAACAGGATCGGGAAAGCGCGTGCCGCGCGCCTGGCGCAGCGTCGCGACGTGATCGATATTGACCCCGAGCGTGATCGGGTGATTCATTTGCGCCTCACGATTTGTGCGTAAACTTCGCGGGATTTTAGCGTTTTTCCATGCAAGTTACAGTCAATCGTCGCGCGCAGCACCGCGCTCGCGAGTTGTCGCACCGGTGCCGCGTCATAGCGTTCGTCGAGCCAGTCGAGCACCGTGCGGCCGAGCACCGCGTCGCCTGCCGCGGCATCGCAGGCGATGAAACCGGCATCGAGCTCGAAGCGGTAACTCGCGGCGGGATCGATGCCTGCGCCGCTCTCGGCGTCGCGCGAGATATCCGGGAAGTAACCCAGCTGGCGTACCAGCGTCAGTTCAAAACGCCGCAGTTCCGGCTCGCCGATCGGGCGTCGCGCGCGCGCCAGCAGTTCACTGTAGGCGTCGAAGATCGCGTCGTTGGCGTCGTGGCGCGGCAACAATGCCGCAATCAGCTCGTTGACATACAGTAGCAGCAGGTAATTGGCGGCATCGACGTCGAGCGTTTCGCTCTCGATCCCGGTCAGGGTCTTGAGTTCGGCGCGTCCGCTCCAGCTCAGGGACAGGGCGACGAAAGGCTCGTAGCAAGCCCGGCGCGAAGCCCGGCGCGCACCCTTCGCGAGCAGGCTGATGCAACCGTGCTCGCGGGTCAGAACGTCGAGTATCAGGCTGGTATCGCGCCAATCGCGACGGCGCAGGATATACCCTGGCTGATCAGTGACCCGGTTCTGCATCGGAATAACCGAAAGCGGCCAGCGATCGTTCGTCGTCGGCCCAGTCCTCGCGGTGCTTGACCCACAGCTGCAGGTAGACCCGGCGCCCGAGCAGGCGCTCGAGATCGGCGCGGGCAAGCGAGCCTACGCGTTTGAGCCCCGCCCCCTGCTTGCCGATGACGATCGCTTTCTGCGACTTGCGCTCGACCCAGATGGTGGCCGAGATTCGGGTCAGGTCCGCTTCGTCGACGTAATGGTCTACATTGACCGTGATCGAGTAAGGCAGCTCCCGCTCGAGGGCACGGAACAGCTTCTCGCGCACGATTTCGGCGGCGACGAAGCGCATCGACCGGTCGGTCAGCTGGTCGTCCGGATACAGCGGCGGCGCCGGCGGCAGGCGATTGGCGATGACCTCGAGCAGGGTCTCGAGGTTGTCGCGCTTGAGCGCCGAAATCGGCACGATTTCGCGCCCGGGGGCATATCCGGCGATGCGCTCGATCTGCGGCAGGCAGTCCTCGCGCGCGATTCGATCGATCTTGTTCAATACCACCAAGGCGTTCTCGCGGCTGCCGATCCGGGCAAGGATTTTCGCGTCGTCATCGTCGAAGTCGGTCGCATCGACGAGCAGGCAAATGACGTCGGCATCGTCGAGCACGCTGTTCGCGGCGCGATTCATGTAGCGATGAATCGCTTTCTTGCGTCCGTCATGGAGGCCCGGCGTATCGATGAACACGCACTGGTAGGCATCACGGGTCAGGATTCCGAGAATCTGGTGGCGGGTGGTTTGCGGCCGATGCGCGGTGATACTGATTTTCTCACCGAGCAGCGCGTTCATCAGCGTCGATTTGCCGGTATTGGGTTTACCCACCAGCGCTACGTGGCCGCAACGAAAACCTGCGCTCACGGCTTCAATCTCGCCAGCATTTCCTGCGCCGCCTGCTGCTCGGCCTGCTTGCGACTCGAGCCGCGGCCGTTGCTTTGCAAGCCGAGATCGGCGAGCTTGCAGCTGACGGTGAAAGTCTGGTCGTGGGCCTTGCCGGAGGTTTGCTCGACGCGGTAACTCGGTAACGCCATCTTGCGTGCCTGCAGGTATTCCTGCAGGCGCGTTTTCGCATCCTTGAGTTGCTGCGCTTCGCTGAGCGCGTCGAGCCGGTTTCCGTAGAGCCGCAACACGACCCCTTCGGCGGCGCTTTCGCCGCCATCGAGGTAAACCGCGCCAATAATCGCTTCGAGCGCATCGGCGAGGATCGACTCGCGCCGAAAACCGCCACTCTTGAGTTCGCCGCTACCGAGGTGCAGGTGCTCGCCGAGGTCGATCGAGCGGGCAATTTCGGCCAGCGTCTGCTTTTTCACGAGCGCGGCGCGCATGCGGCTGAGTTTGCCCTCGCTGGCCTCGCCGAAACGCGCATAGATCTGCCGGGATATGATCAGGCCGAGCACGCTGTCGCCGAGGAACTCGAGCCGCTCGTTGTTGGCCGTGCGAGCATGGCTGCGGTGGGTCAGCGCCTGGCGCAGTAAGTCCGCTTGCTCGAATTGATACTCGGTTAGGGCAAAAAACCGGTCCGCGTTCACCGATCGATCGTGACGCTCTCGACGAAACGCCCACCGATAAAGAGATTGGCGACGTAGTCGTCGCGGGCCTCGTAGCTGATCGTCACCGTGGTCTGGTTGTCGGCGCGCTCGATGGTCACGTCTTCGCGCTTGATCGAGCGAACTTCATCGACGTAAAGCCGCTTTTGCAAGGCTTCCCAGATTGCGCGCTTCGACTTGACGTCGAGCGTCGAATCCTCGGCCAGCCCGGTAAGCGCTTTCTTGACCTTGAAGTTTTCGTAGTACATCGGGAAAACCCTGAAAAATGTGATCAATAACAGGCCGAAGATCGCGACTACGCCGATCCACCCGACGGTCGACAACCCGCGTTGCGAGCGCCTGCTTTCGGTTCGTCTTATCATCGTTTCTGCCTCAGTTCGAAATTTTCTTGCCGATCCGCGACCAGTCGAAACCGGTGCCCTTGCCACGGAAATCCCAGTGCAACCAGATCAGGTCGGCGCGGCCGACGAGGTTGCGTTCGGGAACGAATCCCCAGTGGCGGCTATCGTTGCTGTGATCGCGGTTGTCGCCCATGACGAAGTAATGCCCCTCGGGCACGAAGATTTCGCCGTTCAGGCTGTAGGCCGTGGACGGATTGGTCATGACCGTATAGCCCGTGTCGCCGATCTGCTCGACAAAGATTTCGCAGCGCGCGCCGACCCGGTCGCAGCCGCCGGCGCCGAGCATGGCGTTGGCGTCGCCCAGGCCCTGATAGATCCCGTTTTTCTCAACTTTCAGTGGCTTGTCGTTGATCTTCAACCTTCGATTATAGTAACTAATATGATCACCCGGCAAACCGATGACGCGTTTGATGTAATCCTGCGACTCGTCGTTGGGAAACCGGAATACCACGACATCGCCGCGCTCGGGCGACTTGCCCGAAGTCAGCGGCGTGTGCCAGACCGGCGCGCGCAGCCCGTAGGCAAATTTGTTGACGAGAATGAAATCGCCAACCAGCAGCGACGGCATCATCGAACCGGACGGAATGCGAAACGGTTCGTACAGAAACGCGCGCAGCAGGAGTACCGCGAGCAACACCGGGAAAAACGCCTTGGAGTACTCGACGACGACGGGTTCGCCCCGCGTCTTGCTGGTCGCCGGCTCTTGTCGCAGGCGCGCGAACAGCGCCCAGTCGAGCAACCAGATCAGGCCGCTGACCAGCGTCAGGACCAGCAGCAATAACTCGAAATCAAAATGCACGATCGACGCGCTCCGGGGCTGTGATCAATTTTCTACCTTAAGTACTGCGAGAAACGCGTCCTGCGGAATTTCAACGCTGCCTACCTGCTTCATGCGCTTTTTACCGGCTTTTTGCTTCTCAAGCAATTTTCGCTTGCGCGTGACGTCACCGCCGTAGCACTTGGCGGTCACGTTCTTGCGCAGCGCCTTGACGTTGGTGCGCGCGATCACGTTGCTACCGATCGCGGCCTGAATCGCGACGTCGAACAGTTGTCGCGGGATCAGCTCCTTCATTTTCGACGCCAGCTCGCGGCCGCGATACTCGGCGTTGCCGCGATGGACGATCAGCGACAGCGCATCGACCCGTTCGCCGTTGATCAGCACGTCGAGCTTGACCAGGTCGGACGGCTCGAAACGCAGGAACTCGTAATCGAAGGACGCATAGCCTCGACTGACCGACTTGAGGCGATCGAAAAAATCGAGCACGACTTCCGACAGCGGCAGTTCGAAAACCAGCGACACCTGGTGACCGAGAAACTGCATGTCTTTTTGCGCACCACGCTTTTCGATGCACAGCGCGATGACCGCGCCGATGTAGTCTTCGGGCAGCAGGATATTGGCCTGGATAATCGGCTCGAGGATTCGCTCGATCTTGTTGACCGGCGGCAAATCGGCCGGATTGTGAATTTCGATCGTCTCCCCGGACGTCGTTTCGACCTGGTAGACGACGGTCGGGGCGGTGGTAATCAGGTCGAGCGCGTATTCGCGCTCGAGCCGCTCCTGCACGATCTCCATGTGCAGCAGTCCGAGAAAGCCGCAGCGGAAGCCGAATCCCAGCGCCTGCGAGGTTTCCGGCTCGAAATGCAGCGACGCGTCGTTGAGCTTGAGCTTGCGCAGCGCTTCGCGGGTATCCTCGTAATCTTCCGAATTGACCGGGAACAATCCCGCGAAGACACGCGGCTGGACCTGCTTGAAGTCGGGCAGCGGCGCATCCGCCGGCGCCTGCGCCAGCGTGATCGTGTCGCCGACGCGCGCCGACTCGATGTCCTTGATTCCGGCAATGATGTAACCGACACCACCCGCCGCCAATTCCGCGGTATCGCGACGTTTGGGCGTAAACACGCCGACCTTTTCGACCAGAAACTCGCGACCGCTCGACATCATGCGGATCTTCTGTTTCGGCGCGATCCGGCCCTCGACGACGCGCACCAGCGTAATCACGCCGACGTAGGGATCGAACCACGAATCGATGATCAGGGCCTGGGTCTTGTGCTCGACCGACCCGCGCGGCGGCGGGATCTTTTCGATGATTTGCTCCAGCAGTTCGGCAACGCCCTCGCCGGTCTTGGCGCTGACTTCGAGCGCATCGCTGGTGTCGAGGCCGATGATTTCCTCGATCTCGCGTCGCACCCGGTCGGGATCGGCGGCCGGCAGGTCGATCTTGTTGAGCACCGGGATGACCTCGAGGTCCAGATCGATCGCGGTATAGCAGTTGGCAACGCTTTGCGCCTCGACACCCTGCGACGCGTCGACGATCAGCAGTGCGCCCTCGCAGGCCGCCAGCGAGCGCGAGACCTCGTAGGAAAAATCGACGTGCCCGGGGGTATCGATGAGATTGAGCACGTAGTCCTGGCCGTCGCGCGCGCGGTAGTTCAGCGACACGGTCTGCGCCTTGATCGTGATCCCGCGCTCACGCTCGAGATCCATCGAATCGAGCACCTGTGCCTCCATCTCACGATCGCTCAAGCCGCCGCAGAGCTGGATGAAGCGATCGGCGAGGGTGGATTTTCCGTGATCGATGTGGGCGATGATCGAAAAGTTGCGTATTGAATCCATGCGCCTGCGTAGTTCGTCCCGGCCGGTCAACTGCGAGCCGTCCGACGCCCCGGCCGGGCGCTGATTAAAACCCGCGAAGTTTACGTCAAAGCCAGCGCGGCTAGCAATGCCGATTCGTCGAAAAAGAAATGGCAGATTTCGCGCTCACCGAGACACAGGACAGGTACCCGGGCGTCATAGCGGCGGATCAACTCCGGATCACGATCGATATCGACTTCGCGCCACTCCAGCGGTCGGTGCCGACGCGAAAACGCATGTAGCGATTTGCGCATCGCGTCGCACAGGTGGCATTGTTCGCGGTAATAAAGCGTCAGTCGCAAGCGGCTCGAGCTTTCAGCCCTCGTCGGCGTCGGGTCGAATGGCGAGAAATACCGGACCGCTGCGACGCTGCACGAGCAGCGCAACCGACTTCCCGGACTTAAGTTCGGCGGCGATATCCTCGAAGTCCTCGACGCTTTCGATTTCGCGGTTGTCGATCATCGTGATCACGTCGCCCTTGAGTACGCCGGCTTCGCTGGCGGGCCCGAACTCGTCGACTTCGGCAACCTCGACGCCCTTGTCGATATTGAGTCGCTTGCGCGCCGCGCTGCCGAGTTTTTCGACCTTCATGCCAAGCGCCGATTCCTGGGCCGGCGCGTTCGCGTCGGGCGAATACGCGGCCTGGGTAATCGAGGACGGCAATTGTGCGATGGTCACGCCAATTTTCGTGCGCTTCTGGTCGCGAATGACGACGACCTCGGCGCGCTTGCCGACCTTGGCGCGGCCGACCAGCGGCGGCAACGCGCTCGAGCGCATGACTTTCTTGCCGTTGAATTCGACGATCACGTCGCCGACCTCGAGGCCGGCCGCGGCTGCCGGGCTGTCATCCATGACCTTGGCAACGAGCGCGCCGTGCGGATTCTGCATACCGAAGGATTCGGCCAACTCGCGCGTGACTTCCTGGATCAGGACGCCGAGCCAGCCGCGAGACACGGTGCCGGTCTCCTTGATCTGGTTGGCAACGTCGACCGCCATCTCGATCGGGATTGCGAACGACAAACCCATGAAGCCGCCGGTGCGACTGTAGATCTGTGAATTGATGCCGACGACCTCGCCGTCGAGATTGAACAGCGGTCCGCCCGAGTTGCCCGGGTTGATCGCGACGTCGGTCTGAATGAAAGGCACGTAGTTGTCGCTCGGCAGGCTGCGCCCCTTGGCACTGACGATGCCGGCGGTCACGGTGTGATCGAAGCCGAACGGCGAACCGATCGCAAGCACCCACTCGCCGACCTTGAGATCATCCGAGTCGCCGTATTTCAGTACCGGCAGGTCGTCCGCGTCGACCTTCAGCACCGCGACGTCGGAGGCCTCGTCAGAGCCTATCAACCTGGCGACGTATTCCTTGCGATTGGCCATGCGCACGATCACCTCGTCGGCGCCGCTGACGACGTGATGGTTGGTCAGGATATAGCCGTCCTCGGAAATGACGAACCCCGAACCCAGCGACTCGGCATCGCGACGCCGGTTGAAATCCTCCGGATCGAAGAACTTGTCGAAGAGTTCGCCGAAGGGCGAATCTTCCGGGATATCCGGCAGCTTGAAATCGCGCTTGCTACTGCGCCGCGCGCGCGTCTTGGTGCTGATGTTGACCACCGAGTCCTTGGCGTCTTCGACGATCGTGGTGAAGTCCGGCAACGCGGCCTGCGCGGCCAGCGGCAGGTTGACGATGGCCACCAGTATCGTGGCCTGGATCATCCGGCTGAGAAATTTCATGCGATTCAGTTTCCAGATTGAAAAGTAATATTCCTATGACCCGGATCGATTAGCCGGGTTCACCTCGATCTCGACGATCTTCGGCAGCAACTGGCCGCGTGGCAAACTGCCCGCCCGCCACGCCGCCAGCTTCGTACCCACGCAAAATCCGGCGACACCGCCGAATACCATCCACGCGTCCGACGCCTGCGGCCACAACGCCGCCGGCAACACCGTGCCAGCGAGCAAACCGAAGAGCGGCAGGCCGTACACCAGCAGGCTGAGCCTGACCAGGGCACGTTCGGGTAAAGCAAGCACGACCCGATCGCCCGGCCGCAACGGCCGGTCGGTGTCGATGACCAGCGACTTGCGGCGGCGCCCCAGCAGGCGCGCCAGCGCACCGACGCCGCAGCCTTCGCGGACCTCGCAACCGCCGCAACTCGAATCGCGCTCAAGCTCCAGTTCTACCCGAGCATCGCCCGCGCGGCGAACGATCGCCTGTTCGGTAATCATGCGTGAATTATAGGTTTAAAGCGGGCGTGAAAGTAGACCGGCAAGCAATTTATTGGCCGCGATAGGTCACCGCCTCGGCGACCTGCCGGACCGTGATTGCCGGGACTTCGCCGATTGCGGTAATGGAATGGTCGGCGAGCAGGCGCATGTAGGCATTGACCGCGCCCATCGAGGTTCCGCCCTGAATTGTGCCACTGCCCTGCTTTTCGATGAAAATCGACAGCGAGGCCAGCCCGTCGGTGTAAACCATCTGGCGGATGGTCTGGCCGCTTTCCGGGACCAGGCGCTTGAGTACCGATTCGCGCCAGAAACCGCGCGGCGCCCGCGTCAACTCCCAGGCAGCATCGCCCTCGCCGACTTCGTCGTCGCCTCGGTGGTAGCGTATGAGGGTGTAGCTGTCGTCGATTTCCGGCATGGTATCGAAATCGAGTTCGGCGGGATCGTCGTAAACCACCAGGCTGGTGAACATCACCTGCTCGATTTCGCGACCGCTTTCGTCGAGCAGGCTGGATTTCATCATCAGGCCGTTGGCCGAGTTGATCCAGAATTTCATGCCATAGCGAAACTCGTCGCGCGGATCGATGTGGACGACGACGGTTTCGGCGCCGGCGACGCGGTCCTCGCCGAGCAGTTTGAGTTCGTAGAACTTTTCCAGTCGCGCGATATCGTCGGGGATGAATATCGGCGAAAAGCTGTTCTTGCGCGACGAGTCGACGACCACCTTGCGGCTCGACGGCCAGATACAGGTCAGGTTCTGGTTGTCGCGAATCACTTCACGCGCCTCGCCGTTGAGCGAAATCAGGCGCTCTTTTTCGCCGCCGAGGTCGCGCCGGTGCGAAATTTCCATGCTTTCGAGCTGGTTCTCGTGCATGTAGACGAAAACCCCCTGATAGTTGAGATTGCGCATCGCGTCCGACATCCGCTGCACCCAGTCCATTGCCGGGTCGGCCCAGGCCGGCAGGCTGACCAGCGAGGTCAGCAGCGCGCTGACCAGGGCGTGCCGCGGCGCTACCGCGAGGCGCGTCACGCGGCTATTGGCGGGCATCGAATCCGGCGACCCGGGCCTGCGGAATCAGGCCCTGCACCGAGTTCGAATACTCGGTGTGATTGACCAGGTAAGCGTTGAGTTTTTGCTGCAGGTCCGGCGCATCCTTGTCGACCTTCCAGCGCAGACCCAGCGACTGGATCTGCGTCGACGCCGGTACCGCGCCGCCCGATAATGGCCCACTGGCCAGATTGTCGATTTTTGTCTGATCGTTTGCGACCAGCGATTGATCGGGAGTGGCGGTCGGCTGCGACAGCGGTTGCCATAAGGCGACGGTGACGACGGCGACGCTGGCGGCCACCGCGAGGCCGGCGAAGGGCCGCCAACGACCCAGTTCCGGGATCCTGGTTTCGCTGCGCGACCGGCGTGGCGGCACGGCGCGAGTCTTATCGCCAATCACGGCCATGACCCTGGCATGGAAGCCGGTGTCGATCGCCGGCGGGAGTTCGCGGCGCATCGCTTCGCCGATCAGGCGATAGCGCCGCAACCGATACTGTAAATTGACGTCATCGATGACCGCGTCGATCGCCGACGCGGACGCCCCGTCCGGCTCGTCGTCGAGCAGCGGGGCCAATTTTTCGTCGTCTTCTTTCATTAATTCGAACTCGCCTCAAACCATCAAGAATTATAAGGTTTTTTTTCGGAACCGGTACTTAGTCACTCTAACAGTGGCCGAAGTTCCTTGTCGATAACGTCCCGGGCGCGAAAAATTCGCGATCGGACCGTACCAATCGGGCAATTCATCACTTCGGCAATCTCTTCATAGCTCAAACCGTCGATTTCGCGCAACGTAATCGCCGACTTCAGATCGTCGGGCAGACGCTCGATCGCGCGAAACACGGTTGCCTCGATCTCCTCGGTCAGCAACATGCTTTCCGGGTTGGCATACTCCTTGAGCCGCGATTCGCCCTCGAAATGCTCGGCATCCTCGACGTCGACCGCGTAGGCCGGAGACTTGCGCGCGCGCGAGGCCAGGTAGTTCTTGGCGGTGTTGGCCGCGATCCGGTACAGCCAGGTGTAAAACTGGCTGTCGCCGCGAAAACTGTCGATCGCACGGTACGCCTTGACGAAAGCATCCTGGGCGATATCCTGGCATTCCGCCTGGTCGGAAACAAAGCGACCGATCAGGTTGATCACCTTATGCTGGTACTTCTGAACCAGGATATCGAAGGCTCCGGTGTCTCCCGCTTGTACTCGTTTCACCAACTCTGCATCAAGCAGATCAGTCCCCATTCATTACCCTGATTAAATTGCCGATCACGGAGATAATAATTTTTTATCATCCGAAATCCGAGATAAGGACTGATTATATTATAAATAGTTCGGCCCCCGTCGAGGTTTTGGCGGGCGGCGAATTTCACTATACTCGGTCCGGTTCGCCCACGGAGGCTGCATGAGCCAGCAATTCGATTTCGACGTCATCATCATCGGTTCGGGCGCCGCCGGCCTCAGCGCGGCGCTGCACCTGCCGGCAACGCTCGACGTCGCGCTGCTTGCCAAGGCGCCGCACGACGAGCAATCGAGCTACTGGGCGCAGGGTGGCATCTCCGCGGTACTCGAACCCGATGACAGTATCGAAGCGCACAGCCGCGACACCCTCGAGGCCGGCGCCGGACTGTGCGATCAGCGGGTCGTCGAATACGTCGCCGCCAACGGTCGCGAATGCGTCGAGTGGCTGGCCGACCTCGGCATGCCGTTCTCGCGCGATCGCCAGGAAGTCAGCCGCAGCGGCTTTCACCTGACGCGCGAGGGCGGCCACAGCCGGCGGCGGGTGGTGCACGCCGCGGATGCCACCGGCAAGGCCTTGCAGCAAACGCTCGAGGCCCACGTCGCCGAACGCGAAAACGTGCGCGTTTTCGACCGGCACATCGCAATCGATCTGATCCGCAGCGACGACCGCTGCGTCGGGTTGTATGCGCTCAATCTCGACACCCAGCGCGTCGACGCCTGCGGTGCGCGCCAGATCATCCTCGCGACCGGTGGCGCGAGCAAGGTCTACCTTTACACCAGCAATCCCGACGGCTCGACCGGCGACGGCATCGCGATGGCCTGGCGCGCCGGCTGTCGCGTCGCAAACATGGAGTTCAACCAGTTTCACCCGACCTGCCTTTATCATCCCGAGGCCAAGTCGTTCCTGATCTCGGAGGCGGTCCGCGGCGAGGGCGGACGGCTGCTGTTGCCGAACGGCGAGCGATTCATGCCGCGCTTCGACGAGCGCGCCGAACTCGCGCCGCGTGACATCGTCGCGCGCGCGATCGACCATGAAATGAAGCGCATCGGCAGCGACTGCGTCTACCTCGACATCAGTCACAAGAGCCGCGCCTTCATCAAGGCGCATTTCCCGACGATTTTCGAACGCTGCCTCGAATTCGACATCGACATGACCCGCCAGCCGATCCCGGTGGTGCCGGCGGCCCACTACACCTGCGGCGGCGTCATGGTCGATCTCGACGGCCATACCGACCTGGCCAATCTCTACGCGGTTGGCGAGGTGGCTTATACCGGCCTGCACGGCGCCAACCGCATGGCCAGCAACTCGCTGCTCGAATGCCTGGTATTCTCGCGCGCCGCGGCCCGCAGCATCGCCGCCGAAATCGATCTCGGCGCGGCGCGGCCGCGGCTCGCACGCTGGGACGAGTCACAGGTGACCGACTCCGACGAGGACATTGTCGTCTCGCACAACTGGGACGAGCTGCGCCGCTTCATGTGGGACTACGTCGGTATCGTGCGCACCAACAAGCGTCTGGCGCGGGCGCTGCACCGCAGTGAGCTGCTGAAGAGCGAGATCAATGAATACTACGGGAACTACAAGGTATCGGCCGATCTGCTCGAGTTGCGCAATCTCGTCGTCGTCGCCGAACTGATCATTCGCTCGGCGCTGGCGCGGCGCGAAAGCCGCGGCCTGCACTTTACCCTCGACTATCCCGAACGCGACGATCGTTTTCTCGCGCCGACGATTCTCGATCCGCGCAACCGGGTCGAACCGGCCAGGCTGGTATCGATTTGACCCATCCTCTTTTCGTCCAGGAAACCCTCACGATCGCAACCGGCGGTCGCGCAACGGTCGAGATTTCCGCCGACGTCGACGCGGTGGTGCGCGCCGCGGGCATCAGGCGCGGACTGTGCCACCTGTTCTTGCACCATACCAGCGCGTCGCTGATCATTACCGAAAATGCCGATCCCGACGTGCGCCACGACCTCGAGAATTACCTCGCCCGGCTGGTGCGCGACGGCGACCCGGCATACCGCCACGACCAGGAAGGCGATGACGACATGGCGGCGCATATCCGCTCGGTCCTGACCCAGACCGAAATCACGCTGCCGTTGCGCGATGGTCGCCTGGCGCTCGGGACCTGGCAAGGCGTCTACCTGTGGGAACATCGCTATCGACCGCATCAACGTCGTCTGAGCATTACCCTGCAGGGATTCGACGAGCGCTAGTTCCCCGCGCGTCTTGCCATTGCCGGGTAAAACCGGAGAATGGCGGAACACGATGCTGCAATTTCGGGGAATCGCATGAAAATCATCCTGTTGGGCCCGCCCGGCGCGGGCAAGGGGACGATCGCCAAGGCCTTGATGGAACACGACGGATCGGTGCAGATATCGACCGGCGATATCCTGCGCGCGGCGGTTGCGGCCGGCACCGAGCTCGGCAAGCAGGCCGAAGCGGCGATGAAAGCGGGCGACCTGGTCTCCGACGAACTGATCATGGGGATCATGGGCGAGCGCCTGCAACAGGAGGATTGCCAGCGCGGCTACCTGCTCGATGGTTTTCCGCGCACCCTGCCCCAGGCGCGCGCGCTCAAGGCGTTGCTCGCCGAGCTCGACGAGACGCTCGATTGCGCGCTCGAGCTCGATATTCCGCGCGAAGTCATCATCGACCGCCTGACGACGCGCCGCACCTGTTCCAATTGCGGCGAAATTTATAACGTCAAGACGCGGCCGCCGAAAGTCGACGGCGTTTGCGACGTTTGCGGCGGCCCGGTCGTGCAACGCGACGACGAGACCGAGGAAGCGATCGAAAACCGGCTCAAGGTCTACCAGCAACAAACCGCGCCCCTGATCGACTTTTATCGCGACGAAGGCTTGCTCGTCAGCGTGCCGTCGTCGGATTTCGACCAGGTCATGGCCGCACTCGAGCCCCGCATCGGCTAGACCCGAAATCGCAGAACGCGGGGGATCGCCTCAGCAAGATCGGGGACAGGTTCCGAATTCCCTCAGATCCCGATTCCGCCTCGGCTCGTCCCGTTATTGACCGTGACTCCGGCAGCCCGGGAATTCGGTACCTGTCCCCTCGCAGCCCCAGACACCGATCCCGCCCGATTGGCGCTACTGCATCTCAAGGTAAACGATTACCCCCGCGGCCACGACCATCACGAACATGAACGCGAACGCGGCCTGCAGCAGGATTCGCTTGCGTCGCTCGACCGCGGGATTCGGAACTTCGCGCAGCGGCGACCGTTTTGCCGCACGGTTGGCGAGCACCCACACGCACACCATGATGACGACAATCGTAACCAGGATCTTGCTGAACATAATCAGGTCTCGCTGCGAGCAAAGGTAACGAGGTGATCGACTTCGAGGCGAATGCCGATGCGCTCGTTGATTTTATGATTATGGTGGCTCGGCGCAAGGCACATGACCTCGATGCCGCTGTCGATGCGCAAAAAATACAGGAAATCGGCGCCGCGAAAGGCCTTCTCGACGACGACGGCCGATTCGCTCGAGGCATCGTCGTGGAGGACGTCGTCGGGACGGATCAGTACATCGACGGTGGTACCGGGCGCCGCGTCGAGCGGTTCCCGGCCCCGAATCAGGCCGAGGTCGGTGCGTACCGCGGTGGCGTCTTCGACGATTGCCGGAATGATGACGCCCTGGCCGACGAAATCGGCGACGAATCGATTGACCGGCCGATGATAGAGGTCATATCCGCTGCCCTGTTGTTCGATACGGCCTTCGCGCATGACGCAGATCGTATCCGCCATTGCGAAGGCTTCGTGCTGGTCGTGGGTGACGAGAATCGCGGTGGTGTTCTCCTGCTTGAGAATATTGCGCACTTCGCGCGCCAGCTGTTCGCGAAGCTCGATGTCCATGCTCGAAAACGGTTCGTCGAGCAGCAGGATGTCCGGACGCGGTGCCAGCGCACGCGCCAGCGCCACGCGTTGTTGCTGTCCGCCCGAGAGCTGGTGCGGATAGGCCTGGGCGAAGGCCGGCATGCCGACGATCGCCAGCATTTCCTGAATGCGGGCCTGCTGCTCGCCGCTGCGCTGACCGCGCAGGCCGAAGCGGACGTTGTCCTCGACCTTGAGATGCGGAAACAACGCGAAATCCTGGAACACCATACCGACGTTGCGCTGCTCGGGCGGCAGGTTGATGCGGCGCGAGCTGACCTCGTCGCCGTCGATCAGAATGCGCCCGTTCCAGACCGCCTCGAAGCCGGCGATGGTACGCAAAACGGTCGTCTTGCCGCATCCGCTTGGTCCGAGCATGCAACCGATCTGGCCCGGCTCGAGCGCAAACCCGATGCGATCCAGCACCTGCAGGTCATCGTAGCCGGCGTCCACCGCTTCGACGTCGAGCCGCGCGGTCACGAAGCGGCCCTCGACGTCGAGATGCTGTAGCTCAACAGCACCACCGGCAGCAGCCCGACCGCGACGATCGCCAGCGCCGCGGTCGACGAGTCGGCGAGGCGCTCGTCGGTGGCGAGCTCGTAGGCACGCACCGCCAGCGTGTTGAAATTGAACGGGCGCAGAATCAGAGTTGCCGGCAGTTCCTTCATGACATCGACGAACACGATCAGGAGCGCGGTCAGTAGTGTGCCCTTCATCAACGGCATGTGGACGCGCCACAGGATCTGGGCCGGCGACAGCTTCAGCGAACGCGCCGCGTCATCCATCGACAGCTTGATGTTGGCAAGGCCGGATTCGACCGACTGGATCGACACCGACAGGAAACGGACCAGGTAGGCGAACATGACCGCAACCAGGCTGCCGGAAAGCAGCAGGCCGGTAGCGATACCGAACTGCTCACGCATCCAGCCGTCGAGCGCATTGTCGAACCAGGCGAACGGGATGATCACGCCGACCGCGACCACCGTCCCCGGCAGCGCATAGCCGGTCGCAACCACGCGGACGGACGCGTTGATCGACGGCGAACGGAACAGGCGCTTGCCGTAGGCCAGAAACAACGCGACGACGACCGCCAGCAACGCCGCCGACAGCGCCAGCATGATCGAGTTGAAAGCGAGGCGGACGAAGCTCGCGTCGACCATCTGCGCGTGGGTCTCGATCGCCCACAGCGAGAGCTGGCTTGCCGGCACCAGAAAGCCGAGCGCCAGCGGCACGAAACACAGCGCGAACGCGGCCGCCGCGCGCCAGCCCCGCAGACGGTATTGCGGCAGATTGCGATAGCGGTAGGTTGCGTGGTGATAGCGCGCCTGCCGCCGCGACGCGCGCTCGACGACAACCAGCGTGAACACGAACAGCAGCAGGATTGCGGCCAGCTTGGCCGCCGCGGCGGCGTCGCCGAAGCCGAACCAGGTCCGAAATATACCGGTGGTAAAGACGTCGAGACCGAGATAGGACACGGTGCCATAGTCCGCCAGCGTCTCCATGAGCGCCAGCGACAAACCGGCGACGATCGACGGCCTTGCGAGCGGCAAGGCGACGCGATAAAAACTCGCCCAGACCGAGCAACCGAGCGTGCGGCTAACCTCGAGCACGCACACCGACTGCTCGAGAAACGCGGCCCGCGCGAGCAGGTAGACGTACGGGTACAACACCAGCGACAGCATCGTCATCGCCCCGCCGAGCGACTGGATCTCGGGAAAATAGTAATCGCCGTGATGCCAGCCGGTCGCCTCGCGCAGCGCGCTTTGCAGCGGCCCGGCAAAATCGAGTAGCCCGGTATAGGTGTAGGCGATGATATAACCCGGAAACGCAAGCGGTAACAGCAGCGCCCAGCTGAACAGGCGTTTGCCCGGAAACACACAGACGCTCGTCAACCAGGCGCAACCGACACCGATCAGCAGCGTGCCGCAGCCGACCCCGAACATCAACAGCGCCGAATTCACCAGGTACTCGGCGAGTACCGTGTCGACGAGGTGGCGCCAGACATCGCTCGCCGGGTGCACGATGAAGCTCGCAATCGTCACGATCGGCAGGCTGAACAACGCGGCAACCAGCAACACGCCGGGCGGCCACAGGCGTTGCAGCCACGCGATCCGCGGCGCGCGCGCCACGACGCCGGGCGGCGGCGACTCGAGCTGCGCGCTCATGGCCGGTCGCGCGATGCGCGCCAAATTCTAGTATGCTCGGGCTCCGGGAGCCGGCGACAGGTCGGTGGATCAAGCAATAAACAGCCAGCCGGGTTCGAGTGCAACGAATTATGCCGTCAAATACGAATGTGAATAATAATAGTTCGCATTTAAATTCAACGCCAGCACCATGAGTGGGAGTGACGATCTCGGCGCCCTGCTCGATGACGGCGACAGCGACTGGCAGGCGGTGCGCGAGATCCTCGCGACCCGGGGACTCGGGGCCGACCGCCGCCGCGATTTCGAACGTCTCGCCATTGCCAGCAATTACGCACTGCGTTGCCTGCGACGCAATCCGGACCTGCTCGACGAGCTGCTGGCACTCGACGAATTCAGCCTCGACGAACCGATTATCGAAGTCATCGATGGCGAGCGAATTGATCTCGATCAGCTGCGCGCGGCACTGCGGCGTTATCGTCACCGCAAGCTGGTCGCGATTATCTATCTCGATGTCGTCGCCGGCGCCCCGCTGCGCGAAATTCTTGGCTACCTGAGCGATCTTGCCGATCGACTGATCCTGGCCGCACTCGATGCCTGTCACCGCGAGCTCGCCGCCAAACACGGGCAGCCCCGCGACGAGCGCGGCGAACCAATGCAACTCGACCTCATCGCGATGGGTAAGCTCGGGGGGCAGGAGCTCAACTTCTCGTCCGACATCGACCTGATCTGCTGCTACGACAGTGATGGCGAGCTCGACGGCTACGGCAAGCTGACCCACCAGGAGTATTTCAGCCGACTGGTGCGGCAATTGACCCGCGTGCTCAGCGACAATACCGAGGACGGGTTTGTTTACCGCGTCGATTTGCGCCTGCGCCCGTGGGGCGAGTCCGGACCGGTCGTACTCAGCCATGCCGCGCTCGAGCACTACTACCAGCTGCACGGTCGCGAGTGGGAGCAATACGCCATGGTCAAGGCGCGTATCGTCAGCGGTAGCGCGGCCGATCGCGCGGCAATCGAAGCGATCCTGCAACCTTTCGTCTATCGCCGCTACCACGACTATCGGGTATTCGAGGGGCTGGCGTCGATGAAAGACAAGATCGACGCGCAGGCGCGTAGTCGCGGCATGCGCGACAACATCAAGCTCGGTCCGGGCGGCATCCGGGAAATCGAGTTTTGCGTGCAGGCGTTTCAGATACTGCGGGGCGGGCGCAATCGCCAGTTGCGTTCGAGCAGCATATTCGACTGTTTCGACGCTCTCGCCGCGCAGTCCATCGTCGCGCGCGACCAGGTCGCCGCGCTGCGCGATGCCTACATTTTTCTGCGCCGGCTCGAGAACCGGCTGCAGATGTTCGCCGACGAACAAACCCACGGGTTGCCGACCGACCCGACGCGCCGCATGAGGATCGCGGCGACGCTCGATTTCGCCGACTGGGAAACGCTCGATGCAGACTTGCGCCGGCATCGCGACGCCGTCAGCCGGTTTTTCACCGAGCTGTTCAAGCGCGAATCCGAGCATTCGTCGGCGACGATTCTCGATGATACGCTCGATGCCCCCGGCGACGCCCGGCGCGAAGAATTCGTTGCCGCCAGCGGCGTCGACGATCCCGCCGCGATCGCCGCGCAACTCAACGATTTCATCGCATCGAAGGCCTGGGGATTCATGTCGGCGCGGGCCAAGAAACGCTTCAACAGCCTGCTCCCCGACCTGCTCGCGCGAATTCAGTTCAGCACCGCCCAGGCTTCGCTGTTCGAACGCTTCATGCGCCTGTTCGCGGCGATCGCCGGGCGCAGCGTTTACTTCGAGCTGCTGGTGCAAAACCCGGCGCTGCTGCAACGGCTCGCCGAGCTCTTCGACAAGAGCGCCTGGATCGCAACCGAGGTTGCTTCCTTCCCGATGCTGCTCGAAAATCTGATTCAACGTCCCGACCGCGGTCGGTTCGATCGCGCCGAGCTCGAGGCGCGGCTGCTGCAGCAACTCGCCAACGTCGAAGGCGATCCCGAACTCGAACTCGATAACCTGCGTTTGTTCAAGCGCGAACAAACGCTGGTCATCGCCGGCGCCGAGCTCGCCGGCGAAATCGACGCGGTCGAGGTCGGGCGTTACCTGAGCGATGTCGCCGAGATCGTGCTCGCGGCCGTGCTGGAGCTGGCGCGCAAGGATCTCGGCAAGCGTCACGGCAGACCGTGCCAGCGGATCGACGGTGAACTTCGGGATGCCGAATTCGCGATTATCGGTTACGGCAAACTCGGCGGTCGAGAACTGCATTACAGCTCCGACCTCGACCTGATCTTCGTTCACGATTCGACCGGTGACGCGGCCCATACCGACGGCGACAAGTGCATCGAGAACTCGGTCTACTTTCCGCGGCTCGCGCAAAAGGTCATCTCGATGACCAGCGTCCTGACCGCCTCGGGCAAGCTCTACGAGATCGACTCGCGCCTGCGGCCCGAGGGTTCGTCGGGACTGCTGGTATCGTCGCTTGAGGCTTTCGAGCGCTACCAGTGCGAAAAGGCCTGGACCTGGGAACACCAGGCGCTGGTGCGCGCGCGGCCGGTCGCCGGCGATGCCGCGCTCGCCGCGCGTTTCGCCGAAGTCCGCGTGCAGGTTCTCAGGCAGCCGCGCGAGGCCGGGAAACTACGCGCCGACGTCGCCGAAATGCGCGCGCGGATCTATCGCAACAAGCGACCGCCCGAGGATGAGCGCCGGGACCTCAAGCACTCGCGGGGCGGGATGGTCGATATCGAGTTTCTCGTCCAGTACTGGGTACTGCTGCACGCAAATAGTCTTGACACCGATTGTTTGAGTTCTGATAACATTAGCCTGCTCGACGCGTTGCTGCGGTTAAATCGCATTCCGGCCTCGGCCGCGGAACTGGTCGATATCTACCGAAACTATCACCGGCTGTTGCACCAAGCGGTTTTGCAGGATCAGGCCGCCGAGGTCGATGCCGGGGTCATTGCGGCACAGCTCGAGCGGGTAACGAATTGCTGGAACGAGTGTTTCGGCGAGCAGGAGAACTGACGATGTCGATGGCCGATCGCGATGGCTTTATCTGGTTCGACGGCGCCATGGTGCCGTGGCGCGAGGCGACCGTTCACGTACTGACGCACACGCTGCACTACGGCATGGGGTGTTTCGAGGGTGTGCGTGCCTACCACGCCGATCAGGGCACCGCGATCTTCGCGCTGGAGGCCCACACCGACCGCCTGCTCGACTCGTGCAAGATTCTCGGCATGGCGATCGGCTGGGACAAGGCGGAACTGATGGATGCGCAGATCGCGGCGGTGCGCGACAACCGCCTCGACAGCGCCTATATCCGGCCGATGGTCTTTTACGGCGCCGAGGGCATGGGCCTGCGCGCCGACAATCTCAGCGTGCACTGCATCGTCGCCGCCTGGGAGTGGGGTACTTACCTCGGCAAGGAAGCGCTCGAGAAAGGCATTCGCATCAAGACCTCGTCGTACACCCGGCATCATCCCAACATCGCGATGACCAAGGCCAAGGCCAACGGCCAGTACATCAACTCGATGGCGGCGCTCGGCGAAGCCCTGCGCGACGGCTACGACGAGGCCCTGCTGCTCGATCCCGAGGGCTACGTTGCCGAGGGCAGCGGCGAAAATATCTTTGTCGTTCGCGACGGTGTTCTGTATACGCCCGAAGTGACGACCGCGCTCAACGGTATTACCCGCAAGACGATATTTGCGCTGGCCGCCGATCGCGGCCTCGAAATTGTCGAGAAGCGGATCACCCGCGACGAGATCTACATCGCCGACGAAGCCTTTTTCACCGGTACCGCCGCCGAGGTCACGCCGATCGCCGAGCTCGACAACCGTGCCATCGGCAGCGGTTCGCGGGGACCGGTTACCGCCGATTTGCAGTCGGATTACTTCGACCTCGTCCATGGCCGCAACGACAAGCATCTCGACCTGTTAACCTTCGTCAAGTAGAACCGCGATGGTCAATCCGAACACCGCCGCCGAACAGTCCGCCTACTCCACGCCGAACGCCAAGACCGCGATCGAAGTCAGGCCCGAGGACTTGCCGATTCACTGCCCGCTGCCCGGAACCAGCTTGTGGAACTCGCACCCGCGGGTCTATATCCCGGTGGAAGAGAATGGCGGCGAGGCCAAGTGCCCCTATTGCAGCGCCATCTTCAAGCTGCTCTGAAAACCTGTTCGCGGCGGCTTTGCGAGGCCAATAAAAAAGGGGGTTAAAACCCCCTTTTTCGTCGGCTGACCGGTTTCCCGATCAGACCGCGGCTGCCTCGTCCTCGTCGACTGCCTTCATGCTCAGGCGAATGCGTCCCTGGCGGTCGACCTCGAGCACCTTGACCTTGATGATGTCGCCTTCCGACAGCTTGTCGCTGACGTTTTCTACGCGCTCGTCGGATATCTGCGATATATGCACGAGACCATCCTTGCCCGGCAAAATATTGACGAAGGCGCCGAAGTCCATGATCTTGGCGACCTTGCCCTCGTAGGTCATGCCGACTTCGACTTCGGCGGTGACCTGCTCGATTCGCCGCCGGGCTTCCTCGCCGGCGGCCTTTTCGACCGACGCGATCTTGACCACGCCGTCGTCGTCGACCTCGATGGTCGCGCCGGTTTCCTCGGTGATCGCGCGGATCGTCGCGCCGCCCTTGCCGATGACGTCGCGGATCTTTTCCGGATCGATACGGATGGTGATCAGGCGCGGCGCGTACTCGGACATCTCGGCGCGCGGCTCGGGCAGCACCTTGTTCATCTCGCCGAGGATATGCAGGCGCCCCTCGCGCGCCTGATCCAGCGCCTGCTGCATGATCTCGGTGGTGATGCCGTCGATCTTGATATCCATCTGCAGCGCGGTGATGCCGTCGTCGGTGCCGGCGACCTTGAAGTCCATGTCGCCGAGATGATCCTCGTCGCCGAGGATATCGGTCAGCACCGCGAATTTGTCGCCTTCCTTGATCAGGCCCATCGCGATGCCGGCCACCGGCGCCTTCACCGGCACCCCGGCGTCCATCAGCGCGAGGCTCGCGCCGCAGACGCTGGCCATCGACGAAGAGCCGTTGGATTCGGTGATCTCGGAGACGACGCGAATCACGTACGGGAAGTCGTCGGTGTTCGGCATGACCGCCATGACGCCCCGCTTGGCCAGCCGGCCGTGGCCGATCTCGCGCCGCTTGGGGCCCATGATGCGGCCGGTCTCGCCGACGCTCGACGGCGGGAAGTTGTAATGCATCATGAAATTGTCGCGGAAAGTGCCCTCGATCGCGTCGATCAGCTGTGCGTCGCGCCCGGTGCCGAGCGTGGTCACGACCAGCGCCTGGGTTTCGCCGCGGGTGAATAGCGCCGAGCCGTGGGTACGCGGGAGCACGCCGGTGCGAATCCGGATCGGGCGCACGGTGCGGGTGTCGCGACCATCGATGCGCTGCTCGCCAGCGAGTATACGTCCGCGCACCAGCGTTTTTTCGAGCTTCGCGATGGCATCGCGCACGTCGCCTTCGTCGGGCGAGTCTTCCGCCTCGGTCACCAGCGCGGCGACGATCTGGTCGCGAATCTCGGCGAGGCGATTCTGCCGCTCGAGTTTATCGGCAACCGTGTAGGCCTCGGTGATCGCGGATTCGCCCTGCTGCCTGACGCTTTGCAGCAGCGCATCGTCGGATTCGGGTGGCTGCCAGTCCCAGGCCGGCTTGCCAGCCTCGGCGGCAAGTTCGTTGATCGCCTTGATTGCGGTTTGCATCTGCTCGTGGCCAAAGACGACGGCACCGAGCATGACCGACTCGGGCAGGCACCTGGCTTCCGATTCGACCATCAGCACCGCGTTCTCGGTGCCGGCGACCACCAGGTCGAGTTCGGATTCGTCGAGCTGGCTGTGGGTCGGATTGAGCACGTAGTTGCCGTCGAGGTAACCGACCCGGGCGGCGCCGATCGGGCCGTTGAACGGAATTCCGGAAATCGCCAGCGCCGCCGAGGTGCCGAGCATCGCGACGACGTCCGGATCGACCTCCGGATTCATCGAGATCACGTTGGCGACGACCTGCACCTCGTTCATGAAACCCTTCGGAAACAGCGGTCGGATCGGGCGATCGATCAGGCGGCAGGTCAGGGTTTCCTTTTCGCTGGGCCGACCTTCGCGCTTGAAAAAGCCGCCCGGGATTCGCCCGGCGGCATAGGTTTTTTCCTGGTAGTCGACCGTCAGCGGAAAGAAATCCCGGTTCGGATCGGCCTGCTTGGCGCCGACGACGGTAACGATAACGACCGTGTCGGACATGTTGACGATAACCGCGCCGGTGGCCTGGCGCGCGATTTCTCCTGTTTCCAGCGTAACCTGATGGTCTCCGTACTGGAACGTCTTCTTGATTGGATTCACTATTTTCTCACTGGCTTAACGACGCAATCCCAACTTTTCGATCAATTCCCGATATCGCTGCTGATTCTTGGACTTGAGATAATCCAGTAAATTGCGACGCTGGTTGACCATCTTCAACAATCCGCGGCGGGAGTGGTGGTCGTGAATATGCGTTTTGAAATGTTCGGTCAGGTGGCTGATCTGGTGCGACAACAACGCAACCTGGACCTCGGGGGACCCGGTATCGCCGTCCTTGCGCTGGAAATCAGCGATAATTGCAGCCTTTTGTTCAGCTGACATTGCCATTAAAAAACCTCGTGGGCCCGAAAAAGGCCGGTATTCTACCTATCTCTGCTAGTCCTAACAAGGGCTTTCGCCCGTCGCCGGCGGATTTCGCAAGGTGGGCGAAATCACCGCCCCGGCCCGGTGTGCAACAGTCGTTTCGGGCGCAAAACCCGGTCATCGCCAACCTCGCCGAGGCCGATGAAGACGCCGTCGTCGGCATACAGTCGACACAGCCCCGCGGCCGTGTCGACAGCCGGCAGCGACTGGCCGTTCTGGACCGCCGCACGCTCGGCGGCGGCGAGGTGCAGCGTCGGAAATTCCGCGAGCGTCGCCGCCACCGGTAACAGGCGGCGATCGAGCTCGTCCGGCGCCGAGTGCGCGAGTGCCCGTAGCGCGGCGTAGCCGATCGCATCGCTTTCATCGAAAGGCGTTACCGCGAGGCGCCGCAGAGCGACCAGGTGTGCGCCGCAGCCGAGCGCCGCACCGATGTCCTCGGCCAGGGTACGGATATAGGTGCCCTTCGAGCAATGCACCTCGAGCACCAGTTCATCCTGCCCCAGCGATTCGAGCTCGAGCGCGTGAATCTCGACCCGGCGTGCGCTGCGCTCGACGGTCTTGCCCTCGCGCGCCAGTTCGTAAAGGCGCCGGCCCTCGTGCTTGAGCGCCGAGTACATCGGCGGCACCTGTTCGATCGGGCCGCGAAAGTCCGCGAGCACGCGCACGACATCGTCGCGCGATACCGCCACCGGCTTGCGCACGAGCACCTCGCCCTCGGCATCACCGGTCGTCGTGACGACGCCGAGCCGGCAGGTCGCCCGGTAGCGCTTGTCCGCGCCGAGCAGGTAGTCGGCGAAGCGGGTGGCCTGGCCGAGACAAATCGGCAACACGCCGGTGGCGAGCGGATCGAGGCTGCCGCAATGGCCGGCCTTGCGCGCGCGAAACAGGGTACGAACTTGCTGCAAGGCCTTGTTCGAACTGATGCCGCGGTCCTTGTCGAGGATCAGAACGCCATCGACATCGCGACCCTCGCGGCGCCGGCCCATCAGGAATCGTGCTTGGCGCGGTCGGCAGCGACCGCCGAATCGATCAGGTCGGACAGTTGCCGTCCGCGAATGTCGGTATCGTCATACTCGAAACTGAGCTTCGGCGTGACCCGGACCTTGAGGGCTTTGCCGAGTTCGCGTTGCAGGTAACCGCCGGCCCGGTTGAGCGCGGCCAGCGTCGGCGCGGCATCGTCGGGCTCGAGCACGCTGAAAAACACGCGGGCATGCGCAAGGTCGCGACTGACCTCGACTGCGAGAATACTCGGCGCGGCGGCCTCGGGATCCTTGAGTCCGCGCTGCAGCAGCTGCGCGAGTTCACGCTGGATCTGCGACGCGAGGCGTTCGCTGCGCGGATAGTCACGAGGCACGCCGACGCTCCATCAGTCGATCGAGCGCGCGATCTCGACCCGTTCGAAGACCTCGATCTGATCCCCCGCCCTGACGTCGGTGTAATTCTTCACCGCGATGCCGCATTCGGTACCCATGCGGACCTCCTCGACCGGATCCTTGAAGCGACGCAAGGATTCGAGCTCACCTTCGTAGATCACGACGTTGTCGCGCAGTACACGAATCGGGCGACCCTTGCGCACGACGCCTTCGACGACGATCGAGCCGGCAACATCCCCGAACTTCGGCGAACGGAAGACTTCCTTGACTTCGGCGAGACCGATGATCTTTTCCTGCGACTCCGGCGACAACATACCCGACATGACGCTCTTGATGTCGTCGATGATGTCGTAGATGACGCTGTAGTAACGAATATCGATGCCGTAATCGCCGGCGATGCGCTTGGCCGCGGCATCGGCGCGCACGTTGAAGCCGATCACGATCGCATTCGACGCAGCCGCCAGGTTGATGTCGGATTCGTTGATACCGCCGACGCCGGTCGCGACCAGCTTGGTGCGCACTTCGTCGGTCGAGAGTTTCTCGAGCGACTCGCGGATCGCTTCCGCACTGCCCTGGACATCGGCCTTGACCAGAATGTTGATCTCGGCGACTTCGCCCTCGGCCATCGCGTCGAGCATGCCCTGGAGCTTGGCCTTCTGCTGGTCGGCGAGTCGACTCTCGCGGATCTTGGTCTCGCGAATTTGCGCGAACTCGCGCGCCTTGCGCTCGTTCTCGACGACGAATACCTCGTCGCCGGCCTCGGGCACGCCCGACAGCCCGAGCACGACCGCCGGCATCGACGGGCCGGCCGACTTGATCTTGCGCGCCGACTCGTCGTACATCGCGCGCACGCGCCCGTACTGCGTCCCGGCGAGCAGCATCTGGCCCTGCTGCAGCTTGCCGGACTGCACCAGCACCGTCGCGACCGGGCCGCGGCCCTTGTCCAGCGAAGCCTCGACGACGATGCCCTTGGCGCTGCCCTTGCCGACGGCCTTGAGTTCGAGGATCTCGGCCTGCAACAGGATTGCCTCGAGCAAGGCGTCGATGCCTTCGCCGGTCACCGCCGAAACGTTGACAAAAATGTTCTCGCCACCCCACTCCTCGGGGATGACCTCGAGCGCGGCGAGCTCGTTCTTGACCCGCTCGGGATCGGCATCTTCCTTGTCGATCTTGTTGACCGCGACGACCAGCGGCACGCCGGCCGCCTGGGAGTGCTGAATCGCTTCCTTGGTTTGCGGCATGACGCCATCATCGGCGGCGACGACGAGGACGACGATGTCGGTGGCCTCGGCACCGCGCGCGCGCATCGCCGAAAATGCGGCGTGACCCGGGGTATCGAGAAAGGTCACGATCCCCTTGTCGGTCTTGACGTGGTAGGCACCGATATGCTGCGTGATACCGCCGGCCTCGCCCGCGGTGACGCGCGAATTACGAATGTAATCGAGCAGCGAGGTCTTGCCGTGGTCGACGTGGCCCATGATCGTGACCACCGGCGGCCGCGACTCACGCTCCTCGCCGGCCTGCTCGACGCTTTCCTGCAATTCCTTCTCGAAGTCGTCGTCGCTTGCCGCGGTGACGACATTGTGGCCCATTTCCTCGACCACCAGCGTCGCCGTGTCGCGATCGAGAATCTCGTTGATCGTCGCCATCGTGCCCATCTGCATCAACACCTTGATCACGTCGCCGGCCTTGACCGCCATCCGCTGTGCGAGATCGGCGACGCTGATCGCGTCGGGCACCTCGACGTTGCGTACCACCGGCGCGGTCGGTTTCTCGAACTGGTGCTGGCGGGTGATTTCCTGAACCTGCCGCTGACCTTTCTTGAACTTTTGCTTGCGGTTGGGCTGATGCGCGGATTCCTTGACGTGCAGCTCCTTGCGCCCGTAGCGAGTGTGACGGTCTTCGTGCTTGCCGTGTTTACCCGGTTTGTCCGGCGCCCCGGCCGCGGCCGCGGCGCTGGCCTTGGCCGCCTCGTCGAGCGCGACGCGCGCGGCTTCCTCGGCGGCCTTGGCGGCCTCGGCCTCGGCGCGCTCTTTCTCGATCGCCTTTTGCGCGGCCTCGACTTCCTGCAGGCTTTTTTCGTAGGCCTTCTTCTCGGCCTCGGCGCGGGCCGCTTCCGCGGCCGCGGCTTGCGCCGCCTCGGCTTCGGCGCGGGCAGCCTCTTCGGCCTGGCGAGCTTCGGCCTCGGCCTGCTCGCGCGCGAGCTCGTCGCGTTCCTCGGCCTCCGCCTGCGACGCTTCCTGCAGCTTCGCCTCCTCGGCCTCGACATCGGCGCGGCGCACGTAGGTACGTTTCTTGCGCACCTCGACGTTGATCGTCTTGGTCGTCGTGTTGCGCCCCGAGGTACCGGAGACCCTGAGTTCGCTCTTGCTCTTGCGCTTCAGGGTAATTTTCTTCGGTCCGCTTGGCGATTCCCTGCCGTGGCTGCTGCGCAGCGATTCGAGCAGCTTCATCTTGTCGTCGTCGGAAATCGGATCGTCGGCACTGGACACGTCGACGCCGGCCGTATTGAGCTGATCGAGCAACTTTTCGACACTGACGCCGATGACTTCCGAGAGTTGTTTCGCTGTTACGTTTGGCATGATTTTCTATCCAACTGGATTATTGCCGCAACCGGGCGGTCGTCCTAGTTCGCCTCCGCTTCGGCGAACCAGGGTTCGCGCGCTTTCATGATCAGCTTGCCGGCGAACTCGGCGTCGATACCATCGATTTCCTCGAGTTCGTCGGTCGACTGTTCGGCCAGGTCTTCCATCGTGCAAATGCCGCGGCGAGCGAGCTTGTGCGCCAGTTCCGGGGTCATGAATTCCATGTTCAGCAAATCGTCCTGCGGTTCGCCGGCTTCGGCGGTTTCTTCGCGTGCGATGGCCATCGTCAGCAGCGCGTCGCGTGCCCGGCCACGGAGTTCCTGCACGATTTCCTCGTCGAACTCCTCGATCTCGATGAGCTCCGACTCGGGAACATAGGCGACCTCGTCGATCGTCGTCAGACCCTCCTGTACGAGAATGATCGCGACCTCTTCGTCGACGTCGAGCTGCTCCATGAAGTTTTGTACCAGCTGGCGCGATTCGCCTTCGGCTTTCTCTTCGGCGGCCGCCTCGTCCATGACGTTGAGCGTCCAGCCGGTCAGCTGGCTGGCGAGCTTGATGTTCTGTCCGCCGCGGCCGATCGCCTGCGACAGCTTTTCCTCGGGCACGGCGATATCCATCGAGTGGGTTTCCTCGTCGATGACGATCGACGTGACCTCGGCTGGCGACATCGCGTTGACCGCGAACTGCGCCGGGTTTTCATCCCACAGTATGATGTCGACCCGCTCGCCGGCGAGTTCGTTCGAGACCGACTGCACCCGCGAGCCGCGCATGCCGACGCAGGCGCCGACCGGGTCCATGCGCGGATCGTTGCTCTTGACCGCGATCTTGGCGCGCATCCCGGGATCGCGTGCGGCCGAGATGATTTCGATCAGTTCCTGGCCGACCTCGGGCACCTCGAGCTTGAACAGTTCGACCAGGAATTCCGGCGCGGTGCGGCTGATGAACAGCTGCGGCCCCCGCACTTCCGAGGCAACTTTGTAGAGGTAGCCCCGAATCCGGTCACCCGGGCGCACCGACTCGCGCGGGATCATTTCCTCGCGCGGAATGAAACCCTCGGCATTGTCGCCGAGGTCTACGTAGACGTTGCCGCGTTCGACCCTTTTCACCTGGCCCATCACCAGCGTGCCCTCGCGATCGGAATAGGCGTCGATGACCTTGCGCCGCTCGGCTTCGCGCACCTTTTGCACGATGACCTGTTTCGCGGTCTGCGCGGCGATCCGGCCGAATTCGACCGAATCGATCGGCTCCTCGATGAAATCGCCGATTTCGATCTCCGGACTTTCGATGCGCGCGGCTTCGAGCGTGATCTGGCGCAGCGGCTCTTCGAGCCCGTTCTCGCCGGGCTCGACGACTTCCCAGCGGCGGTAGGTATCGTACTCGCCGGTCTTGCGATCGATATCCACCCGCACGTCGATATCCTGCTGGTGTTTCTTGCGCGTCGCCGATGCCAGCGCGGCCTCGATCGCCTCGAAGATGATTTCACGATCGACGCCCTTTTCGTTGGACACCGTATCGGCGACTAACAGAATCTCTTTGTTATCCATCGTCTCACTCGTCAAGTTTGTCTGTCGGCGGCCGGTCGCAGCGCTCGGCGCGGCCCACCGCGGTCAAATCTCGCCGACCAGATTCGCTTTCGCGATGTCGGCATACGGCAGTTCGAAATCTTCGCCGTCCACCCGGATACGCACCGTGGTCGCATCGTCCGACGGTTGTAGCTCCCCGGCGAAATTACGCCGCCCGTCGCGCGCGACGGCGAGCCTGATGCGGGCCCGCTGCCCGGCGAAACGCTCGAAATCGGCGCGCTTGAACAGCGGGCGATCGATGCCCGGCGACGAAATCTCGAGATCGTAGGCTTCCCGGATGGGTTCCTCGACGTCGAGCAGGCCGCTGAGCTGGTGGCTGATCGCGGCACAGTCGTCGAGATCGACGCCGTCGGCATGGTCGATATAGACGCGCAGGGTGCCGTGATGGCCGCCGCCCTGGTACTCGACGCCGACCAGTTCGTAACCCATCGATTCGATCACCGGCTCGAACATCGCGGTCAGGTCGCGCATCGATCGCCTCCGAAAAACCAATAAAAAAGGCCCACAAGGGCCTCTTCACTGACTGCTGACTCGGAAAAAATCGCCTGCCAGCCGATTTGTATGCGGGGCAAGGCGGTGCGGCCGCCGTCGCCGTTCGCCGCCTCCGATACGTTTCGAAAGCCAGCTCGCCGCAGCGCGTTACTGTCTTTGCAGAGGGAGCCCGCGCTGCTCCGGGCGCGGATTATAACCGCAAACGGGCGCGGGCTTCAAGCGAGGTGGATGCGGGATTTTACCGGGGCTGGGGGGTCGGTATCCCGGAGGCAGGTGAATCGGTAGGTGCGGTTTCGGCTTTGTGCTGGTAGGCGGATGCTGGATTCTTCGGGGGAGTATATTGAATTAGTGCAGTAGGGGCAGGATTTGGCTCGTACGTCCCTGTACTCGGCCCTTCGGGCCGCGCGCTGCGCGCGCGCCGCCATTTCGCTCCAGGCGAAATGGTGAACCTATAAATACGGTTCATAGCCCGCCCCAAAGCAGGAA
>JBPEYE010000391.1:0-11183 GCA_052030825.1 Gammaproteobacteria bacterium | reverse complement strand
CGCGCCGCCAGCGGCAGCTCGGCGTGTGCGTCGGCGAGGTCGGCGAGTGCACCGAGCACGAGCTTCAGGCGCGCCTCGACGATCGTGCACACCGCGCGCAGGCGCAGCACCAGGCCGGTATCCATGATGTCCTGCGTGGTCGCACCGAAATGCAGGAAACCCGCGTGTTGGTCGTTGCCGATCGCCTTGCGCAGCGCGGCGATCAGCGCCGGGATCGGAATGCCGTCGCGGCCGGTGCCGTCGGCGAGACTGGTCGGATCGATCCGGGTCTTGCCGCAGGCCTTTGCGATCGCCGCGGCGCTCTTTTTCGGAATGATGCCGAGTTCGCCCTGGGCGCGCGCAAGCACGCCCTCGACGTGCTGCCACGCGACGACCTCGGCGGTGTCGGTAAACAGCTGCCCGATTTCGCCGTCGCGCAGCAGTTCGCGATAAATCGCCGATTCGAAAGGCGTAATCGCCATGTTCAGAGGTCGAGGAACACGGTTTCGCGCTCACCTTGCAGGTAGACATCGAAATGATAACTGCCGTCGGCCTGCACTTCCGCGATCAGCGTTTCGCGGCGCTCGGCCGGCACCATCGCGAGCAGCGGATCTTCGGCGTTGGCGTCCGATTCGGTGTCGAAATAGATGCGCGTTTGCAGGCCGACGTTGATACCGCGGGCGACGATCCACAGCGTCACGTGCGGCGCCTGCATCAGCACGTCGGAATACGGCACCCGACCGGGCTTGATCGTGTCGAACGACCATTCGCCGGTCTCGAGGTTGGCCGCGGTTCGTCCCCAGCCGGCGAAGTTCGGGTCGCCGTCGCGGGGATCCAGCGGCGAACGATAGACACCGCGGGCGTCGGCTTGCCAGATTTCGAGCACGGCGTCCTTGACCGGTTGACCCTCGCCATCAAAGACCGTGCCGTAAATTCGCGTGCGTTTGCCGCCGGTCTCGTCGTTGACCTGTTTACTGCCCGGGTCGCGGTCGTAGACACCGCCGATGCCGGCGAAGTTCGGAGTAAGCCCGATATGCACGTAAGGCCCCGCGGTCTGCGACGGCGTCTCGGGCTGAATATTCGTCCGGGCGCTCATCACAGTCCCTCCGGCCGATTCTCGAAATGCGTCTGCTCGCGCCCGCGCAACACGATGTCGAAACGCCACGCGAGCATGTCCATCGGCATACTCTTGTCCAGGTCGAGTTTCGCGATCAGCGTCTCGACCGCGTCGCGCCGCGGGATCGCGTTCACGATCGGGCACAGCGGAATCAGCGGGTCACCGTCGAAGTACATCTGCGTGACCAGGCGCTGCGCGAACGCGGGGCCGAACAGCGAAAAGTGGATATGCGCCGGACGCCACGCATTCGGCCCGTTCGGCCACGGGTACGGCGCCGGCTGGATGGTGATGAAATAGTAATAGCCCTGGGCGTTGGTCAGGCAACGGCCACAGCCGCCAAAATTCGGATCGAGCGGCGCGAGGTAACCCTCGTTGACGTGGCGATAGCGGCCGCCGGCGTTGGCCTGCCAGACTTCCACCAGCGCGCCCGGTACCCCCCGGCCGGACTGGTCGCGGACCTGGCCCTCGACGACGATGCGCGGGCCGAGCGCGCTCTCGCCGTCCTTCGCGAAGTTGTGGATCAGGTCATGGTCATTGGCGCCGAGCGAGGACTGGCCGAAAACCGGCCCGGTCTCCTCTGACAATGTCGTCGGCATCTGCAGCAACGGCTGCCGCGGCGAACGCAGCCGGCTCGACCGGTATTCTGGCGCGAGCGCCGGCGGGTGCCAGGCGCGGTCGCGCGGAAGGTATCTGCCTGTTTCAGTCATAGATCGACCCCCATTTCCCGGTAGGTTTCGCGCGCGATCTTGATCGCATGATTGGCGCGCGGCACGCCGGCGTAGACCGCGACGTGCAGCAGCGCCTCGATCACGTCGTCGGGCGTGGCGCCGGTATTGGCGGTCGCGCGGATGTGCATCGCGATCTCGTCGAAGTTGCCGCAGGCGGCGAGCAGCGCGATCGTCAGCATCGAACGCTCGCGCAGGCTGATCGTGTCGCGCGCCCAGACGCTGCCCCAGGCGCCCTCGGTAATCAGCGTCTGGAAGGCTTCGTCGAACGCGGACTTGCGCGCCTCGGCGGCGTCGACGTGGGCGTCGCCGAGCACCTTGCGGCGGATGTTCATGCCATCGGTATAACGGTCAGGCATGACCGGCCTCGGCGATGAACTCGTTGAGTAGCCGCGCGTACTCTTCCGGCTGCTCGATGCAAGGCACGTGGCCGGCGTCGTCGATCTGCGCGTAGCGTGCGCCGCCGATCATGTCCGCGGTCGCGCGCACGACTTCGGGCGGCGTAGAGCCGTCCTCGGTGCCGGCGATCGCCAGCGTCGGCAAAGTCAGCGTCGTCGTGCTGTCGGTGAAATCGGTCGCCGCGATCGCCTCGCAGCAGCCGACGTAACCGTCGAGCGGCGTGCGCGTCAGCATGTTGCGCCAGCCTTGCAGCTCGGCGGGGTTTTCGGCGCGGAATTTCTTCGCGAACCAGCGTTCCATGATGTTGTCGGCGATCGCCTCGACACCGTGTGCGCGCAGCGCGGCGATACGCTCCTGCCACATTTCGGCGGTGCCGATTTTCGCCGCGGTATTCGAGATTACCATCGCGCGTATCAGTTCGGGATAATTCGCCGCGAGTCCCTGCGCGATCAGACCGCCGATCGACAGGCCGACGAACAGGCAATCACGGATATCGAGCGCCTGCAGCAGCTGCGCGGCGTCGTCGACGAGTTCGTCCATTTCATAGTCGCCCGTCGGACAGCTCGACAGGCCGTGGCCGCGCTTGTCATAGCGCAGGATGCGCAAACCCGTCGGCAGGCGCGGCAGGATTTTGTCCCACAGGCGAAAATCGGTGCCGAGCGAGTTGGCGAATACGACGGGCGCGCCGTCGGGGTCGCCGTCAAGGCGGTAATGCAACGTCACGTCGCCGATTTCGATCATATCCATGCGCATCTCCGTCGCGATTGCCGAAGCCGCCATTTTCGGCCAGCGCACGCGGGGCTGCAACCTCGGCCCGGCTGCACTCACGGCCGTTCAAGGGCACCGAGCGGCGACCTTGCCTTACCAGCCCCGCGATACTTTGGCTTTATATCGGCGACCCGGATAGTGCAAAATATTCGCGTTCGCCGGTAAAGCGAAAAATTTCGCCTCGAACCATGAATCTGTTTCCTTCGGCCCGACTGCGCTACGCGCGTTTCGACGATGCCGACGTTTCCGCGCTCGCCAGGCTGCTCGCCGATCCCGGCATCACGCGCAATATCACCGCCGACGGTTCGACGCCCGAACGTTGCCGCGAGTTCGCGGCGCGGCGGATCGCCTGGCATAACGCCACCTGGGACTCGCACGGCTACGGCGTCTGGGCGCTGCGATCGCGAATGGACAGGCTTGCCCCGACCGACCGCCTGCTCGGCTGGTGCGGATTCGTGGCGCCTGACGACGACGATGCGGATCCCGAGATTCTCTACGCGATCGATGCCGATTATCGCGGCTTCGGTCTCGCCAGCGAGGCGGCGCGGCACGCGATTGGCTGGCTCTTCGAAACCACCCGCTGCGCGGGGGTGACGGCGGTGATCTCGTCGCGGCTCAATCCCGGCTCGGTCCACGTGGTCGAGAAGCTCGGCTTCGCGCGCCGCGGGCGCATGCGCTTCGACCGGTTCCTGAGCGAGCCCGGCCTCGCCGACGAGGTGCTCGACTACGAAATCTGGCGCCTCGCCGCGGCCCCGACCGACGACATCGACCGCCTGCTCGAGCAGGTCGCATATCGCGGCGGCCAGCTGAGCACGGTCGCGGCAATGGATCCGTCACCGGCACGCGATGCGCTGGCCGCATCGCTCGAGAAACGCCGACCGCCGGAGTCGGAACGGCCGCGACTCGCGCGCAAGCTCGTCGAGCTGTTCGACGCCGGTCGTGTAAACGCTTACATGGATTGCTATCACCTGGGCCGGGATCGATGGCTCGACTCGACCGGCTGCTGAAACGAATGGCGCATTGATACCGCCCGGGCTCGAATCAACATCGCCGATGATTCCGGCCGGAGTAAATCCCGGTCGGAGGGCGAAGGAATATCGGGCAGGTTTCGCGCGCAAGGAAAGACGGCCGCGCGAGCGGCCGTCGAATAAAAATACGTCCCGGTACCGTGGATCGTCCCGATCAGTCAGACGTTTACGCCGGGATCCGGGCGGCAAAGCGGCGCAGGATCGGGCTCTCGGGCTTGTGCACGCGGCGTTCGCCGACGAGGTTGGTCGCGAGCCCCGAATGCCCCGCGCGAATCGCGGCCTCGATCAGCGTCTGCGTCAGGATGTCGCGCTGCGCATGGCTGCCGCCGAAGCGCATCGCAATACCGCGTAGCGGCAGCAGATGATCGACCGCGTCGGCATAACGCTCCTCGGCGAAGGCGATGACCGCCGCGCTCGCGGGTACACCGACGTCGCGCGCCATCATCCGCGTCAACGCCGGGTTTTCGCGCCCGGCACGCTCGAGGTCGGAAAACACCTCGCGCGCCTCGGCAACGCGGCCGGCGCCGAGCAGCGCGATGATCGCGTGGAAATCGTTGAACGCGTAATAGCCGTTCTCGAGCGGCGTCTTGCGCTCCCACAGCTCGGCGATCGGGTTCCAGCGATCGCCGATGTCGACGCCCTGCAGCTGCAACCGCCACAACAGCGCGGTCGCGTCGAGCATCTGCAGCGACACGTCGGAATCGTCGACCCAGATTTCGTTGTCGTAAAGCTCGAGCGCGCCGGCGAAATCCTCCTGCTCGACGTGGAACAGCGCCAGGTGCCACCAGTTGTGGAACGCGAAGCCGTTGTCCGGCGCCCAGTCGTCGACCCGCTCGCGCATGAACTGCTGTCCCTCCTCGTAGCGGTTTTGCATTTCGAGCACGTGGGTGACGGCATGAACGCTCCACGGGTCGCGCGGCTCGATCTCGAGCGCCTTGCGGCCGGCGTCCTCGGCGCGCTCGTAGTGATTGCATTCCTCGAAACCGAAAGACTGCATGCCCAGAATGTAGGAATAACCCGGCACCGATTCGTCCCAGCGGCCGATCACGCGGCCGACGCGGTCGCGCAAATTGAGCGCGTCGCCGAGATAGAAATCGGTCAGGTGGGCGCACTGGATCGCGAGCGCATCGCGCGGGTAGTCGGCAAGCACCCGGTCCCAGGCCACGCAGGCCTCGTCCCAGCGGCCATCGACGTAGAGGCGCACCGCCGCGATCATGCCCTTTTCGCGGTCGTTGGCCTTGTCGGCGAGCGCCTCGGCCGCGCCGAGGCTGTCGCGCACCATCGGCAGATACTGGCGTTCGGACATCATCAGCATCGCGCTGGCGTTGAACACGTGCCCCATGACGAACTCGGGATCGCGTTCGAGCGTCTGCGCCAGGGTTTCGGTCGGGTCGCCGAAATAGCTCTGGAACTGTTTCAGCGCAACCTCGTAATCCTCCAGCGATTCGGGCTGACAGGCCGACACGGGCACGCCGCGCGCGTCCGCCTGGCTATGATGGGTGGTAGACATGGTTTCCTCCGTCGTCTCGTCTTGAATGTGCGTGGATGCATTCGTAATTGCACCGGCTCCGCGTGACGGAAAATTCTAGATAACGCGATCCGAAAAAGCAGTGGACGCCGGGTATCGAAATGCGCATTTTTTTAATGGCTCTATTTTCAATAACTTACGCCGTTTTTTCCCGATTCGGGCGTTGGCGGGACCTGCCCGGACCTGTCATACTATACCTTTAGTCCAGTTAATGCGTGCCCGATGGCGACCCGCTCCAACAGCAGCCGCGAACGCATCCTCGCCTGCGCCGAGGCGGTGATCCTGCAAAAGGGCTTTGGCGGCACGTCGATCGACGACATTCTCGAGTCGGCGTCGATTACCAAGGGCGGTTTCTTCTATCACTTCGACGGCAAGCCGGGTCTCGCCGAGGCGCTGATCCGTCGCTATCTCGAGCAGGACGACAAGATCTTTCGCGATCTGCGCACCAAGGCCGAGGACCTCAGCGAGGACCCGCTGCACCGCCTGCTGATCTTCCTGAAACTGCTCGCCGAAACGTTCGGCCAGATGCAGACGACGCATCCGGGCTGCCTGGTCGCGAGCTTTACCTACGAAAACCAGCAGTTTCGCGACGACCTGCGCGAACTGATGCGCAGCGGTATTTTGAACTGGCGGCAGATGATCATCGCGCAGCTCGAGGCGATCGACACGAAGTACCCGATGAACCCGGAGATGGCGCACGAGACGCTCGCCGACATGTTTACCGCGATCATCGAGGGCGGCATCATGCTCGCACGCAACTTCGACGACAACCGCCTGCTGGTCGAGCAGCTGCTCGCCTACCGGTCGTTCATCCGCATGCTCTACGGCGCGACCTGAGCGCGATCAGTACGGCAATCCGATGTAGTTTTCCGCGAGCGAGGTCTGCGCGGCAGTCGACGAGCGCAGGTATTCGAGCTCGGCCTGCTGCATGCGCCGGTCGAAATCGGACTGGTCGGGGAAGCGGTGCAGCAGCCGGGTCATCGCCCAGCTGAAGCGCTCGGCCTTCCACACGCGCGCGAGCGCGGTGTCCGAATAGGCGTCGAGTCCCTGGTCGTCTCGTTCCCGGTAATGCCGTCGCAGCGCCTGCCACAGGTAGTAGACATCGGACGCGGCGAGATTCAATCCCTTGGCGCCGGTCGGCGGCACGATGTGCGCGGCGTCGCCGCACAGGAACATCCGGCCGTGGCGCATCGGTTCGGCGACGTAGGAACGCAGTGGCGCGATCGATTTTTCGACCGACTCGCCGGTCACGAGGCGCTCGGCGGCGTCGTGCGGAATGCGCCGCCTGAGCTCGTCCCAGAACGCGTCGTCGGTCCAGTCCTCGACCTTCTCGTCGAGCGGCACCTGGATGTAGTAGCGACTGAGCTTCGGATTGCGCATCGAACACAGCGCGAAACCGCGCGGATGGCTCGCGTAGATCAGCTCGTCGCTGACCGGCGGCGTGCGCGACAGCAGGCCGAGCCAGCCGAACGGGTAGACGCGCTCGAATTCGCGCAACACGCCCTTCGGCATGTGCTGGCGGCTGACGCCGTGAAAGCCGTCGCAGCCGGCGACGAATTCGCAGTCGATGACGTGGCGTTTGCCGCCGTGGTGGTACTCGACCTGCGGCCGCTCGGAGTCGGCATCGACGATGTGCACGTCGTCGACTTCGTGCACGATCTTGCCCTCGAGCGCATCGCGCGCATCGTAAAGATCGTGCGTCAACTCGGTCTGGCCGTAGATCATCACCGAACCGCCGGCGAGGCGCTTGAAATCGATGCGGAAACCCTCGTTGTCGATCGCGAGATAGGTGCCGTCGTGGTTGATGCCTTCGACGTTCATACGCGAACCGACGCCGGCGGTACGCAAGAGTTCCACCGTACCGCGTTCGAGCACGCCGGCGCGGATGCGGCCGAGCACATAATCACGGTGGCGACGCTCGAGCAGAATCGTGGCGACACCATCGAGGTGCAGCAACTGGGACAGCAGCAGACCTGCCGGGCCGCCGCCGATGATCGCGACCTGGGTGCGCATGGCTTCGGTTTCGGTAATCTCCGCTGCGGCCTCGGACCGGCCTATCATAGCAAACGGTATCGCAATTGGATGCACGGACCGTACGCGCCGGCACCGGCACGGACGGCACAAGGCGAACTCTCGTCGCCGCTGCCGTTTCGAGCCGCGCGCGTCACTGCCAGCGCAGCGAAGCAATCGCTCCGAAGCGGAGTCATTGCGAGCGCAGCGCGGCAAACTCCCCGAACCGGCGTCATTGCGAGCGCAGCGAAGCAATCTCCCGGGCTCGGGCAAGCACGGGGGGATTGCTTCGTCGCTGGCGCTCCTCGCAATGACGCATTTTACCGCGTCTCCTCACAATGACCCGCCATTTGCCGCTGCCGCGGGTGTCGGTCAGGTTTCGTCGAAACTACTGGAGTATCGGCGGCGCGGTCTCGCGCTTGCCTGATGCATATCAAGGCACAAAGGCTCGCTTATGGCTAGATTCGACTGCATCGATTGTTAATGGAGTACCGCAATGCGCGCGATCCAGATCATCAAGAACGAACACCTGAACCTGAACGCGGTGCTCTACAGTCTCGAACGCCTGGTCGATGAACTCGACGCCGGCAAACAGCCCGATTTCGCCGCCTTTCACGGTTTGTTGACTTACATCGACCGGTTCCTCGATCGCTTTCATCACCCGAAGGAAAACCAGTTCCTGTTTCCGAAGATCCTCGCGCGCGCGCCTGACTCCGAGGCGCTGATCAAGCAGCTCGGCCAGGAGCATACCGAGGGCGAAATCCTGCTGGTCGAGATTTACAAGGCGCTGTCGGCCTACGAATTCGGCGGCCCGTCCGAGTACCCGCATTTTCGCGACTGCGTGCGCCACTACGTCGCGTTCGAGCGCAACCATGCACTCACCGAGGAAACGCAGTTGCTGCCGCGAGCGAAGCAGGTTCTCGAGCCCGGCGACTGGGATGCCATCGATGCCGCTTTCGGCGAAAACCGCGACCCGATGTTCGGCGAGGACTGGAAAAACGAGTTTTCCGAGTTATTCGAGCAGCTCGTCAACCGGCTGCCGGCGCCGATCGGGCTCGGCGAAGTCTGGAAGTAGGCGCCGCCTGGCGTCTGTCGAGCTACCGCCAAGCGACCGTATCCGTTAGTCTCACCGCAACGGGCTGGGCGCACCGACCGCGGTGCGGCGGCCACTTCGAAAGTCGCTGACGGGCCGTGCCCGCGGCGAGGAGGCGCAAGATCGAAATCAAGAACATTGGCGGCCTGATCGCGGGACAGCGATTGCCGCCCGAGAAAGGCGCGATCACGTGGATGCGCGGTCCGCTCGGCGGGCTGTTCACGCTGCCGTGGTTCGATCCCGCGTCGATGTTCTTCCTGCGCAAGATTTATCTGCCGTTGTCACGGCTGTGGGGCGCGGCCGACGAGGCACGCGGCTCGGTCGCGCGCTTCGTCGACGTCACCGGCTTCGATCTGTCCCGCCGGCAGTACCGCCGTCTGGCCGACGCGCTGCTCGAGTTCGAAGCCTCGCGCGCGCGCAGCGAGGCGGTCGACGCGGCCTGGCGACGCGCGTTTTTCGATGCCGGGCAGCCGAGCGCGGCGAATCTCGTCGCGATCGAAAAGGCGCGCAAGGAAACCCACCAGGCGCACAACCTGATGCGCGGCCAGCTGCGCTTCCTGCTGCGCCACAAACCGCCGACATCGCGCTACGAAATCCCGACGCAGGCCGAGGTCGAAACGATTTACGGCGACATCCGCACCGATCCCGCGCCGTTTTTCGCCGCCCCCGCAACCATGCCCGAGGTCGAGCAGTCGCGGCCGCTGCCCGCGGCCGACAGTACGCAGTACTGGATTCGCTTCGCGTCGCCGTCGCCACGCTGCGCCGATACCGTCTACGCGCGCGTGCACGAACCGCCCGGCGTCAGCGACCCGCCGACGATCATTTACGGACATGGCATTTGCGTCGAATTCGATTACCTGGAAGGTCTGATCGACGAGGTCGACGTACTCTGCAAGCTCGGATTTCGCGTGGTGCGGCCGGAAGCGCCGTTCCACGGTCGCCGCCGCCCGACCGGTTACTACGGCGGTGAATACGTCAGCGCGACCTCGCCGATCGGGGCACTCGATACGTTCACCGCCGCGGTGGTCGAGCGCGCGGTGCTGATGGACTGGTGCCGGCGCCATTCGCATGGACCGGTCGCGATCGGCGGCAGCAGCCTCGGCGCGCTGATCGCGCAGCTCGTCGCCGGCCGCGCGGAAAGCTGGCCGGCGCCGTTGCGCCCGGACGCGCTGCTGTTGGTCATGCATTGCGCGACGCTCGAGGATGCGTTTATCCACGGTTCGATCGCGAAACTGTTCGGCGCGCTCGAGGCCAAGCACGAGCGCGGCTGGAGCGTTGCCAACGTGGCCGAGTATTTCCGCGCGTTGAACCCGCCTGAGCGGCCCTGCGTCGATGCGGCCCGGATCGTCTCGATCCTCGGACGGCGCGATACCGCCACGCCGTTCGCCGGCGGCCTCGACCTGCTCGAGTGCTGGGGCGTCCCCGAGGCGAACCGATTCCTGTGGCCGCAGGGACATTTTTCGCTGCCGATCGCGCTGACCCGCAACGCCGCGCCGATCCGCCGCTTTCGCGAGGTCGCACAAGCGCTCGGCTGAAATGAACGACCCGGTCGTCATTCCGTTATGGTTACTGGTCTTGCTGATCCTGCTGGCGCTGCCGACGCTGGTCACGCAAGTCCTGATTCCGCTGTGGCTGCGGGTCTGGAACCGCTGGTCGCGGCAGGCTTTCCACGAGGTCAATCCGAAACTTCAGCTCAAGCTCGCGCCGTTCACGCTGACCCGCTACCGCGCGCTCGCCGACCGGCTCGCGACCGACCCGCAACTGCTCGAGGCGGCGGCCGAGATTGCCGCCGAGCAGGGCTGCTCGCTCGAGGACCTGCGCGAAAGGCTGCACCGGATCGCGCTCGAAATCGTGCCGGCTTTCAACCCGTATTTCTACTTCCGCGTCGGCTATCGGCTCGCGCGCGCGATGCTGCGCGGATTTTACCGGGTCACGATCGGTTTCGTCGACGAAGCGTCGCTGGAGACGGTCAGCAGCGACGAGAGCGTGATTTTCATCTGCAATCACCGCAGCAACATGGACTACCTGCTGGTGACTTACCTGACCTCGCAGCGAACGATGCTGTCGTTCGGCGTCGGCGAATGGTCGACGTTTTTTCCGGTGCGGCAACTGATGCGCAGCGCCGGCGGTTACCTGATTCGCCGCGCCTCGGACGACCCGCTCTACCGGCGCGCGCTGGAGCGTTACGTCCAGCTCGCGACCGAGGCGCGGGTGCCGCACGCAATCTTCCCCGAGGGTGCGCTGTCGCCGGACGGCGGCATGCAAAAGGCGCGTTACGGGCTGCTGAGCTTCGTTACGAAGCATTTCGATCCGGCGAGCTCGCCCGACATCGTCGTCATCCCGATCGGCACCAACTACGACCGCGTCGCCGAGGACAGCAACATGCTGCGCGCGACCTCCGCCGAGTTCCGTGCTCGCGGCAAGCCGTTCGTCATCGGGTCGGGCATTCGCTTCGGTTTGCGCACGCTCGCCGAAATGCTGTTGCAGCGGCGCTCGTTCGGCTACGCCTGCGCGCACTTCGGGCGCCCGGTCTCCT
>JBPEYE010000390.1:0-11062 GCA_052030825.1 Gammaproteobacteria bacterium | reverse complement strand
ATGTCGAGTTCCTCGATCAGGCCGAGATCGTGACTCGCGACCAGCACGGTCACGCCAACCCGGTTGAAATCGACGAAGATCTGCATGATTTCGCGCGACAGCACCGGATCGAGATTGCCGGTCGGCTCGTCGGCGAGCAACAGCATCGGCTTGTGCACGACCGCGCGGGCGATGCCGACGCGCTGCTGCTCGCCCCCCGACAGCGTGATCGGCATCGATTTCTCCTTGTGCAGCAGACCGACCTTGTCGAGCGCCGCGCGCGTTCGCTTGGCGATTTCGTGATGGCGATAGCCCTGGATCAGCAGCGGCAGCGCGACGTTGTCGAAAACCGGGCGGTCGAACAGGAGCTGGTGATCCTGAAAAATGATGCCGATGTTGCGCCGGATATACGGGATGCGGTGGCGCGAGACGTTATTCAGGTTGACCCGGTTGACCAGCGCCTGGCCACGGGTCGGCTTTTCGATCAGCGCGATGATCTTCAGCAGCGTACTCTTGCCGGCGCCGGAATGGCCGGTCAGGAACGCCATCTGGCCGTCGGCGAGTTTCAGCGAAACGTTCGACAGGGCCTCGTAGCCGCCCTCGAAACGCTTGGTGACGTTGTGGAATTCGATCATCGGGTGGGGCGCATCAATCGTCGGCGAGCAAGGCCTCGACGAAGTCTCGATGATCGAAGGGCCGCAGGTCGGCCGCCGATTCACCGACGCCGATGAAGCGGATCGGCGTCGCCAGCTGTTCCGCGACCGCGAAAATCATGCCGCCCTTGGCGGTGCCGTCGAGCTTGGTCAGGACGATGCCGCTGATCCCGATCGATTGCCTGAACTGGCTCGCCTGTGCGAGCGCGTTTTGCCCGGTCCCGGCATCGAGCACCAGCAGGGTTTCGTGCGGCGCGTCCGGATCCAGCTTGGCGAGGACGCGCTTGATCTTGGCGAGCTCGTCCATCAGGTTCGCCTGGGTATGCAGGCGGCCGGCGGTATCGGCGATCAGCACGTCGACGCCGCGCGCCTGCGCCGACTGCAGCGCGTCGAAGATCACCGAGGCCGCGTCGGCGCCCTGGCCCTGGCGGACGACCGGGACACCGAGGCGGTCGCCCCAGGTTTCGAGCTGCTCGACCGCGGCCGCGCGGAAGGTGTCGCCGGCGGCGAGCATGACCTTGAGGCCATCGTCGCGAAAGCGCTGCGCGAGCTTGCCGACGGTCGTCGTCTTGCCGGCGCCGTTGACACCAACCATCAGGATGACGAAGGGCTTGCGTGCGCGGTCGATGGCCAGCGGCGCGGCGCAGGGTGCGAGGATCTCGGCCATCGTCTCCCCGAGCGCGTCGATCAGGCTCTCGCCGTCGCCGAGCTCGCGGCGCGCGACGCGCTCGGTCAGACGCTCGGTGATACGCGAGGTGGCCTCGATGCCGACGTCGGCGAGCAGCAGCCGGTCCTCGAGTTGCTCGCGCAATTCGTCGTCGATCTGCTTCTTGCCGAGAAACAAATCGGCAAGCCCGGACGACAGATTTGCGCGGGTTTTGGCCAGCCGCTGGCGCAGCGATGCGAACAATCCGGTCGGCGCCTGCGCGTCTTCCGTGGGCGATGATTTGAATCCGAACATCTTTTTCCCGGGTCGCCGATTTCAGGCACAATATGCTATCAGAAAGGCACCCATCTGTACCCCGGACTTGGCCAAATCGGAGATCAGAATCATCGGCGGCCGCTGGCGCGGGCGCAAGCTGCGAGTGACCGACGTCAGCGGCCTGCGGCCGACGCCGGACCGCATTCGCGAAACCCTGTTCAACTGGATCGCGGCGGATTGCCGCGGCGCGCGGGTGCTCGACTGCTTTGCCGGCAGCGGTGCGCTCGGTTTCGAGGCGGCGTCGCGCGGCGCGCGTCGCGTGGTGCTGCTCGAGCGCGAGCGACGCGCGCTCGACAATCTCTTCGCCGAGGCCGCGCGCCTCGGCGACGACGCGATCGAAATCGTCGCCGGCGACGCGCTCGATTCGGTGACGCGTCTCGGCGGCAGCTTCGACCTCGCCTTCGTCGACCCACCCTACGACCAGGGCGGCTTGCGCGCGCGCATGTTCACGCGAATCGAGGATGCCGGGTTGCTCGCCGACGGCGCGCGGGTCTACTTCGAGTGGCCGCATGGCGACGCCTTCGAGTTGCCATCGGCAAGACTCGAATGGCTGCGACGCAAGCGCGCGGGACGGGTCAACTACGCTATAGCCGAATGGCGCGCGACTGGTTAAACTCTGACCTCTGCGCCAGCACCGAGACGAGACGAGGATTTGCATGAGTGCCATCGCGATTTATCCCGGAACCTTCGATCCGGTAACCCGGGGGCACATCGATATTTGCGAGCGCGCGCTGAAGATGTTCGATCGCGTCGTCATCGGCGTCGCCGACAGTCCCGCCAAGCAACCCTTCTTCAATCTCGACGAACGCTTCGACATGCTCGAAACGGTTTTCGCCGACAGCGAGCGGATATCGGTCAAACCGTTTTCCGGCCTGTTGATCGACTTCGCGCGCGAATGCGGGGCGGCGGTAATTCTGCGCGGGCTGCGCGCGATTTCGGATTTCGAGTACGAAGTGCAGCTCGCCGGCATGAACCGTTCGCTCGCGCCCGAGATCGAAACCGTGTTCCTGACCGCGGCGCAGCGCTATGCCTTCGTCTCGTCGAGCCTGGTGCGTGAGATCGCACGCCTCGACGGCGACGTCTCCGAATTTTTGCACCCGGAGATACTCAAGCGCCTGACCGACAAGCTCAAGGCCGGCCGGTAAGCGCGGAGGACGATACCGCATGGCGCTGATGATCACCGACGAATGCATTAACTGCGACGTTTGCGAGCCCGAATGCCCGAACGACGCGATCTCGCCGGGCGAAGAGTATTACCAGATCGATCCGCTGTTGTGCACCGAGTGCGTCGGCCATTTCGAGACTTCGCAGTGCGTCGAAGTCTGCCCTGTCGACTGCATCCCGCTGAACCCCGATTACCCCGAAACGCGCGACGAGCTGATGGCCAAGTATCGCCGCCTCACCGGGAACGACTGACGTGGGCGGCCGCGTCGGCGACACCCTGCGGCCGCTCGGCGGCCTGTTGCTGTGCCTGTTGGTGCTCGTGGTTCCGGCGCGCGCCGCGCAGTTCGCGGTCGCGTCGGCGCATCCGCTGGCGACCGAGGCCGGCATCGAGATCCTGCGCAACGGCGGCAATGCCTTCGACGCCGCGATCGCGGTGACCGCGGTGCTCGCAGTCGTCGAGCCGTACTCTTCGGGTATCGGCGGCGGCGGTTTCTATTTGCTCCACGACGCCGCGCGCGATCGCCAGGTCATGCTCGATGCCCGCGAACGCGCACCGCTGCGCGGGCATCGTGACATGTATCTCGACGAAAACGGCAAGGTCGCAAGCGACCGGTCGATGAACGGCGCGCTGGCGGCCGGTATCCCGGGGATTCCGGCGGCCTTCGAGCACCTTGCCCGGCATTATGGCGAGCTTGCGCTCGAGCGCACGCTGGCGCGGGCGATCGAACACGCCGAGGAAGGATTCGCGATCGAGGATTACTATCGGCGCATGGCCGGATTCCGGCTCGAGGTACTGCAGCGCTACCGTTCGACACGCGCGATTTTTCTGCGCGATGGCGAGGTGCCCCCGGCCGGCACCGTGATTCGGCAACCCGACCTCGCCGCGACCCTGCGCGCGATCGCGCGCGACGGCCGCGACGGTTTTTATCGCGGCCCGGTCGCGGCCAGGATGGTCGAAGCGGTTCAGGCCAACGGCGGTATCTGGACCCTGCAGGACCTGAATCAGTACCAGGTCATCGAGCGCGAACCGGTGCGCTTCCGCTACCGCAACGCCGACATCGTCGCCGCGAGTCTGCCGTCGTCCGGTGGTGTCGTGCTCGCCGAGATCTTCAACATGCTCGACGAACTCGGCCACCACAAGGCGGGCCGGGTCGAGCGGGTGCATCAGCTGGTCGAGGCGATGCGGCGCGCCTACCGCGACCGCGCCGAGTATCTCGGCGATTCGGATTACGTCGACGTTCCGGTCGACTTGCTGACGAGCCGCGCCCACGCGCGCTCGCTGCTGCGCAACTATTCACCGTCGCGGGCCACGCCGAGCACTGAATTGCGCGCGATCGCCGCCGCCGCGGGCGGCTCCGACACGACGCATTTTTCGATTGTCGATGGCGATGGCAATCGCGTCGCGGCGACCTTGTCGATCAATTACCCGTTCGGTTCGGGTCTCGTCGCCGACGGTACCGGCATCCTGCTGAACGACGAAATGGACGACTTTTCGGCGAGTCCCGGCGTCCCCAATGCCTACGGGCTGCTCGGCAGCGATGCCAACGCGATCGAGCCGGGCAAGCGCATGCTGTCGAGCATGACCCCGGCCTTCGTGCGGACGCCGACGCGTACGCTGGTCTCGGGCACGCCCGGCGGTAGCCGCATCATTACAATGCAGCTGCTTGCGATTCTCGAGTTCCTGCGCGGCGCCGACGCCGCGACGATCGTCGCGCGGCCGCGTTTCCACCACCAGTATTTCCCCGACGCGATCAGCCACGAAGACAACGCCTTCGATGCGGCGACGATCGATGCGCTGGCCAGTCTCGGCCACGAACTCAAACAGATGTCGTACCGCTACGGCAACATGCACGCGGTCATCATCGACAACGCCAGCGGCCGTCTCGACGCGGCGTCGGATCCGCGCGTGATCGGTCGCGCGACGGTCGCCGAGTAACCGTTCTCAGTCGGCGTAGCCCGGCATTTCCCGATCGAGCAGGCGTTTCATCGCGGCGAAGAACAGCGCGTCGCGCTGACCCTTGTGGCGATCGGCCGAATCCGGCGTTTGCACCTGGCGAATGACGTCCTCGCCGATCGGCGCCAGTTTCTGCCCGGTACTCATCGCGCGGATCTGTGCGCGGCAAACCCGCTCGAGCATATACAGCAGGCGGTAGCCGCGCGCGATGGAGTCGGCGGCGACCAGCACGCCGTGATTCTTCAGGAACATGACCTCGTTGTCGCCGAGCAGGGCGGCGAGGCGCTCGCCCTCGGCGAGGGTATCGGCGGTGCCGGGGTAGTGGTCGTCGTAGGCGATGCGGCCGGCGAAAAAGGCCGATGTCTGGCAGGCCGGAATCAGGCGGTTGTCGTCGAGCATGTTGAGCGCGAGCGCCCAGTTCTGGTGGGTGTGGAAGATCACGCGGCGGCCACTGAGCCGGTGCAGGGGCGCGTGGATGCATTGCGCCGACAATTCGACAATACCGTCGCCGTCGAGGGTCTCGCCGGCCTCGTTGAAGACCATCAGGTTGCCGGCGCGCGCTTCCGACCAGTGCAGGCCGAAGGGCAGTACCAGGTAACGATCGTCGTGACCCGGCACGGTCACGGTAAAATGATTGTCGATCCCTTCCTCGAGCTCGTGGTAGACCGCAAGACGCAGCGCCGCGGCGAGATCGATTTTGCATTGCGTGATCGCGTCGTCAGCGGATTCGATCGCGTGAATTGACATGGCCGGTCCTCGATTCAGTGGTCTTCCCAGTATTTTTGCGCGCGGGCACGATCGAACGGTGGCATCACCGCCGGCCGAATTTCGACGTTTTGCAGCTGCGGATAGCGGGCGACGAACTCGCCGCGATCGCGGGCCCATTGATCAGAGATTTCAATTTCGAAGGTGCCGCCGGACGCGCCGACCGCCGACTGGTCGAGCAGCGGAATGGACGATCCCGCCTTGAACTCGTTGCCCTGGCGCTGGCGTACCACGGCGCTCAGGTTGCCCAGGTAGTACACGCCGGGTTCGTCGACCACCAGATCGCTGTGTACCGGTGCCAGGAAACTGCCGTAGATCGGGAATCCCGCATTGATACTGTAAAGGTGTCGCAGCACGTAATTACCGGGTTCGAGACTGAAGTGGGTAAGGTAGCGGTTTCCCGTCTCTGCATCTTCGGACTCGATCTTGGCCTCCGGTCCGAGCACGAAATTGGTCCGTTTTTCGGTGTCGGTATTTTCCAGCATGACCATGTGGAGCTTGGGCTGGTACTTGGGTTTATAGGTGTTTCTCTGGTTGACACTGAGCAGGTAGATCGATTTTCCGGCGCTGATTTCGGTTTGCGGCTGTTGCAGGAAGTCCATCTTTGGCGCCGCGGCGCAAGCGGTCATCAGCAGAAGCACGAGGGCCATGCTGAAGCGAGGCACGATCGGATTCACGGTGATCTCCCGGTCGAAGTCCGGTTCAAGGTTAATGGCTCGTAGACGAACTGTCTAGCAGACTCAATCCTGACATCGCGGGCAGTAATAACTGGCGCGCTGTCCGAGTACGACTTTCCTGATGTTCGCGCCGCAGACCGGGCAGGCGTCCCGATTGCCGTAGACCTGCAACTCGTGGCGAAAGTATCCCGGTTTACCGTCGGCCTGCGTGAAATCCTGCAGGGTAGTACCGCCATGCGCGATCGCGCTGGCAAGGGTATCGCGCACCGCGTCGACCAGGCGCGCGATGCGCGCGCGGCTGTTGCGCCGCGCGGCGCGGGCCGGGCGAATGCCGGCCTGAAACAGGGCTTCGCTGGCGTAAATATTACCGACGCCGACGACGACCTGGCTATTCATGATGACCGACTTGATCGACGCGCTGCGCCCGCGACAACTGCGATACAGATAGTCGGCGGTAAAGCCGTCGCCGAGCGGCTCGGGACCGAGATTGCGCAACAGGGGGTGTTGCAGCGGATCGGTGTCGGTATACAGCAGCGCGCCGAAGCGTCGCGGGTCGCGAAACTTGAGCGCCTGGCCGTCGTCGAGTTCGATCTCGACGTGTTCATGCATGACCGGTTGCGTGCCCCGCGGCAAGATTCGAAGACTGCCCGACATGCCGAGATGCCAGATCAGGTGACCCCGATCGAGGTGCAGCAGCAGGTACTTGCCGCGCCGTGCGACCGCGGCGATTTCGCGCCCGGCGAGGTCGGAGACCTCGGGGCTGATCGGCCAGCGCAGACGGGTATCGCGCAGAATCAACCTGGCGATACGACGACCGTGAAGATGCGGCTCGATGCCGCGGCGCGTGGTTTCGACTTCGGGTAACTCGGGCATCTCAGCGCTCGAAAAAAACCCACGCCCAGCCGAGCCCCGCCATCCAGGCATCGGTCTCGGAGACCAGCGGGCTGTCCTCGATCTCGGCGTCGCGCAGGCTGTCGTAGCGTAAAAATCCGCCGAACCAGTACGCGCCGAAGCGCCGGCTCCAGGTGAACTCGGTGCGCAATCCACTGTAGCCGCCGTCGGCGTTGTAGGCGGGTCGTCCGGCAATGGCATCGGCGGGTGCCACCGAGTAATAGTACTCGTGGTGCGCTTCGCTCGAGTAGACCGGGCCGAAATTGAAGCGCAATTTCCAGTCGCCGAGCGCGCGCGCCGGCCTGCGCCACGACAGCCGCGGCTGAAACACGTAGCCGATACTGTCGAGGTCGCCATCGATGGTGTAGGCGAAACGCAGCGGCAGGTCGATCCACCAGGCGCTTGCGGCATATTCGTGAAAGCGGTAGTTCAGCGACGGCCCGATCTCGACAATGGGCTCGAGTTCATCCATGCCTTCGCGCTCCGACGTATCTTCGTCGGCCGGCAGCGACAGGTTGCCGGACAGCGTAAGCAGCAGGTCGGGGCGCTCGATGAGCACGCCCTGGGCACCTTCGTCGACCCGCACGCGTTCACCACGATACTTGATATAGGGTGCGAGGATCAGGTACGACGAGTCGTCTCGTGAGCCGCGATAATCGGGTGCGGCGAGGCCGACGAGGCCGGCACCGAGCTCGAGTCGCGGCAAGGCTTCGCCGTCCGCCAGCACGCCGGCGGCGTAAGCCAGCAGCATCAGGCTAACCGCTCTCTTCATCCGTCGCCGGCGCGATGAGCCGGTAGTAGTGATCGCGCGAGAAATGATACTGCAATCCGATCGCCGGGTGCGCGATGACGATTTCGGGTTCGATCGACAGCACGTAAAACTCGTGCCGGCGGCCGTCGGCGAGCCGTGCCTCGATTCGTTGTTGCGGCGTCGTCGTCGCGGCGTAGCGCCGGATCCGCGAAGCCTCGAGGCCTTGCCAGTTGGCGACGAGCGGGGCGAGCGTGGCGGCGTCGACGGTGCCGCCCTGCCAGCCGCCATCGGCGCCGCGACTGATTTCCACCGCCGGCAGTTTCAGTGCTTCGAGGTCGAGGTCGCGCGGCAGCAGGCGGCGATCGACGAGGCCCGGCAGTCCCTGGACGATGAACGGCAGGTGGGTGTCGGGCAGCAGGTAGACCGTCGAATCGATCATCACGTAACGGCGCTGGCCGATGTTGTTGGTCGCGCCGAACAGGACCGAGGTGTCGTCGAGTCGCAGCATCGCGCGCGGATGATCGAGCCCGATCGTCGCCGTGTCGATCTCGTTGGCCGGCAGACGCGACTCGGTCGACGCGTTGGCGATGTCGAGCAGGCGTTCGACGTTGATGCTGTTGGCCGGCCAGTCGACCGGCGTTTGCAGGGACCAGCCGGAGCCGGTGCGCGCGAGCGTGAGCGATTCGTCGGCGGTCTGGATTTCGACGCGACTGATGTCGGCGGCACGCAGCGTCGTGATCCGATCGCTCTTGTCACGCCCGGTTTGCAGATCGTAGCGATTACCGACCCAGGTAAACAGCAAGATCAGCACGATCAGAACGTAGTTGATGATCCAGCGTCGCGAAAGCATCAGCGTCTACGTCGTCGAAACCAGATCGAAAGCCCGCTGCCGACGAGCGCGAGCGGCAGCACGAACAGAAACCCGAGCGCGATCAGCAGTTGTTGCGTCGGCGAAAGCACCAGTCGCGTATCCGGCGCCGGCCGCGGGCTGATCGCGATCAGGCTGTCGTCGTGACTCAGCCAGTTGACCAGGTTGAGCCCGATCTCGAGGTTGCTGCCGTTGCCGAGGTAGCGGTTCGACAGGAAGTCCGCGTCGCCGATGACGGCAACGCGCTGCTCGGCGAGCCCGCCCTCGTCATCGTGTCGACTGCGCGCGAGCGCCAGGCCGATGGTCAGCGGTCCGGTCGACTCGTCGGCGTCGTCGCCGCGGCGAATTTCGCCGCGCAGCTCGCCGATTTCGTTCCAGCTGCGGTCGTCGGTTTGCAGGAAGGCTTGCGACAGCCATTCGTCGTCGCCGAGATACTCGAGCGCCCGCGCCGCCGGAAACAGCGACAGGGTTACGAGGCCCTGGGTGACCGGATGTCGCGGGTAGTCGCCGATCACCGCGAAATCGATCCGGTCGAGCCCCATCAGCTGGCTGTTCGGATCGACGATCACGCCCGGTAGCGTGCCGACCGCGAGCGCATCGAAGAGCAGGCCGAGACCGTCGTCGGTTTGCTCGGGATCGGCCAACCACAGCAGGTTGCCGCCGCCTTCGACGTGATCGCGCAGCAGTTCGACCTCGCCCGGCAGCAGCGGGATACGCGGGCTCGCGAGCACCAGCACGCTGGTGTTGTCCGGGATGGTGGCCGCCTGCATCAGGTTGAGGCTCTCGATGCGGAAGCCGCGATTGGCGAGCTCGCCGGCAAGCAGGCTCAGGTCATGATTGGCTTCGCGATACGGATGGCGTTCGCCGTGGCCCTCGACGAATACCAGCCAGCGTTCGTCGCGGCGCAACAAGCGCTGGATCGCGCTGCTGACGTTCGCTTCGCTGACCCGCGTGATTTTTTCCTCGCGCCCCTGGTAGCGCAGCAGCACCTCGCCGTCGTAGCGAATATCGTGCTCGCGCAGCAGCTCCGGGACCAGGTCGGGATTGAGGCTGCGGAATTCGATTTTCGGCTGTAGCCGCGCGTAGCGCTCGAACAGCGTCTCGAGCAACGGTTTGCTTTCGTTGATCGGCGATACGAACAGCGTGACCTCGAGTGGATGTTCGATCGCCGCGACGAGGCGTTCCGACGCCTGCGACAGGCTGTTGCGCTGGTTCGCGCTGAGATCGAACACCAGCGAGTAGCGCTCGCTCAGCCACGCCAGCACGCCGAGCAGGGCGAGGAACAGCAGGACGAATACGCCGGACTGGATCCGGTACTGCCAGCGGCTGCGACGATCGACCTTCACAACAGGCGCTCACGGTCGAGCTGGCGGATCGTCAGGCCGATGAAGGCAACGATCAGGAGCAGGTAGTAGGCGAGATCGCCAGTGTCGAAACTGCCCTCGAGCATCGCCTGGTGATGCTGCAGCAGCGACAGGTAGGCGACCACCGACTGGCCGTTGTCGAGGCTCGCGCCGATCCAGTCGACGATCCACAACATCAGCAACGCGCCGAAGGTCGACACCGCGGCGATCGTCTGGTTCTCGGTCAGGCTCGACAGGTAGAGGCCGATAGCGGCAAAGGCCGCCAGCAACAGTAGCAGGCCGAGGCCGATCGACACCAGCTTGCCGGTATCGGGTGTCGTTCCGAGATACAGTGACAATGGCATCAGCATCAGCATGACGACGAGAATCACGACGAAGCCGAGCAGGCCGAGGTACTTGCCGAGCACGATCTCGCTCATCGACAACGGCGCCGAGACCAGCAGGCTCAGGGTCCCGTTGCGCTTCTCCTCGGCGAGGGTTCGCATCGTGATCATCGGCATGATCATCAGCAGGATGATGGCGGCGATCTGCATCAGCGGCGTGACCACGATGTCGGTTACGCCGGGCGTGTTTTCGAGCTGCAGCAGTTGCGGTTGCAGCAGGAAATAATTGTCGAGGTTGGCGAGAAACATGTAGCCGAGGATGACCTGGACGACGGCGAGGATGATCCATGCCAGCGGCGCCCGAAACAGCGCGCCGAGTTCGCGCCTGGCGATAACCCAGATCACGACGCCTCCGCGGTCTCGTCGTCTCGCGTCAGCTCGATGAACAGGTCCTCGAGCGACTGCTGCTCGGGCACCAGTTCGTAGAGGCCCCAGCCTTCACCGACCGCCGCCTCGACCAGGGTATCGGCTTTCGCTTCCGGCGCCAGGTAAACGCGGAAGCGGCCGCCATCGAGCGTTTCGATCTCGTCGACCCCGGGCAGCGCGGCCAGCGTCGCGGCCGCCGGCGGACGCCGCAGCGCGATGCGGGCGATGGCTTCACGGCCTTGCTGCAGCGTATCGATCGGCGCGT
>JBPEYE010000039.1:0-1879 GCA_052030825.1 Gammaproteobacteria bacterium | reverse complement strand
GCCAGCGCATCACTGATAAAAAAACTCATGTCAGAAACCTTGGTAATTGCGATGTGGTTGGGGACCCCGCCCCGAAGCGGCGCGTATTATGGCACTCGGGCCGGCATCCCACAAGGCGCATGCGCGGATTCGAACCTCAGTTGTCGGACTGGTAGCGGCGGTAAAAGTTCTCGCGAAAGCGGTCGAACTCGCGTGCCTCGATCGCGGCCCGCATCGCGCGCATCAGCGCCTGGAAATAGTAGAGATTGTGGATGGTATTGAGGCGCGCGCCGAGGATTTCGCCGCACTTGTCGAGATGCCGCAGGTAGGCACGCGAGTAAAACCGGCAGGTATAACAGCCGCAGTCGGCGTCGAGCGGGCGGGTGTCGTCGGCGAAGCGGCGATTGCGAATTCGCAGGATGCCGTCGCGGGTGTAGAGGAAACCCGTGCGCGCGTTGCGCGTCGGAATCACGCAGTCGAACATGTCGACGCCGCGGTAGACGCCCTCGACGAGATCCTCGGGGCGACCGACGCCCATCAGGTAGCGCGGCCGGTCGGCCGGCAGCGCTGGCAACACGACGTCGAGGGTCGCGTTGCGTTCGTCGGCGGTCTCGCCCACCGACAGCCCGCCGATCGCGTAACCGTCGAAGCCGATTTCGAGTAGCGCCGCCGCCGATTCCAGTCGCAACTCGGCATCGATACCGCCCTGGACGATGCCGAACAGCGCGTTCGGATTGTCGCCGAAAGCCTGCCGGCTGCGCTCGGCCCAGCGCATCGAGCGCCGCATCGCTTCGCGCACCGTGTCCGGCGGCGCCGGGTGCGGCGCGCACTCGTCGAAGCACATGACGATGTCGGCGCCGAGTTCGCGCTGCACCTGCATCGACACTTCCGGGCTCAGAAAAACTTTCGCCCCGTCCACCGGTGACGCGAAAGTCACCCCCTGCTCGTCGATCTGGCGCATCTTGGCGAGACTGAAGACCTGGAAGCCACCCGAATCGGTCAGGATCGGCCCCTGCCAGTGCATCAGGTCGTGCAGGTCACCGTGCTTGCGGACGATCTCGGTACCGGGACGCAGCATCAGGTGAAAGGTGTTGCCGAGGATGATTTGCGCACCGCTTTCGATCAGTTCCTCGGGCGTCATCGCCTTGACCGTGCCGTAGGTGCCGACCGGCATGAAGGCCGGCGTATCGACCGGACCGCGGTCGAATTCGAGGCGCGCGCGGCGCGCGCGACCGTCGGTGGTTTGCAGTTCGAAGCGCATCATGCGGCGCGGGCGGCGATGAACATCGCGTCGCCGTAGCTGAAAAAGCGGTATTCCTGCGCGATCGCGTGCGCGTAGGCGCGGCGGATCAGTTCGCGCCCGGCGAAAGCGCTGACGAGGATCAGCAGCGTCGAGCGCGGCAGGTGGAAATTGGTCAGCAGGGCGTCGACCACGCGAAACTCGAAGCCGGGTTTGATGAACAGGTTCGACTCGCCCTGGAAGGCGCGCAGGCGCCCGCCGGCCGCGGCGGTCTCGAGGCTGCGCACGACGGTCGTGCCCACCGCGATCACGCGCTTGCCGGCGGCACGGGTCGCTTCGATCTCGGCGCAGACCGCTGGCGGCACGTCGACCAGTTCGGCGTGCATGATGTGATTGTCGAGATCTTCGTCGCGTACCGGCTGGAAGGTGCCGGCGCCGACGTGCAGCGTGATGTGCGCGAAGCGCACTCCCCGTGCTTCGAGCGCGGCGAGCATCGCGGCGTCGAAATGCAGCCCGGCGGTCGGCGCGGCGACCGCGCCGGGCTTGCGCGCGTAGACGGTCTGGTAGCGCTCGCGGTCGCTCGCCGCGGCGTCGCGTTGGATGTACGGCGGCAACGGCATGTGTCCGTGGCGCTCGAGTAACTCGAGCCACGGCGCGCGG
>JBPEYE010000389.1:0-3722 GCA_052030825.1 Gammaproteobacteria bacterium | reverse complement strand
ACGTCGCTGGTCGCGAGCGCTTGCGCCGCGCGGCGCAGATGCGCCGGCCGCAGGTCGAGACAATCGGTCCCGACGATCAGCGCGCCGCTGGCATCGGCGGAGAGCAGTTCGCGCAGCGCGTGGTGCATGCGGGCGCCGAGATCGGCGCCCTGTTGGCGCTCGACCGGTTCGTCGGCGAACAGTTCGTCGTCGCTGTCCTCGGACAGAAACAGGCGGTAGTCGAGTCCCGCGCGATGCGCGACCTCGAGGGTGTGCTCGAGACAATGGCGATAGACGCGAGCCGCCTTGTCGGCGCCGAGCTGCGGGATCAGCCGCGTCTTGACCCGGCCGGGTCGCGGCGGACGCGCGAAGATGCCGAGCCTAATCATTCAGCGGCGGGTAGTAGAGGCGCTGCAGCCGTCGCGGATCGACGCCGAGCCAGTAAGCCAGCCGCAGGGACCACATCAACAGCACCGTGCGGACGACGCCGTTACGACGCCAGCGCCGGCTCGAGCTCGAAATCGGCGCGGCGACGATGCGCGGCGCGGCGCGGCGCCGGGCGCGCTTGGTAATCGCGATGTCTTCCATCAACGGCAGCGGTGGAAAGCCGCCGAGCGCGTCGAAAAAACGGGCTTCGAAATAAAGCCCCTGGTCGCCACCGGCCACCCGGGTCAGTCGCGTGCGCCAGTTGATCGCGCTTTCGATGACCCGGTAAACCGGCGCCGCGTCGGCCAGCCTCAGGCGAAAGAAACCCCAGCTCGCATCCGCCGGAAAGTCGCCGTCGAAGGCGGCCGGCAGGCGGCTGTCGGCGTGCAGGAACAGCAGGCGGGGCCCGCAGGCGAGCGCCCGCGCGGCGTTCATTTGTCGCGCCCTGCCGGGTTCGCTATGCACGATCCGACACGGAAATTTCGCCGCGATGGCGAGCGTCGCATCGCGGCTGCCGCCGTCGGCGACGATCACCTCGGCGCGCTCGCGTACCCACGCGCGGTCGAACAGGTCGGTCAGAAAGGTTTCGAGCGTCGGTGCCTCGTCGAGCACCGGGACGATGATGCTGAGGTCGATCGGGTCAGGCAAGGGCCCCGCCACAACTGCTGCCCTGGCCGGCGGTGCAACCGTAGCAATGGTCGGCGATTCGTACCGGGATTTGCTCGAGACCCGATTCGATGACCTCGCTGATGTGCAGCTTGCGCTGGCTGCGCGGATCGCGGATGTTCATGTTCAGCATCTGGTTGAAATCGCAGTCGTAGACGTAACCCTGCCAATCGACGCTGAGCTGGTTGAGGCACATCAGCCCGTCGAGATTGGCGGCGCTGAACGAGCTCTTGAGCAGGTTCATGTAGGATTCGAACTCACCCTTCGAGATCAGCGTGCTGCCGAAGCGTGCGATCGGCATGTTGGTAATCGTGAACAGCTGGTTGAAGCGGATGCCGAAATGCTCGGCGAGAAACGCCTTGTAGTCCTGTTCCAGTTCCTGTTGCGGCGGCGGCAGGTAAGGCCCGACCGGGTTGTAGACCAGCGTCAGGTCGAGGTCGCCGTCGGCATCGCCGTAGCCGAGCGCGTTGAGTCGCTTGAGCGCCTCGATACTCTTCTGGTAAACGCCCTTGCCGCGCTGGCCGTCGACGTTGTCTTCGAGATAACAGGGCAACGACGCGACGACCTGCACCCGATTGGCGGCGAGAAAATCGGCCAGGTCTTCGAAGCCCGGCTCGAGCAGGATCGTCAGGTTACAGCGGTCGATAATGCGCACGTCGAGATCGCGCGCGGCGACAACCAGTTCCCGAAACAGCGGGTTCATCTCGGGCGCACCGCCGGTCAGGTCGAGCGTGTGAACCGATTTCAGCTCGAGGATCTCGAGCAGGTAGCCGATATTTTCCCGATCCATCAGTTCCTTGCGCTTCGGCCCGGCATTGACGTGGCAATGCAGGCACGACTGGTTGCACAGGTAGCCGAGGTTGACCTGCAGGATTTCGAGCTTGTTACGACGGATGGGCGGAAAATCGGTGGTCTTCAGCAGCGGCCAGGTGTCACGCATTCGGGCAGGGTTCCGCAAGATTGATCATCGGTAGACCGGCAATATAACATAGAGTTCGAAATACTGGCGATAGCAGGGGGAGTCACCATCGACGAGCACCGGGTAGCGGTCGGCTGCGGCGTCGCCGTTGTCGTCACGCATGCCGGCGAGGTCCTGTTCGGGCGCCGCGGGGAAGGCACCGCCGCGGCCTGCTGGCAACTGCCCGGCGGCTGGATCGAGGCCGGCGAATCGCCGCTGCAGGCCGCGCGCCGCGAGGTACGCGAGGAAACCGGGCTCGAGCTCGGCGATCCTCAGTTCGTCGCCGTTACCAGTAACGTCTTCGCCCCGGATGCGCACTCGGTGACGCTTTATTTCGAGGCCGAGTGTGTCGCCGCGACGGCGCCGATCGCGCCGGCGGGCTGGGCCTGGTGCCACTGGGATGCGCTCGAAGGGCGACTGTTCCTGCCGCTCGAGCGGCTGCGCAATAGCCGTTACCGTCCGTTTTTGGGGCCGCTTTCCCGGACCTTCGTGGCATTCTAGTTTTTTGAGTGTTTTTATGGGCTTATGGGCGATTAACTAGAATTAAATTTAACTATGCTGCTATAGTCCATTGTCAGGGGATACTCGAGTAGCTAGCCCGCTAATGAAAGTCGAATACGATATCGCCAGCGACCAGATCGACGGCGCTCGCGATTATCAGGAAGATGCGTTTATGGTCAACCAGCTCGGCGAGACCGAGAACGGTGACCTGTGCGCGCTGGTCATCATGGCCGATGGCATGGGCGGTCATGCCGCCGGCAATGTCGCCAGCAACATGGTCGTCGCGACTTTCAACAAAACCTTCCAGGCCAGATTCCCGACCAAGGAGATCGCCGAGGTACTGACCGAGGCGCTCAACCGCTCCAACGACCAGATTCGCGCGTCGATCAAGGAAACCCCGGCGCTGCGCGGTATGGGTTGCACGATGGTCACGGCCTACGTCGAGGACAACAAGCTCTACTGGGTCAGCGTCGGCGACAGTCATCTGTACCTGATTCGCGATCGCGAGCTGATCAAGCAGAATGCCGATCACAGCTACGGTGCCTACCTCGACATGATGAAAGAGCAGGGCATGGAGATCGACGAGCAGGCCGGCATGTCGCGCAACATGCTGATGAGCGCGATGACCGGCGAGGAGATCTCGAGCATCGACGTATCGGAAAACGCGGTCAAGATTCGGCCCGGCGATCGCATCATTGTCGCCAGTGACGGCCTCGACACCCTCGGCGCCGGCGCGATCATCCAGTATTCGTCGTGGTCGGCGACCGCCAAGGAATGCGTCTATGCGCTGCTCAAGGCGGTCGAGGACGCCAACAAGATCAACCAGGACAACACGACGATCATCGTCATCGACGTCAAGGAGCGCGAAACCGCTGGTGCCAGTGCCGGGGCGGCGATGCCGGCGCCCGAGCAGCCCGCGCCCCGGGTCGCCGAGATCAAGATCCCGGACGCACCGCGGGAGCCCCGCTCATACAAGTGGCTGGTCTGGGTCATCGTACTCGGCCTGCTCGGCGGCGGCGGTTATTACGCCTGGCAGCAGGGGTTGATCGACGAGGCGGTGGAGAAGGGCACCGAGCTCGCCGAGACCGCGCAGCAGACGATCGAAGCCGAACTCGAGGCCGAGCCGGAACCGCTGCCGGAACCCGAACCGGTCGCCCAGCCCGAGCCGGAACCCGAGCCCGAACCCGAACCG
>JBPEYE010000388.1:0-2337 GCA_052030825.1 Gammaproteobacteria bacterium | reverse complement strand
GCGACGCCCGAAGCGAAAACCGCGTTCCTGTTCACGCGCGTCGGTCTCGCCGGCTGCGACATGGGCGCCTGCGCGATATTGCCGCGCATCATCGGCCAGGGGAGGGCGGCCGAGCTGCTCTACACCGGGCGCAGCATGAATGCGGAAGAGGGCGCGGCCTGGGGCTTCTTCAACCGCATCGTGGCGGCCGACGCGCTCGACGCCGAGGCGCGCAAGCTCGCCGAACGGATCGCCGCCGGGCCGAACTTCGCCCACATGATGACCAAGACGATGCTCGCGCAGGAGTGGTCGATGCCGCTCGAGCAGGCGATCGAGGCCGAGGCGCAGGCGCAGGCGATCTGCATGCAGACGCGGGATTTCGAGCGCGCCTACCGCGCCTTCGTCGACAAAAAGAATCCCGAGTTCGAGGGCGACTGATGGCCGACCGCGACTATCTCGACTGGCCGTTTTTCGATGCGGGTCACCGCGAATTCGCCGACCGGCTCGAGGGCTGGTGCGGCGAAAAGCTCGGCGCGATCGATCACGCCGATACCGACGCCGCCTGCCGTGAACTGGTTGCCAGCCTCGGCGCCGCCGGCTGGCTTCAGCACACCGGCGCCGGTGAAGGCGAGACGCTGGACGTGCGCAGGCTGTGCATCGCCCGCGAGACGCTGGCCCGATACGATGGCCTGGCCGACTTCGCGTTCGCGATGCAGGGCCTCGGCAGCGGCGCGATCTCGCTGTTCGGCAACGCCGCCCAGCGCGAGCGGTGGCTGCCGCTGACGCGCCGCGGCAAGGCGATCGCGGCCTTCGCGCTGACCGAGCCGCAATCGGGCTCGGATGTCGCGGCGTCGACGATGACCGCGACGCGCGACGGCGACGATTACGTGCTCGATGGGGAAAAGACCTGGATTTCGAACGGCGGTATCGCCGACGTCTACACGCTGTTCGCGCGCAGCGGCGAAGGCGAGGGCGCGAAGGGGCTTTCGGCCTTCGTCATCCCGGCCGGGCTGCCCGGCTTCGAGGTTATCGAGCGGCTCGACACGATCGCGCCGCACCCGCTCGCGCGGCTGCGTTTCAGCGACTGCCGGATTTCTGCCGATGCGCTGATCGGCAAGCCCGGCGAAGGCTTCAAGATCGCGATGTCGGTGCTCGACGTGTTCCGTTCGACGGTCGGCGCGGCCGCGCTCGGCTTCGCGCGACGCGCGCTCGACGCGGCGCTTTCTCGCGTGCAGGCGCGCGAGATCCAGGGCGCGCCGCTGGCCGATCTGCAGCTCGTGCAGGGGCACATCGCCGACATGGCGCTCGACATCGACGCCGCCGCGCTGCTCGTCTACCGCGCCGCCTGGCGCAAGGACAGCGGCGCCGCGCGGATCACGCGCGAGGCCGCGATGGCCAAGCTGTTCGCGACCGAGCGCGCGCAGCGCATCATTGACCAGGCCGTCCAGCTGCACGGCGGCGACGGCGTCAGGTCCGGCGAGATCGTCGAGCGGTTGTACCGGGAAATCCGCGCGCTGCGCATTTACGAGGGCGCGTCGGACGTTCAGAAAATCATCATTGCGCGGCAGACGCTGGCCGCGTCTGCGGGAGGATAGTCATGCTGGGACCGACTGCCCATGTCGACACGTTCGCGCGCGACAACTTGCCGCCGCCTGAACTCTGGCCCGAATTCCGTCTCGACGGATTCGAATATCCGGAATACCTCAACGCCGCCGAAGAGCTGACCGACGTGATGGTCGCGAAGGGATTCGGCGATCACATCGCGCTGATCGGCAACGGTCGCCGGCGCACCTACAAGGAGCTCGCCGACTGGACCAACCGACTCGCCCACGCGCTGGTCGCCGACCTTGGCGTCAAACCCGGTAACCGCGTGCTGATCCGTTCGGCCAACAACCCGGCGATGGTCGCCTGCTGGCTCGCCGCGACCAAGGCCGGCGCGGTGGTCGTCAACACGATGCCGATGCTGCGCGCCGGCGAATTGCGCAAGATCGTCGACAAGGCCGAGGTCAGCCACGCGCTGTGCGACACGCGGCTGATGGACGAGCTCGTCGCCTGCGCCAAGGACAGCAAGATCCTCAATACGGTCATCGGCTTCGACGGCACGTCGAACCACGACGCCGAGCTCGACCGGCTGGCGCTGGAAAAACCGGTGACCTTCGAAGCCGTCAGGACCGGGCGCGACGACGTCGCGCTGCTCGGCTTCACCAGCGGCACCACCGGCGTACCGAAGGCGACGATGCATTTCCATCGCGATTTGCTGATCATCGCCGACGGTTACGCGCAGGAAATCCTCGGCGTCACGCCCGACGACGTGTTCGTCGGCTCGCCGCCGCTCGCGTTCACCTTCGGCCTCGGCGG
>JBPEYE010000387.1:0-3966 GCA_052030825.1 Gammaproteobacteria bacterium | reverse complement strand
CGCGCGGCGCGCCGGTCGAAGGCTGTATCGACCCGCGCGCGCGGGTATACTAGCCATTGCGAGCCCCATCATTGCGAGGAACTGCGATGCTCACCCTCTCGTTGCGCCTGGGCCCGGCGTTGCTGGCGATTGCGCTGCTCACCGGTACCGCGCCGGCCACCGGCGACAGCGGCACCGCCATCAACCTGTGGCAGCCCGGCGATCCCGGCCAACGCATGGTCATCCGCGGCCGCGTTACGAGCCTCGACGGCAGGCCGCTGCCGGGCGTGTCGATCTTCATTCGCCAGGCCGACGGCACCGGCACCTATACCGGGCGCTACAGCACCGTGCTGGTAACCGACGCGCGTGGCGTCTACCAGTTCGGCTCGGTCGTGCCGGGCCAGTATTACGGCGTCAAACACGTGCACGTGGCGATCGCCCACGACGGCTATCAGCGATACGATTCGCGCATCCTGTTCAAGGGCGATCCGAATCTCGACGAGGCGCGCGAACCCGAAGCCATCTTTCTCGAGGAAGCCACCGTCGAGGACGGCACGATCCTGTTCGGCCGCTTCGACATCACCCTGACCCCGCAATAAATCCGACCGGAATCGAAGATGCGGCGCTACGATCGTTTTTCACCCTCGCTTCGACACGCGTTCGTGGCGCTGCTGCTGTTCGCACCGGCGCTCGCGGCCCAGACCCCGAGCGTCGAAGCGCCGATCGCAAGCGACGAAAGCATTCCCGGCAACGCGCACGAGTTCTATTTCACCCGCGGCATCTACAGCGGCGAGTTCGACGATTACGACCAGGGCGGGCGCTGGGCAATCGACTATCCCAAGGCCGACCGCCAGTTCCTGGTCGCGCTGCGGCGCCTGTCGGTGGTCGACGCCTATCATTCGGACAATGCCCTCGAGCTGACCGATCCGCGGTTGCGCCGCTTCCCGCTGCTGTACATGCTCGAGGTCGGTTCGATGGCGCTGACCGACGCCGAAATCGTCGCGCTGCGCGAATATCTCCTGGCCGGCGGCTTTCTCGTCATCGATGACTTCTGGGGCAGCTGGGCATGGGAAAACCTCGCCGCGCAGATGCAGCTCGTGTTCCCCGATCGCGCGATCGTCGACCTCCCGCCCGACCACCCGGTGTTTCACGCGTTCTACAACATCGACGAAATCATCCAGGTACCCAACATTCGCCAGGGCATCGCCTCGCGCTACGGCGGACCGACCCACGAGTACGACGGCTACGTGCCGCGGGTGCGCGGCATCTTCGACGACGACGGCCGCCTGATGGTATTGATCAACTGGAACACCGACCTCGGCGACGCCTGGGAATGGGCCGACGATCCCGGCTACCCGCTGCGTTTTTCGACCTACGCCTTCGAGATCGGCATCAATTTCGTGATCTACGGCATGACCCACTGACGGGATCAGTGACGCGGCCCCATGTTCGAGACGCTTTTCAAGTATCCCGCCCACGAGTTCGCCGCCGGCAAGCTCGTGCTCGCGCTGCCGGCCTGGCAGTTCGCGCTGTTGCCGCTGGGCCTGGCGCTGGTTGCGTTTGTGCTGCTCGGCTACGTCGGCCAGCGTGGCCGCAGCCGCCTGCGCGACCGCATTGCAATCGCGGCGCTGCGCGGCTCGGTGCTGGCACTGGCCGTGTTCAGCCTGACCCAACCCGCGCTCGAGGTACGCTCACCGCAGACCCAACCCGGCATCGTCGGCGTCCTGATCGACGATTCGCTGAGCATGCGTCTCGACGATCGCGGCACCGGTTCTCGCGCGGCCTTCGTGCGCGATCAGCTGGATCCTGCCGACGGCGAGTTGCTGCGCGAACTGTCGCGCCGCTTCAGCCCGCGCCTGTTCGCGTTCGGCGCCGACACGCGCGAGATCGAGGACGTGTCGCAGCTCGCTTTCGACGCCGGCACCAGCGACCTGCCCGCCGCGCTCGCCGACGCGCTCGACCGGCTTGCCGGTGAACCGCTGGCCGGCCTGATCGTGATCAGCGACGGCGCCATCGATGCGCCCGCGCGGCTCGACCGCGTGTTGCTCGATTTGCGTGCGGCCGGCGTGCCGGTGCACGCGATCGGCGTCGGCGAGCCGCAGTTCGAGCGCGACATCGAAGTCAGCCGCGTCGAGCTGCCGCCGCGCGTGCTCGCCGGCAGCCGGATCGTCGCCGAGGTCACCTTGCGCCAGCGCGGCTACGACGGCTTGCCGCTCGAGCTGGTCGTCGAGGACGACAGCCGGATCCTGCACAAGCAACCGCTGGTGCTGACTGCCGGCAGCCAGCGCCTGCGCGTGCCGCTCGATACCGCCGAGTCCGGGGCGCGGCGGTTGCGCTTTTCGGTCGCCGAGCAGCCCGGCGAGCTGCTTGCCGCCAACAACGCGCGCGACGCGATCGTGGCGATCGATCCGCGCCAGATCCGGATCCTGTACTTCGAGGGCGAGCCGCGCTTCGAAATGAAATTCGTGCGTCGCGCGGTGGCCGGCGACGAGCAGCTGCGTCTGCGCGGGCTGATCCGCACCGCCGACGCCAAGTACTACCGCGTCGGCATCGAGTCCGAACGCGAACTGGAAGCAGGATTCCCGACCACCCGCGACGAGCTGTTCGCTTACGACGCGGTGATTCTCGGCAGCGTCGACAGTTCGCTGCTGACGCGCGAGCAGCAGGCGATGATCGTCGACTTCGTCGGCGAGCGCGGCGGCGGGCTGCTGCTGCTCGGTGGCCGCCGCGCCCTCGCCGAGGGCGGCTACCGCGACTCGGTGTTGCACGAGGTGCTGCCGGTCGTGCTGCCCGAGCTGCCGAGCCCCGAATTCGAGCGGCGCGTCAAGGTCGAGCCGACCGCCGCCGGCTGGTCGCACCCGGCGCTGTTACTCGATGCCGACGTCGGCGCGTCGATCGAGCGCTGGCAGAGCCTGCCGGCGCTGACCCTGGTCAACCCGATCGCCGAGATCAAGCCGGGTGCGACGCTGTTGCTCGAAGGCCACGGCGAAGCGCGCGACGCGCCCTACGTGGTGCTCGCCGGACAGCGCTACGGCCGCGGCAAGGTTGCGACCTTTGCGGTGCAAAACAGCTGGCTGTGGCAAATGCATCACACCATCGACCGCGTCGATCGCATTCACGAACGCCTGTGGCGACAATTGCTGCGCTGGCTGGTCGACACCGTGCCGCAGCGCCTGGAGCTGAGCCTGTCGACCGACGCGATTGCGGCCGGCGGTCGCCTGCAGCTGCGCGCCGAGCTGCTCGATAACGGCAGCGACGGCGACGCCGCTCCGCCGGCCCCGACCGCGCGCGTCATCGCGCCCGACGGCCGCGAGCGCATCGTGACGATGGCGCCGCACCCGGTCGCGGCGGCGGTTTACACCGCGGAGCTGGCGGTCGACGAGACCGGCGATTACCTGGTGCGCGCCGAAATCGAATCCGAGGCCGCCTTCGTCGATAGTCGCGAGGCACGTTTTCACGTGTCGCGCGCGGGCAACGAGTTTCACCGCGCGGAAATGAATCCGGCGCTTCTCGGGCGCATCGCGACCGCATCCGGCGGCGAGTTTCATCGGGCCGCCGACGCCGCGCGCGCGGTCGCGGCACTCGGCGCCAGCGAGCGCGGATCGCGCGCACTCATTCGTCTCGAGCTTTGGGATATGCCGATCCTGTTCGTACTGCTCATCGCGCTGCTCGGCGCCGAATGGGTGTACCGCCGGCTGCGGGGGCTGGCCTGATGCGTGGCTTGCTCACCGCGTTGGCGTGGCTCGCCGCGCAGCCGGTCCTCGCGATCGAGCATCATCTCCTGATCGCGAGCGGCATCGGCGGCGACGACAGCTATCGCGAGCAGTTCACCCGCCATGCGCTGCAGCTGCGCGACGCCGCGCTCGCCGCCGGTATCGCCCGTGAACGCATCGTCTGGCTCGACGCGGCGCCGCACGCCGACGCCGACGGGCGCTCCGACAAGGCCGCGCTCGAGGCGGCGATCGCCGCGATCGGTGCCGGCGCCGG
>JBPEYE010000386.1:0-3612 GCA_052030825.1 Gammaproteobacteria bacterium | reverse complement strand
CGCAGGAGATCGGCGACCGCCGGCGACGGCGGGTAGGGGCTTTCGTTGGTGTTGAGCTTGATCGTGTTCTGATCCTGCGGTTGCTCGCCCGGAACATAGGGTTCGAGCCCGGCGACGCGATCGCTCCAGTATCGACTCATCTTCCTTCCTCAGCGCAACAGGCGGCCGCCGTCGACGTGAATGATTTCGCCGGTGACGTAGTCGTTGGTGGCGAGGAACAGCGCGGTCTGGGCGATGTTGGCCGGCGCGCCGGTGCGGCCCAGCGGAATCTGGCGGATCAGCGACTCGCGCCGGTCTTCGGCATAATCGTCGTTGTCCTCCGGCCACAGGATCGCGCCAGGGGCAATGCCGTTGACCCGCACCTCCGGCGCGAGTTCGAGCGCGAGCGACTTGACCAGCATCCGGTTGGCCGCCTTCGCGCTGACGTAGACACTGTGGCGGGCGAGCGGTCGCTCGGCATAGATATCGAGCAGGTTGACGATCGATCCTCCGGCGCGCGCGAGTGCCGGATGGCAGGACTGCGCGAGAAACAACGGTGCGCGATAGTTGCTCGCGATCAGGTCATCCCAGGCGCTGGCGTCGATCTCGCCGAACGGGGTCGGATAAAACGTCGACGCGTTGTTGACGAGGATATCGAGTCCGCCGAAGACGTTGCAGGCGGAATCCGCGAACGCGTCGCGCGCGGCGTCATCGGCGAGGTCGGCGGCGAGCGCCACGGTGCTGCCGGCGCGCACGCGATTGAGCTCGGCGACGAGCCGTTCGGCAGCGCTGGCCGAGCTGCGGTAGTGGATAATGAGATTTGCCCCGTTTTGATGTAGAGTGCGGGCGATCTCCGCGCCGAGGCGATTCGCCGCGCCGGTAACCAGCGCGGTTTTGTCAGTCAGTAACATCAGCCAGGTCGAAGCGAACAAAGTGTCATCATATCATCCTCGAGAGCGGACGCCAGTTCGCGCCCACGCCCATGAATCCGGCGCGCGGGGATGACCCGGGCGGCGCCGCGCTGCCGCCACCGGACGCCGCCGCGCGCGCGCACAGCAACCGTCTCGGGCAGCGCATCGCCGCCGAGATCGATGCGGTTGGCGGTGTCATTCGATTCGATCGGTACCTGCAAATGGCGCTCTACGAACCCGGCTTTGGATATTATTCCGCCGGGCTTGCCAAGTTCGGCGCCGCCGGCGATTTCGTTACCGCGCCCGAAATCTCACCGCTGTTCGGCGACTGTCTTGCGCACCAGCTCGGCGACCTCATCGCGCAGGGTTGCGCGCCGCGGGTGCTCGAGTTCGGCGCCGGCAGCGGCCGCCTGTGCGCGCAGCTCATCGCCGCGATGCCGGCGCTGGAGCGCTACCAAATTCTCGAAGTCAGCGCCGATCTGCGTGCGCGCCAGCAGGCAGAACTGCGCGCGGCGCTCGATCCCGAAGCCTTCGACCGGGTCGAATGGCTGGACCGGTTGCCGGCCGATTTCGACGGCATCGTCATCGCCAACGAAGTGCTCGACGCGATGCCGGTGCGGCTTGCCGAAAAACGCGAAGCCTGGCGCGAACTCGGCGTGACCTGGCGTGACGGCGCGCTGGCGTGGCAGGCGATCGCGCCCGACGCGGCGCTCGACGCGGCGATCGATTCCGTCGAGCGTGCCGTCGGCGAGCTGCCCGTGCCTTACCGCACCGAGTTCAACCTGAGCCTGGCACCGTGGCTGCGGGCCCTGGCGCAGGCCTGCCGGCGCGCGGTCGTGCTGATCGTCGATTACGGCTACGAGCGGGCCGAGTACTATGACTCGGCGCGACGCTGCGGCACCCTGGTCTGTCATTATCGCCACCGCGTGCACGACGACCCGCTGTGGTACCCCGGGTTGCAGGACGTCAGCACTTTCGTCGATTTCGATGCGGTCGCCGATGCCGCCGAAGACTGCGGCTTCGCGCCGATCGGGCTGGTCACGCAGGCGCGCTTCCTGCTCGCCAACGGCCTGCTCGAAGTTGCCGCCCGGCGCCACGCCGCGGCCGCGTCGGCGCGCGACCGGGTCGAACTGGCGCAGCAGGTCAAGACGCTGACCTTGCCGCAGGAAATGGGTGAGCGGTTCAGGGTGCTCGGACTGGCGCTCGGCGTCGCAGTCGAGATGCCGGCGCTCGCGCGAATCGGTCGCGATGGATAACCTGCACATCCTGGTACTCGCCGTCGTGCAGGGCCTGACCGAGTTCCTGCCGATCTCGAGTTCGGCGCACCTGATCCTGGTGCCGCGCCTGCTCGGCTGGCCGGACCAGGGCCTGGTGTTCGACGTCGCCGCGCACGTCGGCTCGCTGCTCGCGGTGGTGTTTTACTTTCGGCGCGAGGTTGCGACGATGCTCGTCGCCTGGTTTCGCAGCCTCGGCGGCGGCGAGCCGAACCGCGACAGTCGATTGGCGTGGTGGGTGATCGTCGGCACGCTGCCGGCGATCGTCGCCGGCTTCCTCGTCGACGGCCCGATCGAAGATTCGCTGCGGACCCCCTGGATTATTGCCGGCGCATCGATCGGTTTCGGGTTGCTGCTGTGGTTTGCCGATGCCTCCGGTGCGCGCGCTCGAGACGAGTACAGCTTGCGCCTGCGCGACGTCGTCATCATCGGCGGTTTGCAGGTGCTGGCGCTGATCCCGGGGACGTCGCGCGCCGGTATCACGATTACCGGCGGCCTGCTGCTCGGGTTGACGCGACAGGCGTCGGCCCGATTTTCGTTCCTGCTGGCGATGCCGGTGATTCTCGCCAGCGGGGTGCTGCAGACCGAGCGCATGCTGACCGAGGTCAGCCCGATCGGCTGGGGAGATCTCGCGTTCGGCGCGGCGCTGTCGGCGATCGCCGCGGGCCTGTGTATCCACTTCTTCTTGCGCCTGGTCGAGCGCCTCGGCATGCTGCCGTTCGTCGTTTACCGCGTGATCCTCGGCGCGCTGATCTTCGTGCTCGTCGCGTGAGCGAGGATCCGGACGCTGCTGGCGACGCCGCGCGGCGACTCAGGCTGGTCGCGCTGTGGTACGCCGTCGGCGGCGGGCTGCTGCTCGCCGTCGCGGTGCTGTCGCTGATACCCCTGCCCGACGTCGGCGTCGGCGACAAGTTGTCGCACGTCGTGACTTATTTCGTGCTCGCCGGCTATTTCAGCGTGCTCGCCCGGCGGCCGCGGTCGCTGCTCGCGATAGCACTCGGCATCACGGCTTACGGCGCGCTGATCGAAATCGCGCAGGGTCTCTCGGGCTATCGTTTCGCCGAGTGGGGCGATCTGCTCGCCAATGGCGCCGGCACCCTGGCCGGCCTGCTGCTTCACTTTACGCCGCTCGCCGCGCTGGTCTCGCGGATCGACTCAGGGCTCGCCCGCTTGCTCCTGCGCTAGCGACTTCTCACGCTTGATCAACGCCAGCCGCTCGGCACGGATCGCGTCGCCAAGCGCCTTGCCCGTGAGACCGGTCGCTTGCAGCGCGCTGAAATCGGCTTCGCGCAGGCGCGCGGCGAGGAGGGCGAGAAACCGGGCCTGTGGGTAGTCACGATTCTCGAAGCCGGTGCGTCCGCGCACGTCGGCAAGGCAGGCGTCGAGCATCTTCTGGAATCGCTCGGGCTTGCGCAGGCAGTCGGCGCGCAGCAGGATCCGGAGCAACG
>JBPEYE010000385.1:0-2971 GCA_052030825.1 Gammaproteobacteria bacterium | reverse complement strand
GATACCGCCGGTGCCGCCGGTGACGAGCGCGATTCTTTGCGGATTCATGAGCCTGTCATCCACCTGTGCTGAAATAGAGTGCTGCAATGCAGCATATTGCACTGCACAAAATAGGTGACCGAGGCGGTGCTGTCAAGTTGCCAAAAAGGGGTATTCGGAAAACCGATGGGTTTGCGGGCCTCAGGAATCGTCGGACGAATCCTTTTCCGGACCGAGCCCCATCATCTGTCGCCAGGTGTCGATGTTCTTTTGCGTCATTTCGTTCCAGAACGTCATCGGGTTGTGGCCGGTCATGCCCTCGACCGCCTTGCCGAAATCGCGCTGCTGTTGCTGGAAAAAGTTCAAACTCTGGCCGATGAAGTCGGAAAAACCCTTGTGCGCACCGGCATTGTAGTAGCGGATGAAGCGCTCGAGGTTATCGTTCGAGAACAGCGGGTTGGTTTCCGATTCCTGCTCGAGAATGATCTGCAGCAGGATGCTGCGGGTGATGTCTTCCTCGGTCTTCTGGTCGATGACGATGAACGGCACCTCGTCGAGCACGAGGTCGCGAATCTGCTGCAGCGTGATGTACTGGCTCTCCTCGGTGTCGTACAGCCGCCGGTTGGGATATTTCTTGATGATCCTTGGCTCGTTGGTCTCGCTCATGGCCGGGTCCTGGATGAAACCTGGCCAGTGTAACCGATTTACGCGGCTTGCAAACCATCGGCACGCGGCCCGCGGTGGCGACGGTTGCGCGCTCCGATGCGGCCCTCTATCATCTCGCGTTCGCGGCCAGCGCCGGCCCTCCCGGACAGGCGCGCGCCGCTGGTGGCTGTACGGCGGCACCCAAATCGAGTAGCTTAGCGGGCATGAACGAAGTCGAAACGAATGCCGACCCGATGCCGCCGCAGATGCCGGCCGAGATTGCCGAGTGTGCGCGGGTATTCGACGCAATCGCGCGCTCGCGGCGCTCGGTTCGCGGCTTTTTGCCGGAACCGGTACCGCGCGACCTGCTCGAGCGGGTTTTCGCGACCGCCGCGCAGGCGCCGTCCAACTGCAATACCCAGCCGTGGCAGAGCCACGTCGTCTCCGGCGCCTTGCGCGATCGCCTGAGCGACATTTTCATGACCACGATCGCCGAGGGCCGGCACTCGCTGGATTTTCCGTACGAGGCCAAATACGACGGCGTATTCCGCCAGCGCCAGGTCGACGTCGCGGTACTGCTCTACCGCGCGCTCGGTATCGCCCGAGAAGACCGCGATGGCCGCCGCCAGGCGTTTTTGCGCAACCTCGAATTTTTCGGCGCGCCGCACGTGGTTTTCATCTTCATGCCCGACTGGTGCGGCATCCGCGAAGCCTGCGACGTCGGCATGTACGCGCAAAACCTGATGCTGTCGATGCGCGCGCACGGGCTGGCCAGCTGCCCGCAAACGATCCTCGGCTACGACGCCGAATCGGTTCGGCAGGAGCTCGGCATCGATGCGAGCCTGAAGCTGCTGTTCGGCATTTCGTTCGGCTACGAAGACCCTGATCTGCCGGAAAACCGGATCGAGCCGGCACGCGCGCCGCTCGCCGAGTCGGTCACTTTTCACGCCTGAGGAACCCAGCATGTCGGAATATATCGCCCCCGTCAGGGACATGGAATTCGTCATTAATGAAATCGCCGATCTCGACGCGGTCGCCGCGCTGCCCGGCTACGAGGATGCGACCGGCGACCTGGTCGAAGCGATTCTCGAGCAGGCGGGCAAGCTCGCGACCGAGGTTTTTTCGCCGCTGAACCCGGTCGGCGATACCGAGGGCACGCGGGTCGAGCAGGGGGTCGTCGTCAGCCCGACCGGCTACGCCGAGGCCTATCGCCAGTTTGTCGAAAACGGCTGGCAGGGGCTCGCCAAATCGCCCGAGTACGATGGCCAGGGCCTGCCTTTCCTGGTGCACTCGGCGGTCGCCGAGATGTGGTACGCGTCGAACATGGCTTTTGCGCTGTGCCCGCTGCTGACGTCCGGCGCGATCGAAGCGATCGAGGCGCATGCGACCGAGGCGTTGCGCAGCACTTACCTGCCGAAACTCGTCAGCGGCGAGTGGAGCGGCACGATGAACCTGACCGAGCCGCAGGCCGGTACCGACCTCGCCGCGATCAAGACGCGCGCCGAGCGCGACGGCGACCATTACCGCATTTTCGGGCAGAAGATTTATATCACCTGGGGCGAGCACGAACTCTCCGACAATATCGTGCACCTGGTGCTCGCGCGCCTGCCCGATGCGCCCGCGGGGGTCAAGGGCATCTCGCTGTTCCTGGTGCCGAAATACCTCCCCGGCGCCGACGGCGGCAGGGGCGAGCGCAACGACGTGCACGTCGTGTCGGTCGAATCCAAGCTCGGCATCCACTCGTCGCCGACCTGCGTGATGTCCTACGGTGACGAGGGCGGCGCGATCGGCTATCTCGTCGGCGAGGAGCACAACGGCCTGGCCTGCATGTTCACGATGATGAATAACGCGCGCCTCGAGGTCGGCATGCAGGGCGTGGCGATTTCGGAGCGTGCGTTGCAGCGTGCGGTGGCATTTGCCCGGGAGCGGGTGCAGGGCGTCGCGCGCGGCCATCGCGAGCGCAGCACGATCATCCATCATCCGGACGTGCGCCGGATGCTGATGCAGATGCGCGCGACCACCGAGGCCGGCCGCGCGCTCGCGTACTACGCGTCGGCGCAAACCGATCTCGCCGAGCGCTCGGAAGCGGCCGAGGATCGCGCGCGCTTCCAGCGCCGGGTCGACCTGCTGATCCCGATCGTCAAGGGCTGGTGTACCGAGATGGCGCAGGAAGTCACCTACCTCGGTGTGCAGGTGCACGGCGGGATGGGTTTCATCGAGGAAACCGGCGCCGCGCAGCACTCGCGCGATGCGCGCATCCTGACGATTTACGAGGGCACGACCGGAATCCAGGCGCTCGACCTGATGGGCCGCAAGCTGTTGCGCGACAAGGGTGAGGCGATCGCCG
>JBPEYE010000384.1:0-3860 GCA_052030825.1 Gammaproteobacteria bacterium | reverse complement strand
TCGGGCAAGTCGACGCTGATCCGCTGCATCAACCGGCTCGAAGAGCACCAGCAGGGGCAAATCATCGTCGACGGCGTCGAGCTGACCAACGACCTCAAGAACATCGACGCGATCCGCCGCGAAGTCGGCATGGTGTTCCAGCACTTCAACCTGTTCCCGCACCTGACGGTGCTCGAGAACTGCACGCTGGCGCCGATCTGGGTCAAGCAGATTCCGCGCAAGGATGCCGAGGAAACGGCGATGAAGTATTTGAAAAGGGTCAAGATCCCGGAGCAGGCCAACAAGTTCCCCGGCCAGCTGTCGGGCGGCCAGCAGCAGCGCGTTGCGATCGCGCGCTCGCTGTGCATGAATCCGCGCATCATGCTGTTCGACGAGCCGACCTCGGCGCTCGACCCGGAGATGATCAAGGAAGTGCTCGACGTCATGATCGAGCTCGCGCGCGAGGGTATGACGATGCTCTGCGTGACCCATGAAATGGGCTTCGCCAAGACGGTTGCCAACCGCGTCATCTTCATGGACGGCGGCGAGATCATCGAGGAGAACGAACCGTTCGAATTCTTCGAGAACCCGCAGCACGAGCGCACCCAGCTGTTCCTGAGCCAGATCCTGGCGCACTGACGGCGGAGATCGGGTCTGGCGCGCATGTCGCCAACGCGCCCGTCACCGACGCGCCCGTCACGCAAACTGCTCTTGCTGCTGGCCTTCGCCGTCGGCGGGGGTCTGTCGCATGCCGGAGCGGCGCAAGACGGCGCGCCCATCGACCTGACCGGGTTTTATCACGGTCGCTGGGTCGACAAGGTTCGCAACATCACCAACAACGTCTTGCGCCTGCACATCACCCAGCACGGCGAGCTGGTGCGCGGTGCCGCGCTCGACAATACGCTCTGGTTGCAGGGCAGCCTGCGTGGCGATCGCGTCATCCTGCAATGGGAGCACGCCTCGGGCAGCTACGGCGACGGATTCCTGAACGTCATCGACGGCGGTCGACAACTGGTCGGCACCTGGGAATCGAAGGGCAGCAGTCGCTATTACGGCATCTGGGAGCTCGAACGCCTGTAGCGAACTGCCGGTCCGCGCGAAGCCCTTCGCTGGATGACGGCGCGCGACGCTACGGCGGCCGGGTCTTGCAGCCTCGCGGTCGATAAACTATCTTGCGCTGACGCAAAGACTTCGCGGATGTGCCGACGGGCACCATGACGAAACCTGAAATCGATGCCGCGGGCTGGCTGCGCGCGGCCAACGTGCACGAGTCGCCCAACTTCGATGCGCGGCCCGACGGCGCCACGGTCAAGCTCGTCGTCGTGCACGGCATCAGTTTGCCGCCCGGGGAGTTCGGTGGCGGCCACGTACAGGAATTTTTCTGTAACCGACTCGATTCGCAGATTCACCCGTACTTTGCCGGGATCTGCGACCTGCGGGTGTCGGCGCACTGCCTGATCGAGCGCGACGGCCGCGTGACCCAGTTCGTGTCCTTCGACGACCGCGCCTGGCACGCGGGCGAATCGGAATGGCGCGGCCAGGCCGCGTGCAACGATTTCTCGGTCGGAATCGAGCTCGAGGGCTGCGACGATCGTGCCTACGAAGACGCGCAATACGCCGCGCTTGCGGCGCTGATCGGTGCGCTGCGCGCGCGCTACCCCGCGATCGCGGCCGACGCGGTAGCCGGCCACAGCGATATCGCGCCGGGTCGCAAGACCGACCCCGGTCCCGCCTTCGACTGGGAAAGGCTCCAGGGTTTACTGTAGTTGTTTGCCGAAAAAGCGCGCGTTGCGCAAATTCGCGCGTGATTGCGAGGCGGCGTAGCCGACGAAGCCATCGCCTTGTTCTTGCCCAGTCCCCGGAGATTGCTTCGCTGTCGCTTGCAACGACGCGGCCACGGCGAGATTACTTCGCGCAGCCTGCCCCGGTGAATACCGGGACCCGCAATGACTGCCAGGCAGGTGCTCAGATCGGATCGAGGCTCACCCACTGATCGTTGAGGTAGGCCTCGAGCGGGCGATAGCGGCGCTTGTAGCTCATTTTCGCGCAGTCGCGAATCCAGTATCCGAGGTAAAGATATTCGAGATCGCGCAGGCGGGTTTCGTGAATCTGCGTCAGGATCGCGTAATGCCCGAGGCTGCGCGCGGCGTGATCCGGATCGAAGAAGGTATAGACCGCCGATAATCCGCTGTCGGTCACGTCGCAAACCGCGACCGCGATCAGGATGCGGTTGTAGCGGTACTCGAAGAACAGCGTGTCGGTCCAGTCACAGATCAGAAACCGGTGATAATCCGACTTCGACGGATTGGCCATGCTGCCTTCGTTGTGGCGATGGTTGATGTAGCGACGGTAGAGGTCGAAATGCTCGTCGCGATAGCGTCCGGGCGTCAGGGCAATGTCGAGATCGGCGTTGCGCCGGGCGACGCGCCGCTCGTTGCGCGACAGGCGGTGCTTGCGCACCGGGATACGCACCGAAATGCATTCCTGGCAAGCCGGGCAGTGGGGTCGGTAAATATAGCCGCCCGAACGCCGAAAACCGTGTTGAATCAACTCGTTATAGGTGCCCATGTCCATGTCCATGTGGGGATTCGCGAAGGCACTGACCGCCTTGCGGTGCGCGAGATAGCTGCACGGCTCCGGGGTCGACGCGAAGAAGTTGATTTTGACCTGATCGTTCATGGGTTCTCGGTCGTCGCCAATGCTTTGAGTTTAGTCCGGAATAGGGCACTTGTAACGCCATTTTTGGCCGCGAAACGGCCGCCACGGCGACTGGGAGCGGGTTAGAGCGCGAAAAAACGGGCGCTGTTGGCGCGGGTCTGCGCGGCCAGCACGTCCGCCGCCTCGTCGCGATGGCGCGCCACCTCGCGCAGGATATGCGGCAGATTGGCCGGTTCGTTGACCCGGCTGGCGGGCTTGGGTTCGAGATTGCGCGGTAGCAGGTAGGGCGCGTCGGTTTCGAGCAGCAAGCGCTCGGCCGGGATCAGGCGCACCAGCCGCTGCAGCTCCAGCCCGCGGCGCTCGTCGCAGATCCAGCCGGTGATCCCGATGTAACAGTCGAGATCGAGGTAATCGACGAGCGCCCCCTCGCGGTCGGTAAAACAGTGAACGACGACGCGGCCCAGGCGGTCGCGGCGCGCGCGCAGCAGTTCGACGAAGCGCTCGTGCGCGTCGCGCTGATGGCAGAACAGCGGCAGCTGCAGGCGCGCGGCGAGTTCGAGCTGCTGCTCGAAGGCATGCTCCTGGGCTTCGCGCGGCGAGTAGTTGCGGTTGAAGTCGAGCCCGGTCTCGCCGATTGCGCGCACCCGTGACGATTGTGCCAGGGCCTCGATCTCGCCGAGGGTCGCCTCGTTCCAGTCACTCGCGTGGTGCGGGTGGATGCCGCAGGTCGCGACCAGCCGGTCGGGAAAGCGCGCGCACAGCGCGATGGCGTCGGCGCTCGCGGCGAGGCTGGTGCCGGTGACGACCATCTGGCGGACGCCGGCGTCGAGCGCGCGCTGCATGACGCCGTCGAGATCGCGCAGGAGGCGCTTGTTGGTCAGGTTGACGCCGATGTCGACAAGCTCGCTCATTGGCGGATCCCGGTGCCGCGGGCGAGCAGCGCGAGACACAGGACGAACAGCGCGGCAATGAACCCGACGATTACCGCGAGCGCAATCCAGAGGTCGATATCGCTGCTGCCGCGAAAGCCGTAGCGGAAGCTGTTGACCATGTACAGGATCGGGTTGATCAGCGAGGCCTGCTGCCAGACCTCGGGCAGCAGCTTGATCGAGTAGAAGATACCGCCGAGATAGGTCAGCGGCGTCAGCACGAAGGTCGGGATGATGCTGATGTCGTCGAAGCTGTTGGCGAAAATGCCGTTGATCAGGCCGGCGAGCGCGAAC
>JBPEYE010000383.1:0-17779 GCA_052030825.1 Gammaproteobacteria bacterium | reverse complement strand
GCCAGCGTATCGCCGCCGATCACGACCGCCGCGCGCGCCGCCAGCCCGAGCGCCTCGAGCAGCGGGCGCGTCAGCCATTCCGGCTTGTTGGTGACGATGCCCCACGGGACCCCGCGACTGTCGAGAGCATCGAGAATTGAGTCGAAACCGTCGAACAGCGCCGAGTCGTCGGCGATGATTTGACGATAATGGTCGAGGAACCGCAGGCGCAGCGGCTCGATCTGCGCCTCGGGTACGCTACCGCCGAATCCCAGCCGGGTCAGGACTAGGCCGCCCTGCGATACGTAGGGGCGGATTTGGTCGAGTGGTAGCGGTTCGAGGCTTTCCTCGCGCAGCAGGTTGTTCAACGCGCGGCCCATGTCCGGGGCGGTGTCGACCAGCGTACCATCCAGATCCAGCAACACCGCCTCAATCATCGAAGACCGCGGTCATCAGATAGTTGACGTCGATGTCCCGACCGAGGCTGCCGGTCCGAGTTAGCGGGTTGTAGGTGACGCCGCTGAGGTCGACCGGGCGCAGGCCGGCAGCGCGCAGGCTTGCCGCGAGTTCGGACGGCTTAATAAAGTTTCGATAGTCGTGCGTGCCGCGTGGTAGCAACCGCAAGAGGTACTCGGCGCCGACGATCGCGAGCGCGAAAGCCTTGGGGTTGCGGTTGATCGTCGCCAGCACCAGGCGGCCGCCGGGCCGGAGCAGGCGCGCGGCGGCTGCGATCACCGAATCGGGATCGGGGACGTGCTCGAGCATTTCGAGGCAGGTGACGACATCGAAGCCGGCCGCGTTGTCCGCGGCGAAGTCTTCGGCGGTCGCGAGCCGGTAGTCGATCTCGAGCGCCGATTCGTGCAGGTGCAGGCGCGCGACCTCGAGCGCGGATTCGGCCACGTCGATTCCGGTAACCCGGGCGCCGCGATGCGCCAGGGCCTCGGCGAGCAGGCCGCCGCCGCAGCCGATATCGAGCAGCCTCCGACCTTCGAGCGCGCCCACCTGGCGCTCGATATAGGCCACCCGCAGCGGATTGATCTCGTGTAGCGTTCTGAATTCGCCGTCAATATCCCACCAGCGGCTCGCGAGCGCCTCGAACTTTTCGACTTCGGCCGGATCGACGTTGGCGTCGGGATTCATCGCTGGCTGCCGATACGGCTCGCCCACGCGTTCGCACGGGCCAGTATGTCCGCGGGGTCCAGCTGGCACAGCTCGAACTCGCGCAGCTGGCGAACGCCGTCTATCCAGACGTCCGAGACCTGGCTGGCGGCCGCCGCGTAGGCCACCTGCGCCACCGGGTCGTAGAGCGGCTGGGTGTTGGCCGCGCGTAGGTCGATCGCAATCAGGTCGGCGAGCTTGCCGACCTCGATGCTGCCGATTCGATCGCCGAGCGCGAGCGCGCGGGCGCCGTTGATTGTCGCCATCTCGATGGCCTGGCGCGCACCGCAGGCGCGCGCGTCACCGCTCGCGCCCTTGGCGAGGAGACTCGCGGTGCGCATTTCGCCGAGCAGGTCGAGGTCGTTGTTGCTGGCCGCGCCGTCGGTGCCGAGGCAGACGTTGACACCGTGTTCGAGCAGCGCGGCGAGCGGGCAGATGCCGCTGGCGAGTTTGAGGTTCGATTCCGGACAGTGAGCGACGTTAACCCCGGCTTCGGCGACGCGCTCGATCTCGAGCGGATTCAGCTCGGTCATGTGCACCGCGATCAGGCTCGGGTTGAGCAGGCCGAGCTGGTCGAGGCGTTCGAGCGGTCGGCGTCCGGATTGTTGTTCGGCCTCGGCAACTTCGGCGGCGGTCTCGTGCACGTGCATGTGCACCGGGATGTCGAGCTCGTCGCTGTACATGGCGATCTTTTCGAGCGGTGCGTCGGAGACCGTGTAGGGTGCATGCGGCGCAAGCGCGCTGTCGACGAGCGACAGTTCGCGAATCTCGTCGTGCACGGCGAGGGCCTTGTGCAGGTATTCGTCGGCGTCGCGCGCCCAGGGCGACGGGAAGTCGAGCACGATCAGGCCGACGACGCCGCGCATGCCGACGGCCTGGACGGTCCGCGCGACCTCGTCGGGAAAGTAAAACATGTCGCTGAGACAGGTGGTGCCGCCACGGATCATTTCGATCGCCGCGAGGCGCAGGCCGTCGGCCGCGAATCCGGGATCGACCCAGCGCGATTCGGCCGGCCAGATATGATCGGTCAGCCATTCCATCAGTGGCAAGTCGTCGGCCATGCCGCGGAACAGGCTCATCGACGCGTGGGTATGGCTGTTGACGAAGCCGGGCAGCAGGACCCGGCCGGGCAGCTCGACGACCTCGGCCTTTGCGTAGCGATCGAGCGCCTCGGTGTCGCCGTTGTCGACCAACGCGTCGATCCGGTTGTCGGCGATGACCAGCGCGGCGTCGCGCAGCACGCGAAAGTCCGCGTCGACGGTCAGGATCCAGTCGGGTTTGAGGATCTGGTAGCGCTTCGCCATGGCCGCACCTTACAAGATTTGCCGGGCGCTGCAAACGAATATCACGCGGTCCGAATCGGGCGCGACCAAATTTCGGTAACGCCGCTGAAATCGCCCTGAATCGTCGCTGGCGGGGAGATTTTATCGTTAGTAGGAACCCTTGGGGCTGTGATAAAATCGCGCAGATATCAAATAAATCATTCCTGCGACATTTCTTAGCTTCGAGAAACGAGTTTTATGGCTGATATTGCCAAGGAAATCTTTCCGGTCAATCTAGAAGACGAGATGCGCCAGTCGTATCTCGAGTATGCGATGAGCGTCATCGTCGGCCGCGCGCTGCCCGACGTGCGCGACGGGCTCAAGCCGGTGCACCGACGGGTGCTCTACGCGATGAACGAACTCGGCAACGATTACAACAAACCGTACAAGAAATCGGCGCGCGTCGTCGGCGACGTCATCGGTAAATACCATCCCCACGGTGACACCGCGGTTTACGACACGATCGTTCGCATGGCGCAACCTTTCGCGATGCGTCACCTGCTGGTCGACGGGCAGGGCAATTTCGGTTCGGTCGACGGCGATTCGCCGGCGGCGATGCGTTATACCGAGGTGCGCATGTCGAAGATTGCGCACGAACTGCTCGCCGATCTCGACAAGGAGACGGTCGATTTCATCCCCAACTACGACGAGTCCGAGCGCGAGCCGCTGGTGTTGCCGACCAAGGTACCGAACCTGCTGGTCAATGGTTCCTCGGGCATTGCCGTCGGCATGGCGACCAATATTCCGCCGCACAATCTCGGCGAAGTCGTCGATGCCTGCCTGCGCCTGATCGATAATCCCGACGTCGATCTCGCCGAACTGATGGAATCCGTCCCGGGCCCGGATTTTCCGACCGCCGGTTTCATCAACGGCGCACGCGGCATCCGCGAGGCCTATCGTACCGGCAAGGGCAAGATTTACCTGCGCGCTCGGACCCACACCGAGGAAGACAAGTCCGGCCGGCAGAGTATCGTCGTCACCGAACTGCCGTACCAGGTCAACAAGGCACGGCTGCTCGAAAAGATTGCCGAGCTGGTCAAGGACAAGCGACTCGAAGGGATTTCAGGGCTGCGCGACGAGTCCGACAAGGACGGCATGCGCATGGTGATCGAATTGCGCCGCGGCGAGATTGCAGACGTCGTGCTCAACAACCTGTACAAGCAGACCCAGATGCAGAACGTGTTCGGCATCAACATGGTCGCGCTGGTCAACGGGCAGCCGCGGATCCTCAATCTCAAGGAAATCCTCGAGGCTTTCATCCTGCACCGCCGCGAGGTCGTCACCCGGCGCACGATTTTCGATCTGCGCAAGGCGCGCGAGCGCGCTCACATTCTCGAGGGGCTCGCGGTCGCGTTATCCAACATCGACGCGATCATCGAGCTGATAAAGAAGTCGGAAAGCCCGGCGGTAGCCAAGGCCGCGTTGCTCGACCGATCCTGGCCGCCCGGCGTCGTCATGGAGATGCTGAAACGGTCCGGTGCCGAAGCGTCGCAGCCCGAAGGTCTGCCCGCCGGCTACGGCCTCGTCGACGAGGCCTACCGGCTGACCGAGCGCCAGGCCCAGGCGATCCTCGATCTGCGCCTGCACAAGCTGACCGGCCTCGAGCAGGACAAGATCATGTCCGAGTACCGCGAAATACTCGACAAGATCGAGGACCTGCTCGATATTCTGAACCGTGACGAACGCCTCAAGCAGGAGATTCGGCGCGAACTCGGCGAAGTTCGCGAAGAGTTCGCCGAACCGCGGCGCACCGAGATCGTCATCGATCACAGCGACCTGACGGTCGAGGACCTGATCAGCGAAGAGGACGTCGTCGTCACGATATCGCATCTCGGCTACGCCAAGGCGCAACCGCTCGAATCCTATTCCGCGCAGCGTCGCGGCGGCAAGGGCAAGGCCGCGACCCGGGTCAAGGACGAGGATTTCGTCGAACAGATGTTTGCCGCGTCGACCCACGACACGTTGCTGTGCTTTTCGACCCGCGGCAAGGTGTACTGGCAAAAGGTCTACCAGTTGCCGATCGGCAGTCGTACCTCGCGCGGTCGGCCCATGGTCAACCTGTTGCCGCTGGAGGAGAACGAGCGGATCACCGCAATCCTGCCGGTTCGCGACTATCCCGAGGACCAGTTCATCTTTTTTGCCACCGCCAGCGGCAAGGTCAAGCGCACGCCGCTGTCGAATTTTTCGCGGCCGCGCGCCAACGGCATCATCGCGCTCGACCTGCGCGACGAGGACAGCCTGATCGGGGTGCAGCTGACCGACGGTCATTCCGACCTGATGCTGTTTTCGAGCGGCGGCAAGGGCATACGCTTCGCCGAGTCCGACGTGCGCGCGATGGGTCGCACCGCCGCCGGCGTGCGCGGGATCAAGGTCAAGGGCGACGCCGAGGTGATCTCGCTGATTGCGATCGACAACGGCGATTGCCAGATCCTGTTTGCGACCGAGCACGGTTATGGCAAGCGGACGCGGGTGGCCGATTTTTCGCGCCAGGGGCGTGGCGGCCAGGGCGTGATCTCGATCCAGACGTCGAAGCGCAATGGCCGCGTCGTCGGCGCAATCAAAACTGCCGGTGACGAAGAAATCATGCTGATCAGCAATACCGGCACGCTCGTGCGTACCCCGGCAGCCGACATCCCGGTGCTCGGGCGCAACACCCAGGGCGTGACCCTGATCCGCCTCGCCGACGACGAGCAACTGGTGCAGATCGAAGCGGTTGCGGCGCGCGTCGAAGACGGCCTCGACGGAGACGACGACGCGTGAGCGACGACCCGCTGAAAAGCCTGCGTGACCGGATCGACGCCATCGACGAGGAACTGCTGGCACTGTTCAACCAGCGCGCCCGCTGCGCGGTCGAGATCGCCGAAATCAAGCGCCGTCTCGGTGAGGGCAGCGACGAGGACATCAATTTTTTCCGTCCCGATCGCGAGGCGCAGGTAATCGAGCGGGTCAAGTCGCTGAACCGGGGGCCGCTCTCCAACGACGAGGTCGGGCGCCTGGTTCGCGAGGTCATGTCGGCCTGTCTCGCTCTCGAGCAACCGCTCAAGATAGCCTACCTGGGACCCGAGGGGACTTTCACGCAAAGCGCCGCGCTCAAGCATTTCGGCCATTCGGTGTCGACGATCCCGATGAGCAGCATTCCCGACGTTTTCAGCGCGGTCGAGTCGCGTCATGCCGACTATGGGCTGGTGCCGGTCGAAAATTCGACCGAGGGCGTCATCAGCCACACTCTCGACATGTTCATCGATTCCCGTCTGAAGGTCTGCGGCGAGGTCGAGATTCGCATCCATCACCACCTCGCGAGCCAGTCGCAGGATATCTCGAAGATTCGCTACATCTACTCGCACCAGCAATCCTTCGCCCAGTGCCGGCGCTGGCTCGAGCAGAACTTTCCCGCGATCGAGCGCATCCCGGTCAGTAGCAACGCCGAGGCAGCCCGCATCGCCAGCGAACAGGCTGACGCCGCGGCGATCTGCGGCCTGCCGGCGGTCGAGATTTTCGGCCTGCGGATTTGCGCCGAAAACATCGAGGACCTGGCCAACAACACGACCCGCTTCGTCATCATCGGCCACCAGGACGTCGGGCCGAGCGGTAACGACAAGACCTCGCTGCTGGTGTCGACGCGCAACGTCCCGGGCGCGCTGCTCGGACTGTTGCAACCGCTCGCGGACAACAACATCAGCATGAACAAGATCGAATCGCGACCCTACGCCGGGCGCAAGTGGGCGTATGTCTTTTTCATCGATATCGACGGTCACCAGCAGGATCCGGAGGTGCGGCAGGCCTTGAACGAGTTGAAGGCACAGGCGTCGCTGTTCAAGATACTCGGCTCTTATCCCAAAGCCTCGCTCTGATGTCCGCATTCGATTCAGCCCTGGCGCAGATCAAGGCGCTGACACCCTACCTGCCCGGCAAGCCGGTCGAGGAACTCGAGCGTGAACTGGGTATTGCCGGCGCCGACAAGCTCGCGTCAAACGAAAACCCGCTCGGCTGCTCGCCCCGGGCAATCGATGCGCTACGGCGCGCAAGCGAGGAGATCTACCTGTATCCCGACGCCAACGGTTACTATCTGAAAAATCGGCTGGCGGCGAAACTCGGCGTCACGCCGGCGCAAATCACGCTCGGCAACGGCTCCAACGACGTCCTCGATCTCATTGCCCGGACCTTTCTCGACGGTGACGGCGAGGCGGTGTTCTCGCAGTATGCGTTCATGGTCTACGGCATGGTCACCCAGGCCTGCGGCGCGACCGCACAGGTCGCGCGCGCCTTCGATGAATCGCACGCGCAGCCCCTCGGACACGACCTCGGCGCGATGCTGGCACTGATCAACAACCGCACGCGGGTGGTTTTCATCGCCAATCCGAACAACCCGACCGGCACCTGGATTGGGCGCGCCGAACTCGGCGATTTCATCGCCAAGGTCCCCGAACACATCGCCATCGTCGTCGACGAGGCTTACTTCGAGTACGTCGAGTTGCCCGAATATCCGGATTCGCTGGCGTGGCTGGCGGCGCACCCGAATCTGATCGTCACGCGGACCTTTTCCAAGATTTACGGTCTTGCCGGGCTCAGGCTTGGCTACGCGATATCGAGCCCCGAGCTTGCCGACCTTTTCAACCGCGTGCGCCAGCCTTTCAACGGCAATAGCCTCGCGCTGGCCGCGGCCGAGGCGGCGCTCGACGACGACGCCTTCATCGCGCACAGCCGCGATACCAATCGCGAGGGTTTGCGACGGATGCAGGATTGGCTCGGCGATCGCGGTGTCGGGTTCATTCCATCGGCCGGCAATTTCGTCAGCGTACGCTTCGGCGCGCGCAGCCCGCAGATTTACCAGGCGCTGCTCGAAGCCGGCACGATCGTGCGTCCGATCGCGAATTACGGGCTCGAGGACTACCTGCGTATCAGCGTCGGCGCGCCGGCGCAGATCGACCGCCTGTTCGAGCGGCTGGAGCCGCTGCTGTGATCGATCGGCTCGCGATTCTCGGGGTCGGCCTGATCGGCAGTTCGCTGTCGCTCGCGCTCAAGCAGGCCGGCGCGGTTGGCGAGGTCGTGGGTTACGGACGCAACCGTAACAATCTCGACAAGGGCGTCGAGCTCGGCGTGCTCGATCAACCCGCCGCTACGATTGCGGACGCGGTCGATGGCGCCGATATGGTCGTCGTCGCGGTGCCGCTGGGCGCGATGGCGGCAGTTCTCGCCGAGCTCGCGCCGGCACTGTCGGCCGACGCGGTCGTGACCGACGTCGGCAGTGCCAAGGGCTCGGTGGTTGACGCTGCGCGCGCGGCGCTCGGCAAGAACCTGCCGCGATTCGTGCCCGGCCATCCGATCGCCGGCACCGAAAAAAGCGGCGTCGAGGCCGGCTTTGCGAGCCTGTTTCAGAGCCGTCGCGTAATCCTGACGCCGCTGGCGGAAACCGACGCGGGCGCGGTCGACACGGTGACGGCCATGTGGCAGCACTGCGGCGCGGTGGTCGAGACGATGGACGTGGATCATCACGACCGGGTGCTCGCGGCGACCTCGCACCTGCCGCACATGCTCGCCTACGCGCTGGTGCACCATCTGTCCAATCTCAACGATCACGCCGAGATTTTCCGTTACGCGGCCGGCGGCTTTCGCGATTTCACGCGGATCGCGTCGAGCGATCCGGTCATGTGGCGCGATGTTTGCCTCGCCAACGGCGACGCCCTGGTGGAACTGATCGAACAGTACCAGCAAGAACTCGAGCAGGTCGCCGCTGCAATCCGGGCCGCCGACGCCGACGAGTTGCTGCGCTTGTTCGGCCGCGCCAAGTCGGAGCGGGATTCGCTAATCGGAAACTGTTGATGTCGCGCTTTCTCTGTTCCCCGGGTGGGCGCCTGTCGGGCGAATTGCGGGTTCCCGGCGACAAATCGATTTCACATCGCTCGGTGATGCTCGCCTCGATTGCCGACGGCACCAGCCGGGTGCGCGGTTTCCTGCTCGGCGAAGACAGCCTCGCGACGATGCGGGCGTTTCGCCGGATGGGCGTCGAGATCGAGCGCGACGGTGATTGCCTGACGATCCATGGTCGCGGCCGGGACGGATTGCGGGCGCCGGCCGAGGATCTCTATCTCGGTAACTCGGGCACCGCGATGCGATTGTTGCTCGGGCTGTTGGCCGGGCAGGACTTCGACAGTCGACTGACCGGTGATGCCTCGCTGTCGTCGCGGCCGATGGCGCGGGTCATCGAACCGCTGCGCGCGATGGGTGCCCGCATCGACAGCGCGCCCGGCGAGCGCGCGCCACTGGAGGTGCACGCCGGCGAAAAACTGCGCGCGATCGACTATGCGATGCCAATCGCATCAGCCCAGGTCAAGTCCTGCCTGCTGCTCGCCGGTCTTTACGCCAGTGGCGTTCTGCGTATTCGCGAACCGGCGCCGTCGCGCGATCACAGCGAACGCATGCTGCGCGCCTTCGGTTGCAAACTCGACGCCAGTGACGGCCGCATCGCGATGGATGGCGGTCAGCGACTGACCGCGGCCGATATCGACGTGCCGGCGGACATTTCATCGGCGGCGTTTTTCATGGTTGCGGCTGCGATCGCGCCGGGCAGCGACATCCGCTTGCGCGAAGTCGGCGTCAATCCCACGCGCACCGGCGTGATCGAGATTCTGCGCCGCATGGGCGCCGATATCGAATTGATCGATCGACGCGAATTCGGCGGCGAGCCGGTCGCCGATATTCGCGTGCGCAGCGCGCCGCTGCGCGGCATCGATATTCCGGCCGAACTGGTGCCGCTGGCAATCGACGAGTTCCCGGTGCTGTTCGTTGCCGCCGCCTGCGCCGATGGCGTGACGCGGCTCGGTGGCGCCGCCGAACTGCGCGTCAAGGAAAGCGATCGTATCCAGGCGATGGCCGACGGCCTCGCGACGCTCGGCGTCGCGGCGCGACCGGCGGCCGACGGCATCGTCATCGAGGGTGGCAAACTCGGCGGCGGGCAGGTCGATTCTCGCGGCGACCACCGGATCGCGATGGCCTTCGCGGTCGCGGCGACCCGCGCCGGCGCGAGTGTCGAAGTGCGCGACTGTGCCAACGTCGACACCTCGTTTCCGAATTTCGTCGAAATCGCGCGCGACGCGGGTCTCGGGATCGAAAGCGATGACGACTGACGACGCCTACGTCATCGCCATCGACGGCCCCAGCGGCTCGGGCAAGGGTTCGCTGGCGTCGGCGATTGCCCGCAAACTCGGTTTTCACCTGCTGGACAGCGGCGCGATTTATCGCCTGCTGGCGCTCAAGGCGATCGAGCAGGGGGTCGATCTCGACGACGAGGCGCAGGTCGCCGCGCTGCTCGACGATTTCGACATTCGCTTCGAAGTCGGTGACGGGTTGAGCGTTCCGTTCCTCGATGGTCGAAATGTCAGCAACGAACTGCGCCGCGAATCGACCGGCGAGGCTGCCTCGGTCGTCGCGCAGCACCCGGCCGTGCGCCAGCGCCTGCTCGAACTGCAGCGCGGATTTTTTCGCGCACCGGGACTGGTCGCAGACGGCCGCGACATGGGAACGGTCGTGTTTCCCGACGCACGCTTCAAGTTCTTTCTTTACGCGAGTCCCGAGGTGCGCGCACAAAGGCGATATAAGCAGTTGATTAATATGGACTTATCGGCTAATATCGCCGACCTTCGGGCGGAGATCGAAGAACGCGACGCGCGTGACCGAAATCGTGCAGCCTCGCCGCTGGTACCCGCCGAAGATGCGTTAATCGTCGATTCGAGTTTGATGGACCTGGCGCAGGTCACCCGACTGGTGCTGAGCCACATTCGCGAAACGCAGCGATACGACTAAACTGGTCCCTGTAGGCGCACCGTCTGCGGGGTTTTTTTAACGAGACAAGATGGTCATACCTGTTCAGGTCAGCTATCACGAAACACACTTCAGGAAATTCCATGGCAGAAAACTTTGCAGAAATGTTCGAGCAAAGCATTAGCAAAATGAACATGCGCCCGGGCGACATCATTACCGGCGAAGTCGTCGACATCAACCGCGACGTCGTCATCGTCAACGCCGGGCTCAAGTCCGAAGGCGTCATCCCGGTCGAGCAATTCTACGGCGACGACGGCGAACTCGACGTCAAGATCGGCGATACCGTCGAAGTCGCGCTCGATGCTTTCGAAGACGGTTACGGCGAATCGCGCCTGTCGCGCGAGAAAGCCAAGCGCGCCCGCGCCTGGGCGCGGCTAGAAGAGGCGCAAAAGAACGACGAGATCGTTACCGGCCGCTTTACCGGCAAGGTCAAGGGCGGCTTCACCGTCGACATCGGCGACATCCGCGCGTTTCTGCCGGGCTCGCTGGTCGACGTGCGCCCGGTTCGGGACACGTCTTATCTCGAAGAAAAAGAACTCGAATTCAAGATCATCAAGCTCGATCAGAAACGCAATAACGTCGTCGTCTCGCGGCGTGCCGTGGTCGAAAAGGAATTCAGCGAGGAGCGCGAGAAACTGCTCGAAACGCTCAAGGAAGGCGAAGTCGTGCGCGGCATCGTCAAGAATCTGACCGATTACGGCGCGTTTCTCGATCTCGGCGGGATCGACGGCCTGCTGCACATTACCGACATGGCCTGGAAGCGGGTCAAGCATCCCTCGGAGGTCGTCGAAATCGGCCAGGAAATCGACGTCGTCGTGCTCAAGTTCGACCGCGAGAAAAACCGCGTGTCGCTGGGACTCAAGCAAATGGGCGAGGATCCGTGGGAGAACATCATGCGGCGTTATCCAGAGGGCACGCGCCTGTTCGGCCACGTCAGCAACATCACCGATTACGGCTGCTTCGTCGAGATCGAGGATGGCGTCGAGGGCCTGGTACACGTCTCCGAGATGGACTGGACCAACAAGAACGTCAACCCCAACAAGGTCGTCACGCTCGGCGACGAAGTCGAGGTCGTGATTCTCGAAATCGACGAGGAACGTCGCCGAATCTCGCTCGGCATGAAGCAGTGCAAGCCCAATCCCTGGGAGGAATTCGCCGCCAACAACAACAAGGGCGACGTCATCAACGGCAAGATCAAGTCGATCACCGACTTCGGTATCTTCATCGGGCTCGACGGCAATATCGACGGCCTGATTCATCTGACCGACCTGTCGTGGAACAAGCCGGGCGAAGAGGCGGTGCGCGATTATCAGAAGGGACAGGAAGTCGAGGCCATGGTATTGTCTATCGATCCCGAGCGCGAACGCATTTCGCTCGGCATCAAGCAGATCGAGAAAGATCCGTTTGCGAGTTTTATCGCCGACAAGCCGAAGGGCAGCATCGTTTCGGGCACCGTGATCTCGGTCGACGCCAAGGCCGCGGTGGTCGATCTCGGCGACGGTATCGAGGGGGTTTTGCGCGCTTCCGAGATGGCCAAGGACCGGGTCGAGGATGCGCGCTCCTTCCTGAACGAGGGCGACCAGATCGAAGCCAAGATTACCGGCATGGATCGCAAGGGGCGGAGCATTTATCTGTCGATCAAGGCCAAGGATAGCGACGAGGAGCAGGAAGCGCTCAAGGACTACGCCGCGAGCAACGATTCGAAAGCGGCGACGACCAGCTTCGGCGATCTGCTCAAGGAAAAAATGGATTCCTGATTCACGGGGTGGCGGGCGCGTCCCGCCACCCGGCTGACAACCGGACGATTTGATGAAAGACCAAGAATTTGTTCCCTCGATGACGAAGTCGGATTTGATCGACAATCTCGCCAAGAACCAGGGTCATCTGGCCTACAAAGACGTCGAGCTCGCAGTCAAGAGCCTGATCGAAATGATGAGCAGCGCGTTGTCGAACGGCGAACGCATCGAGATCAGGGGATTCGGCAGTTTCAGCCTGCATTACCGGCCCCCGCGCATCGGGCGTAACCCCAAATCCGGCGACAAGGTCGAGCTGCCGGGTAAGTACGTCCCGCATTTCAAACCCGGCAAGGAGCTCCGCGACCGCGCGAATAACCAGAAGTAAGCACGCGCGCCTGCCGGCGTCGAGACCGACCCCGAATGCTGGATATCTGGCTCTTTCTGACCATTCTGGTTGCCATCGTAATCGGTTACCTGCTCGGCCGCTGGCAGCCCTTCAAGTCCAAGCGTCGCGAGGCAGATGCCGAACGCTTCAACGAGCGCTACGCCGAAGGGCTCAACTATCTGCTCGCCGACGATTCCGACAACGCGATCAAGATCTTCACCGACCTGATCGAAGTCAATCGCGAGACGATCGAAATTCATCTCGCGCTCGCCAACCTGTTTCGCTCGCGCGGCGAGGTCGACCGCGCAATCCGGATTCACCAGAACCTGCTGGCACGGCCGAACCTGACTCGCAATCAGCGCCACACCGCGATCGCCGAGCTGGCCAGCGATTATCTCAAGGCCGGCCTGTTCGATCGCGCCGAGAAGCTCTACCGGGAGATGATCGAGCTCAAGGCCGACACCGCCGAAGCTTATCACCGGCTGCTCGACCTCTACGTCGCCGAGAAATCCTGGCACGAGGCCGTCGAATGTGCCGAGGCGCTCTATCGTCTCGGCGAGGCGGAATCGCGCGTCATGTACAGCCAGTGCCTTTGTGAGATCGCCGAACAGGCGCTGGCCGGCGGTAACCACCGAGCCGCGCGTACCCACCTCGAGCGGGCGCTCGAGATCGACGAAGACTGTGTGCGCGCGGCCCTGCTGCTGATCCAGGCCAACCTCGCTGCCGGCGATCGCGCCGCCGCCCGCCGGATATTCAACCGGTTGATCCGACGCAAACCCGAGTTCATGCCGCTCTACATCGAGCCGGCGCGCCAGATCTTCTTGCGCGATGAACCGAAGGTATACGTCGAGTTCCTGCAATCCCAGTACCGCAAGCATCCTTCGACCCGGCTCGCGATCGCGCAGCTCGAACATTACGTCGATCAGAACCAGGTCGAAAAGGCGCGCGATTTCCTGTCGGATATTCTGCAGCGATCGCCGTCATTCGAAGCCTTCGAATTCGCATTGCGCTTCCTGCGCTCGAATCCGCAACAGCTCGGCGAGACCTGGGAAGCCCTGTCGAGTTTTCTCAAGTCGTTGCAAAGCAAGCGCAACGAATTTTCCTGTTCGCGTTGTGGTTACGAGAGCCATGCCATACAATGGCTGTGCCCGAGCTGCCGTAACTGGGATTCGATGAAACCGTTAAAGGCATGACCGATCCGAAGATCATCGTCGCGCTCGACTTCGCCGACGCGCGACACGCCTTCGAGTTTTCCCACCGCGTCGATCCACGACAGTGTCGCCTCAAAGTCGGCAAGGAACTGTTCACCCGTGCCGGGCCGGGGCTGGTCAAGTCCCTGATTGCCGACGGCTTCGACGTCTTCCTCGACCTCAAGTATCACGACATTCCCAACACCGTGCAGCAGGCGGTGCGGGCGGCTGCCGATCTCGGCGTGTGGATGCTCAACGTTCACGCCCTCGGCGGCACCGCGATGCTGCAGGCGGCGCGGGCCGGTGTCGGTGACGCGTCTGAGCGACCGTTGCTGGTCGCGGTGACCATACTGACCAGCCACGGTGAAGCCGATCTCGCCGCCCTCGGTATCGAGCGTCCGCTCCCCGAGCTGGTCGAATCGCTCGCGCAACGGGCGATCGAATGCGGTCTCGACGGCGTCGTCTGCTCGGCGCGGGAAGCCCCCGCGCTGCGCGCCCGGCTCGGCGCGTCACCGCTGCTGGTCACGCCCGGAATCCGTCCCGAGTGGGCGACGGCCGACGACCAGCAGCGCATCGTGACCCCCGAGGCGGCGCTCGCGGCGGGCGCGAGTTACCTCGTCATCGGCCGGCCGATCACGCGTGCCGACGATCCGGCGGCCGCGCTCGCGCGCATCCAGGAAGCGATTCGCGAGGCCGCCTAGACGCGGATGACAGGGCCCGGACGACGGGCTACACTAGCGGCACAAAAAATCCCGTCCCGCACTGACATGGACCCGAATTTCCTAGACTTCGAACAGCCGATCGCCGAGCTGCAGGCCAAGATTACCGAGCTTCGCTACGTTACCGACGACTCGAATATCAACATCAGTCAGGAGATTCAGACCCTCGAGAAAAAAGTCGAGGGCCTGACCCAGTCGATCTTCTCGAAACTCAGCGCGTGGCAGATTTCGCAATTGTCGCGCCATCCGAATCGACCCTACACGCTCGATTACATCGAGCGCATGTTCACCGATTTCGAGTTTCTTCACGGCGACCGCACTTACGCCGACGATCAACCGATCGTCGGCGGTATCGGCCGCCTCGAAGGTCGGCCGGTGATGGTCATCGGTCAGCAAAAAGGCCGCGATACGAAGGAAAAGATTCGCCGTAATTTCGGCATGCCGCGGCCCGAGGGTTATCGCAAGGCGTTACGCCTGATGAAGCTTGCGGAAAAATTCAAGCTGCCGCTGATTACGCTGGTGGACACCCCCGGGGCCTATCCCGGGATCGGTGCCGAAGAACGCGGACAAAGCGAAGCGATCGCGCGCAATCTCTACGTGCTGGCCGAACTCAAGACACCGGTCATCTGCACCGTGATCGGCGAGGGCGGCTCGGGCGGCGCGCTGGCAATCTGCGTCGGCGACCGCATCAACATGCTGCAATACGCGACCTATTCGGTGATCTCGCCGGAAGGCTGCGCGTCGATTCTGTGGAAAAGCGCGGAAAAGGCGCCGCAGGCAGCCGAGGCGATGGGGATTACCGCCGAGCGCCTGTTTTCCCTCAACCTGATCGACCGGGTCATCGACGAGCCGCTCGGCGGCGCGCACCGCGATTATGACCAGATCGCACGTACCCTCAAGGAAAACCTGGTCGAGAGCCTCGAATCGCTCGAGGCGAGTACCGTCGACAAGCTGCTCGAACTGCGTTACCAGAAGCTGATGGCTTTTGGTGAGTATCGCGAAGCCTGATAGCATTATCGATTTGCCTCGCGGGACAGGCGTATGCAAACCTGCCTCGACATCATTCCCGGCGACGTCGGTCGCGTTTTCGTCGCCTATAGCGGTGGGCTCGATTCGAGCGTTTTACTGCACCTGGCCACGCGTGCCGAACGCTTCGAGGTCGTGCCCTGGCATGTCAATCACGGCCTGCTCGAGGTGGCCGAGCAAATGCAGCAGTTTTGCGTCGACGAGGCGCGCCGGCTCGGGCTCGAGCCGCGCGTCGACCGGCTCGAACTCGGCGGACTCGAGCGCAATATCGAGGCCGAGGCGCGACGGCGGCGCTATCGCCTGTTCGAGCAGGCGACCGTTGCCGGCGACTGCATCCTGACCGCCCATCACGCGGACGATCAGGCCGAAACCTTTCTTCTCAACGCGCTGCGCGGATCGGGCAGTGCCGGTTTGCGCGGTATCGCCCGCCGCCGCCGCCTCGGCCCGGCGCTGTTGTTGCGACCGCTGCTCGACTACAGCCGCGATCAGCTCGAAGCCTACGCCCGCGAGCACGAGATTCGCTGGTTCAACGACCCGAGTAATCGCGATCTGCGATTCGACCGCAATTATCTCCGCAACCAGGTCACGCCGCTGCTGAAATCACGCTGGCCGCATTTCCAGAGCGCGCTCGCGACCGCCAGCGACCTGCAGGGAGAAACCCAGACGCTGCTCGACGAAATCGCGGCCGCCGACTTCGATGAACTGCGGCGCGCACCTTCGGGGGGTATCCCGACGCTCGATGTGCCCGGTCTCCTGCGGCTCTCGGCCGGTCGGCGCAAAAATCTCGTACGCTACTGGGTCGCACAACGCGCGCTCGCCGCGGTGCCGAACGCACGGCTCGAGGAATTGATGCGCCAGCTGCGCGCCGAGCCGGACAGCGTGCCCGAGATCAGCCTTCCGGGTTACGCGATCCGCCTTTACGATCAGCGCCTGTTCATCGTCCGCGACGCGCCCGCGCGGCGCGCCGAAGGGCAGTACGATTTCGGTCTCGACGCCGAAATCGAGATCGCCGAGCTCGATCTGAAACTGTGCCGGCGGCAGGTATTCGAGCGTCTCGGAATCGACGACGCCGAGCAGCACCTGTCGCTGCGCTTTCGCGTCGACGGCGAGGCCAACGACGACCGGCGTCGGCTCAAGCGCCTGTTTCAGCAACACCGCGTGCCGCCCTGGCAGCGCGAGCGCGTGGCCCAGGTTTATCTCGACGGCCGCCTCGAGGGATTGCTGCTGTGAGCGAGGATTCTCGCGATCGGGTATTTGCGCGGCCGCTCGCCGAAATCAGGGCGTTCGAGTTCAACGAAGCGGTTGCGCAGGTCTTTGGCGACATGATCGAACGCTCGGTGCCCGGCTACGCCTTGTTGTTGCAGCTCATCGCGCTGTACGCCGATATCTTCGTGCGGCCCGACAGCCGCGCCTATGACCTCGGTTGTTCGCTCGGCGCGGCGGCGCGCGTCATCGCGGAACAGACGCGCTCGGTCGATTGCGAGATTATCGCGGTCGACAGCTCGGCGGCGATGATCCGACGATGCCAGCGCGAGTCGGGCGCGGATTCGCGCATCGAATGGCGTTGCGAGGACATTCGTGCGACCCGCATCGAGTCGGCGTCGCTGGTCGTGCTCAACCTGACGCTGCAGTTCCTGCCGCCCGAAGAACGCGCGGCCGAACTCGCGCGAATTCAGCGAGGCCTGCTGCCGGGCGGCGCATTGGTACTGAGCGAGAAGGTATTGCTCGACGACGACGAGCACAACGCACGCATGGTCGAATTGCACCAGGCATTCAAGAAGAGCCGGGGTTACAGCGAACTCGAGATCAGCCAGAAACGCAACGCGCTCGAACAGGTCATGCGCCTCGATCGCGAGGCCGTGCATCGGCAGCGTCTTGTCGATGCCGGCTTCGATCCGGTATATCCCTGTTTTCGCTGCCTCAACTTCGCCTCTTACCTCGCGCTCAAGGCGTGAACGGCGGCTTTCTCGAAAATCTGCGCGCGCACGGTCTCGAGTCCTGGGCGGCACAGGCTATCGGCAGTCTCGACCGGCTCGGTGCGCACGGCGACTACCCGCGCTGGCGGGCGGCGCTCGACCGCCTGCCGCCAATCGACGATCTCGATCTGATCTTCGACCGGGATGCGGTTACGGTGGCTGGTCGCTGCAACGCGACGCACGAGCTCGAGGCGGGACTACGCGGGCTGATGCCGTGGCGCAAGGGTCCGTTTCGTTTCGCCGATGTCCGGATCGATGCCGAATGGCGCTCGAATCTGAAGTGGGACCGGGTGCAGCCCAGGCTCGCGCCGCTTGCCGGGCGGCGGGTCGTCGATGTCGGCTGCGGCAACGGTTACTACGGCTGGCGGATGCTGGCGCAGGCGCCGGCACTGGTCGTCGGCGTCGAGCCGTCGGCGTTGTTCAATCTGCAGTTTGCCGCGCTCCAGCGTTACGCGCGGCGCGCCGATTTC